>JAQCGT010000070.1 GCA_027730505.1 Actinomycetota bacterium | reverse complement strand
GTTGGTGTTCTTGGCGCTCCATCCCTGCCATCCCGGTGAGATCGAGTCAATTGACCCCGGTCGCAGCCATGTACGCACCGATGAAGTGACGGCCTTGATGCATCCGTCGTGGTCGTCGACGCTCGCCGAACTCGGCACATCTGGCTTGGTCGAGGTGGTGGGTATGGCCGACCTTCGAACGACGTTCAGCGCAGGGCTCTGATCCGAATCGGACCTCGGGCCGTCGACGGGTCGACCACTCGGCCCTGCTGGGTGATGACGACCCGACCCGCAACGACCAGTCGACGTGCGGCCCGACGGGCGGGCTCCAACAATGGGCGCCAGTCATGCTCGTCCACACGGCGTGCGGCCTCGCTTGGACAGATCGTGGCACCGTGAGGTCTCGCCTCGAGCAAGTCGACGATCGCGGTCTCCAGCCGGCGATCGATATCGGTAACGCCCCGTCGCCGACAGCCCTCAGAACACCACCTGATCGACTCCCAGTCCCGTGCCCATTTCGCGCGCCACTCGATCGAGCGCCCGCAACCATCGCACCATCGTGGATCGGGGGAGGGTTTGGCGTGTCGGGCCATGGATGGCGAGGCTAGAGCTCGATGGTTGAGCGTGTTCGACGATGATCCCTGCAATGGCGAATCTCGTTGCAGCGACGATGATGACCGGTGTCATCTGGTTCGTGCAGGTCGTCCATTACCCACTGTTCTCCAAGGTTGGCCCTGAGCAGTCGATCGACTATGCCCGCGATAACCAGCGACGCACCTCGTTCGTGGTCGGTCCGCCGATGGCCGTTGAAGGCCTGGCGTCGATCTGGCTGTTCGTCGATCCGCCGGCCGGACTGAGCCGGATACTTCCGACTGTGTCGGGGTTGCTCCTCGCCGTCGTTCTTATCTCGACGGTGTTGGTTCAGGTGCCACGACATGCCCGACTCGCCGAAGCGGATGACGCCAGATCGATTGCTGAGGTGGTGGCTGGCCTCGTGGCAGGGAACTGGGTCAGGACCATTGGCTGGTCGGCGCGGTGCGCCATTGCGGTGGCGATGGTGGCGCGACTCACATGAGTGACGAATCGGTTTCGGTCGAATGCCCATCTCCGGTGGCGAGACCGGTGATGGTGCAGTCGTGGAACGAGATCGTTTTTGTGCACTGGCGCTATGACCCGTCCGAGGTGCAACGACTTCTTCCCGCCGGAGTCGAGGTGGACACGTTCGATGGATCGGCGTGGGTGGGATTGATCCCGTTTCACATGGACGGACTCGGTTTCCCGCCCTCCATCTTGCACCCCCTTCCGCACGTCGGTTCGTTCCCCGAGGTGAACATTCGGACCTACGTGCGCTCTCGGGGCCGGCGCGGGGTCTACTTCTTGTCGCTAGACATCGACCGCTACCTGCCTGCGGTCGTCGCTCGCCTCGGCTACCGGATCCCATATTGCGTCGGTGATGTCAGGCACGTACGGGTGGGTGATCGGGTGATGTCGTCGGTCGATCGGCGATGGCCCAGTTCGGGTCGTGGTGCGACAGCGTCTCTGTCGGTGCGGGTGGGCTCGGCCGTCGACGCCGATCCATTGACGGCGTTTCTCACTGCTCGCTGGGGATTGATTTCGTCGAATCCGTACGGTCGCTTCGGATACGCGCCCGTCGAACATCCGGCCTGGCAGTTACACGAGGCAGAAATCGAGCATCTCGATGAGCGACTCACGACGGCAGCAGGGTTGAGCGCGCCGGTTGGTGCACCCCATGTGCTGTTCTCCGCCGGAACCGATGTTCGGATCGGTTGGCCCAAGCGACTCGCTCAGTAATCGGCTGCAGCGGGACGCGGGCAGCCGCCCAGCAGATCGCTGAGGTAGCGGCCGAACGACAGCGCCGTACGGTCATGGAGATACGGGGCGATGACCTGCACCCCGATCGGAAGTCCAGCGGCCGACATTCCGACAGGCACCGTGGTGACCGGTAGGAAACTCACCCCGGACGGCCCGACCCAGGTGAACAGGTCGGTGTACGGACGCTGCTGGCCGTCGATCATCACGGTGCGGTCAAACTGCGGTTCGGAGTGGTCGTGCTCGATCGCATCGCGGGGTTGGACCGGCATGAGCATGATGTCGAAGTCACGGAAGAACTCCTCCCAGCGCATCCTGAGTTGGAGCCGACGCTCATGGTTGCTCAGCCAATCCCGGTGGCGCATCGCGGTGTTTCGCTTCACATAACCAAGCGCAGAGTCAGATGTGTCGGCGGCCATATGGTCGAGTTTCTCTCTCGCATGTCCACCCGACAGCGCGGCGTAGAGCAACTTCTGGAAGACATCGATGGCCTTGTCGAGGGTGAATCCGGGGCGTGCCGTGTCGTCGACGTCGACACCCTCTGCCCGGAGGCGAGCGACGAGATCGGTGAGCACCCGACGGGTGTCCGCATCGACGGGTGACGCCGGGTCATCGATCCACGCCGCAACGCGCAAGTCGGTCGCCAGGTCCTGTTGCGGTCCTGGAAGGTTGAGCCGCCAAGCGGGAGCATCCCAGCGATCGGGGCCGGCGATGATGCCGAGCGCCAGTTCGAGGTCGTCGACGTGTCGGGCCATCGGGCCGGCGACCGCGATGTCTGCCTGGCTGAGCGTTCCGGGCAGTCCCGGGATCTGGCCATGGGCGGGAACGATGCCGTAGGACGGCTTGTGCCCGACGACGCCCGAGTAGTGGGCGGGCACACGGATCGAGCCGCCGATGTCGCTTCCGAGCTCGAGGGCGGTGAAACCCATGGCGAGCGCGGCTGCTGATCCTCCCGACGATCCGCCACAGGTTCGTCCATGGTCGAACGGGTTGACCGTGGTTCCGTACACCTCGTTGTAGGACTGGATGTCACCGGCCCAGATCGGAAGATTGGTCTTGCCCCATACCACCGCTCCGGCCTCGCGTAGCCGGGCGACTGGAGCTGCGTCCTCACTCGGCACGAAGTCCGCGAGTTCGGGTGCGCCCGATGTGGTGATGCACCCCTCGGTCTGGAACGAGTCCTTGATCGTCATCGGCACGCCGTGGAGCGGTCCGAGATCATGGCCGGCGAGCACTGAGGCATCGGCAGCGTCGGCGGCGGCCCGGGCGCGGTCGAGATCGCGTCTGACGACGGCGTTGATCGGGCCGTCGAGGCGATCGACTCGGTTCACCAGATGTTCGAGCACTTCGCGGCTCGACACTTCCTTTGATGCGATCCGGCGCGCTGTCTCGCTCGCCGACCACCAGTGGATCTCTTCTGTCATCGTGCATCCCCTCACGCGACGCCGACAGACGTCGCCGTTGTCAGGAGTTTGCCCGTGCGGCGATCCACGGTACGAGTTCGGCTGCCAGCACCGGTGTCATCCACTCGGCAAAGGTATTCGTCAGGTGATGACTATCGCGATAGACGAGGATGTCGCCGACGACGATTGGGCATCGTGTCGTGTCATCGTCATCGTTGGGTGTCAGGTCGACGCACACCCAACGATGCGGGTCGATCAGTCCCACGTCGAGGTCATCGGCGATGCTCCCAGCCACTGTTCGGACCGCACGCTCGGTCTGGCGTAGGACACCGGGTTCGCAGACGCTGAGGTCGTTCCGGTGGGCAGATGCGCACGCCGGAACCGAGTCGTACGGATCGGGGGTGTCGAGCATCAGGACGGGTTCCGCCCCAATCGCTCTGATCGTGGCGAAGAGACCGGGAAGGGCGTCCTGCCAAGTTGCGGCTGAGACAGCGCGACCCTCGGGCCCTGTGAGCAGGCCCCAGTGTTGGGAGAGGATCACGACGTCGACGTCGGCGTCAGCGAATTCACCGATGACGGCGTCGCGCCATGGTGCGCATTGGGTGAGATACGTTGCGGCGCCCCGGTTCCAGGTGACGGTGTCGATGATCGGGCACCCGCCCTGAGTGTGGGCGATCAATCGCCAACCGTTGTCGCTCGCGATTCGTTCGATCGGTGCGAACCATTGGGCGGCGTGGCTGTCGCCGAGGAGACCGATCGTGATGTTGCCGTCGGGGTCACCGAACTCGCACGGACCGGCCACCGATGCGCTGAGGAACTGGTGGCACGCGGTGTCGTAGAGCGTGCTGGTGTCGGCGTTGGCGGCGAACAAATTCGGCCGCAGGTTGTCGGGGAGCACCGTTGCGTCGAGCGCGGCGACGATCGCCGCAAGTGGTGGCGCCTCACGGTTGTCGATTGTCGCTGGTGGAGGGGGGAGCGTGGATGATGTGGTGGTCGTTTCAGGCGCCGGTGCGCCTGCCGCGACACTGGTCGTCGATGCTGCAGCCACCGGGACGGTGGTCGTTGGAGTCAGGCCATCGACGACCTCTGGGGCTGCCGCCAACACCCCGGTTGAGAGATCGGGCTGACGCATGATCGTCGCGGTGCCCACTGCCGCGGTGATCATGATGGAGGCGAGTCCGACGGCGAGTGAGCGTCGAGGTGCGGCGGCGAGGCGCAACGAGAAGCGGATCGGATTCTCGATGTAGCGATGGCTCAGATCGGACAACACGACGACGAGTGCGATTGCAACGGCGGTGTCGAGTGCGGTGAGCGAGCGGTCGAGCGCGTACGGAGCGAGCACGAGCACCGGCCAATGCCACAGATACAGCGAGTACGACCGCGCGCCGAGCCACCCGAGAGCACCAAGTCCGAGAAATCGGGAGGGGGGTGTCCCGGCGTTGTCGCCACCGGCGATGAGGGCAGCGGTTGCAAGCACTGGTGCGAGAGCGACCCACCCCGGGAAGGCATCCCCGGCATCGATTGCAGTGATTGAGATTGCCAGCGTGGCGAGGCCGAGCCATGACATCGTCGCTGCGGTCCGCGGTCCGAGGGCGCGAAGTCGGTGACTGCCGAGCGCCAGAAGTGCGCCGACGGCGAGCTCCCATGCTCGTGTGTGGAGACCGAAGTACGCCCATGTGGGTGTTCGCGTCGACAGCATGACGCTGGCGGTGAACGACCCGACAACGACGATGATGAGCGTTGCTGTGAGGCGAAGTCGCAATCGTGCGGCGCCGAGTGTGACGACGGCGATGATCGCCGGCCACACGAGGTAGAACTGCTCCTCGACCGCCAGCGACCAGTAGTGCTGGATGGCAGATGGGTCGGCGTCACCGGCCAGATAGTCGGTGCCGCGCAGTGCCAAGACGATGTTGACGCCGAAGCCTGCGGCGGCGACGAGATCGCGTCCGAGGCTGCCGAGCGAGGTCGCCGGAAGCACCAGCGCCGCAGCGACCGCTGTGGCGACGAGCACGACCGTCGATATTGGAAGCAGTCGTCGGGCCCGACGGGCGTAGAAAGCGGCGAGGTTGATCCGGCCGTTGTCGGATCGCTCGGAGATCAGGATTCTGGTGATGAGGAATCCTGAGATCACGAGGAACGAGTCGACGCCGACGAACCCGCCAGCGGTGCCAGGGACACCGGCGTGATAGGCGATCACCGCAATGACGGCAAGCGCCCGAAGACCCTCGATGTCACGGCGATGCGTCATGGCGGCACGGTATCGGTGGCGTTCAGTCGGCGTCGATTGGCCCGCCGGGTCGAATGGCGTCGAGCGCAGCGGTGTTCAGGCGGCGGAGCACGATAACGAGGATCCCGACGTGGATCAGCGCCGATACGAGCCATGGGGCGCGCAGTGCTGTCTGTCTGTCGAACGGCCCGTCGAGCAGTGAGACCAAGACACCGCCGAGCATGGCTCCAATTGGGATCGATCCCCAGGCCATGAAGCGGTACACGCTGTTGACCCGGCCGAGGAGATGATTGGGGATCACCGATTGGCGCAGGCTCACGGTCACGACGTTCCACCCGAGACCGAGCATGGCAGTGAGTGAGAAGGCGATCATCACGATCACCCAGTGAGTGGCGATGGCCACGGTGAACGAGCAGGCACCAAGTCCGGCAACGGCGATGGCGAGCACGGTGCCCCCGCCGAGTTTTCGGCTGATCTTGGGAACCGCCCAGCCCCCGAGTATCGAGCCGATGGCACCTCCTGCGCCGATCACGGCGAACAGGAACGGTCCGGCTTCAAGCACCTCCTGGGCGAAGATGACGAGTGTGGCCTCGGCGAGGGCGCCGCTGCCGTTCATGATCCCGAGCACGATCGCCATCGGCCACAGCACTGAATGTGACCGCAGCCATCTGATGCCGTCGCGCAGGTCCTCACGCCAGGGCCGTTGCTCCTCGCCGTTGCTGACGGGCTTGAAGGTTCCGGGGATGGTGGCGACCAGCCCAGCCGCCACGAAGAACGTGACCGAGTCGATGAGGAACGGCAGGGTGAACGCAATGCCGATGAGCAGGGATCCGAGCGGTGGTCCGATGAACTGGTTGGCAGCACTCTCGGCGGCCCAGAGCCGACCGTTCGAGCGTTCGAGGTCGGGTCCGTCGACGATCGACGGCATGAGCGTCTGGGCGGAGTTGTCCCGCAGCACCTCTGCCGAGCCGAGCATGAGGGTGGCGCTGAGAAGCACGATGTACAACACGACATCGGTGCCGGCGCCATCGACGACTGCTCCGGGTGCCGGCAACACGGCGCTTCGAGCCAGGACCGCAAACGCCACGGCCGTGGTGACAGCACCGCGGATGATGTCCATCCTGACGATCAGGCGTCGTCGATCGACGCGATCGGTGATCACGCCGGCCGGAAGGCTGAGGACGAGCCAGGGCAGTCGTTGCGCAACGGCGACGAGGGCGATGAGCAGCGGGTGTCGGGTGAGGGCTGAGGCCAGCCACGGATAGGCGATTGCGCTCATGCCGTCGCCGATGTTGGTGATGGTGGAGGCCGCGAGAAGGCGACCGAAACCCGATCGGACACCCCTCGCCTGCCGGGAGGTGCCGGTGGGCATGGCGAAAGACTAGGGGGCGGTCAGCGTGGTCAGGTCGTCGGCGAGCACGATCGCGCCGTCGAAGATCTGGCGCATCGGTGCGAGCCATTCCTCTTCGTCGCCGGGGGCGCGGCCGGGCACGTAGTGGGTGCAGACGAGGGTTTTGACCCCGTTCCGCATGGCTGTGTCAGCGGCCTGCGCAACGTTCGAGTGGTAATCGAGAATGTCTTGAAGCCGCGCACTTGGAATCATTCGCACGAGATCGTCACGGATGACCGTCTGGACGTAGAGGTCGGCCTGGTCGCAGAGGCGGTCCAGCCCGGCGCAGGGAACCGAGTCTCCGGCAAGGGCGATGATCGCATCTCCTGCGGCCACTCGATAGCCGAGTGTCGGCTCCACCGGACGATGATCCGTCTGTTCGGCGGTGATCACCATGTCGCCGATCTCGATCCGCTCGCCTCCCCGAAGTTCGGTGACCTCAGGGTTCGGTGGCTCATTCAGGTCGTCGTGGTGTGCGATGCGATATCGAATGTCGGGGGCGAGCATCGCGAGCGCGCCTTCGACCATCTCAGCGGTGCCGTCGGGGCCGATGATTCGCAGCGGGCGGGGCGTGGGGCTCATCACCCAGTGGGTCGTGATCACATCGTTGAGGTCGCTGATGTGATCGCTGTGGAGATGGGTGATGAATACCGCGTCGAGCTTCGTGGGAAGCACGCCGGCTGCTGCGAGGCGCATGACGACTCCCCGTCCGGCATCGACCAGGACGGCGGCGGTCGTCGTGCGAACGAGGCTCGCGGAGCCCGCCCTGTCAGGGGAGGGGATGGGGCTGCCGGTGCCGAGGATCGTCAGGGAGAGGGACATGTTCCGCAGATTAGTATCCGTCGGTAACCGCCATTCACGGTTCAGGTAACGGCTGTATGTCAAGTCGGTGTCCGTACGGACGTACCGAGAATTCTTGTTAGGGTTCACCCACCGTTCATGACCTACCTGCGGGTAACGCCCTCCCGGGTGCTGTCTGCTCGAGGTCGTGCAGCGTGAACATGGTGCAGCAAAGGTGCTGCACTTCCTGATCAGGAGGACATACATGACCCGAATCACCAGCAACCGGCGCCGTGCAGCCGGCGCGGTGGCCGCTCTGACGCTCATCCTCGCCGCTTGCGGTGGCGACGACGCAGCCGATGCGCCTGCCGATGCGCCCGCCGACGAGCCCGCTACCGAAGCCCCTGCGGAGGAGCCCGCCGCCGAGGAGCCCGCCGCCGAAGAGCCCGCCGACGAGGTCGAGGTGACCCAGGATGGCGGCATCCTCGCTGCCGTTCAGGCCCGTGGAACGCTCAACTGTGGCGTGTCCGGCGCCGCCGTGGCCTTCTCGTACACCCAGGCCGATGGCTCCATGGAGGGCATCGACGCTGACTACTGCCGCGCTGTGGCCGCCGCCGTTCTCGGTGACGCCGATGCCGTCGAGTTCACCTCGCTGACGGCTGCCGAGCGGTTCACCGCCGTGCAGACCGGCGCAGTCGATGTGCTCATGCGTAACTCAACCTGGACTCAGAGCCGTGACACTGAGGTGGGCATGGACTTCGGCCCGACCACCTACTACGACGGCCAGCAGCTCATGGCCCGTGCCGCCAACGGCTTCTCCGCTTCATCCAGCGTGGACGAGATTGATGGCGCGATCGTGTGCACCAATGCTGGAACGACGACCGAGACCAACATCTCTGAGTTGGCTCAGACTCTCGGGATCACGATCGACCTGCAGACCTTCGAGGACTACGACCAGGTGACTGAGGCGTTCATCGCCGGAACCTGCGACGTGATCACCACCGACGGTTCGGGTCTCGTTGGTCGTAAGGCCGCTCAGGAGCCAGAGGGTGAGGAGTGGGTGATCTTCCCGGCCACGCCGATCTCGAAGGAGCCACTTGGCCCGGTGTACGCGCAGAATGACTCGCAGTGGGCCGACGCGGTCAACTGGGTTGTCTACGCCACGCTGATCGCCGACGAGTACGGCGTGACCTCGGCTAATGCCGACGCCGCGCTGGCCGGTGAGTTCGGCCCCGAGATGATCCGCCTCATGGGTGGCGAGGGTGAGCTGCAGAGCGTCATGGGTCTGTCGGCCGACGCCTTCTACAACGTCATCACCCAGGTCGGTAGCTACCAGGAGATCTGGGATGCCAACCTGACGCCCGTCGGCCTCGTGCGAGAGGGATCTGCCAACGCCCTGTGGACGGATGGCGGCCTCATGTACGCCCCGCCGGCTCGCTGATCACAGCAAATACACGTTGAGTGACTGGCCGGGCCCCACGGGGCCCGGCCAGTTGCACACCATCCATCCGTCCTCGACTCTGGGGGTCAAGCCGAGGTGACGATCACGTCCGACAATTCGAATAGCGCATCGCTGATTCAGGCGGGAGGACGTCCGCCGCTGTGGCGAAATGCCGCGGTGCTCAAGTGGACCGTGCAGTTCGCCGTGCTGATCGGCGTGCTCGGCGTGTTCTGGTTCTTGATTGCCGAAGCGCGAACCAATCTCTCCGCCAAGGGCATCCCCGTCGGCTACGACTGGCTCGACGATCCTGCCAACTTCCAGCTCGCCGAGGGAATTCAGACCGTCGATTCCCCCGAGCGCCGCCTCACCATGAGCCGGGCCCTGTGGGTCGGCATGGTGAACACCCTTCGCATCGCCGGTCTCGGCATTATCTTCGCCACGATCATCGGTGTCATCGTGGGTGTATCGAGGCTCTCCAAGAACTATGTCGCCAAGCGATTCTCCTCGATCTACGTCGAGACCCTTCGAAACATTCCGGTGCTCGTTCAGATCATTCTCTGGCTTGCGATTCTCGGGTCGCTCAACAAACTCACGGCCGACACCGGGCCGATTCCCGGTTGGGTGATCATCTCGCAGAAGGGAATCTCGCTCCCTCGAATCTTCCTCGCTGACGGCTTCTATCAATTTGCCTCGATGCTGATCGTCCTGTCGATCGGTATTCGCTTCATCAACAAGGCATTGCGCCGTAAGCAGGAGCGAGAAGGCGGCGAACAGCGTGTCGGTCTCAAGACCTTTGGCCTGTTCGTGATCGCTGTGGTGATCTCGTGGATCGCCAACCCGGTCATGGCGTTCCTCGGTCCGATCTTCTCGGCGGTCTCCGACGGCTGGGGATCAATTCCCCAAGGTGTCATGCAGGTGCTCTTGAGCGTCCTCGCCATTGCGGTGGCAGCGCTGTGGGTCAAGCGTTTCCTCGACTCTCGTCGCACTCCAGCCGGTCTCGCCAAACTCATCGACGACGACTGGTTCCGCATGATCTTCGCTGGTGTTGCGGCGCTACTCGGCATCTTCGTGCTGCTGCGTGGCTGGCCAGGACTGTCGAGCTGGATCGTCAATTCCGGCAGTGATTTCTGGGGTGTGCTCGCCGACAAGTTCGGTGACGGCCGAGGAGCGATGCCGTTCGACGCCATGCGGCCGACGCTGTCGGAGGGGAGATTCGTCAACTACGGCGACACCGGACTCACCCTCACCGTGTTCTACGCTGCATTGTTCCTCGGTCTGGTGTTCTACACCTCGAGTTTCATCGCCGAGATCGTGCGTGGTGGGATTCTCGCTGTGCCGTCCGGCCAATCCGAAGCAGCTGCTGCGCTCGGCCTCAACCGCGCCCAGGCGCTCCGCAAGGTCGTACTGCCGCAGGCCTTCCGGGTGATCATGCCGCCGCTCGGAAACCAGTACCTCAACATCACCAAGAACACGTCGCTCGGAATCGCTGTCGGATTCTCTGAGATCGTGCAGGTCGGCCAAACGGTCTACAACAAGAATTCACAGACCTTGGCTGTCTTCAGTATCTACATGATCTTCTACCTCGCCTGTTCGCTCACGATCTCCGCTGTGGTGAACACCGTGAACCGTCGTCTTGCGATCGTGGAGCGCTGATATGTCCGAGACAGCAGTGACCAGCACCCCTGAATCTCGTCCGCCCGAGGAGCAACGTCACTCGGCGGGTCGCTGGGTGAAGGAGAACCTGTTCTCCTCGATCTCGAACAGCATCCAGACCGTCGTGTTCTCGGCGATCATCCTCGGCCTGATGCGCTGGATTCTCGGTCAGGTCTTCGCCGAAGAAGCCGACTGGACCTCGGTGGCGACCAACCTTCGCCTGTTGATGTCGTACAACTATCCGACCGATCAGTTTGTTCGCATCTGGGTGTCGGCGGCGATCGTCTTCTTGATGATCGGGCTGAGCTTGGGTGCTTGGCGTATCGACCCGGGAGTGTCCGTTCGTGGCGCCGCCCGAACATTGATCTCGACCGGAGTCCTCTCACTGATCATCTGGCTGCTGTTGCCTGAAGCCGCTCCCGGGGGCATCTCGACGGCGCTGGTGATCGTCGGGGTGGGACTCATCATCGTTGGTGCCATGGTCATGAAGGCCGTGCCGCACAGCCGTGATCGACGGCTCGGATTCTCCACCGTGCTCGCCGTCGCCGTCGGCGTTGCACTGGCCGTGATCTGGTTGGTGCCCTTCGG
>JAQCGT010000069.1 GCA_027730505.1 Actinomycetota bacterium | reverse complement strand
CTGTACTCCCCCGGGGTGTCGACCCGCACCGACCCAGTTGGTTGCCGCCGCCAGCCAGGACCGTCGTACTCGCTCGCACCATCGTCGCTCATCAACCGTGCCTGCGTGCCATCCGGTGCCACCAGAATCACCTCAGCAACAACACCGTCGCGCTCCCCTGCCGGCACCGTCTTGCACACCACCGGGCCGTCCACCGCAGGTCCAGCGGTCTCGACAGCGATCCGGTACACGCCGGCGGCCGGGAACTCCACCACGGTCTCGCAACCGCCGGACAGCCTGACCGCATCAGACTCCGCTCGTGAGGCTGCGATCATCGCATCAGTGCCCACCAACATCGCCGCTGCCACCAGCAGACCCACGATCGTCCACACCAGCAGCGATCGCGCCGTCACACCACTCACCGACTGACACCCCGGAGCCGATCAGCGACGAGAGCGATGCGCTCATCTGACTGAACCACCGCCACCCGGACGAACCCCGCCGAATCAGGCCCATAGAACTCACCCGGACTCACCAGCGCTCCGCCATCGGACATGAGGCGCCCTGCGAAAGCCCACGCATCACCGACCTCGAACCACAGATAGAAGCCACCCCCCGGAAGCACGACGTCGAGGCCCGACCAATCCGATAGCGCAGCAGCCATCGCAGTGAGACGCCTCAAGTAGCGGTCGCGTTGTTCGACCACATGAGCATCGTCGTCGAGGGCGGCGACCGCGGCCGCTTGAGCCGGACCTGGCACCATCATGCCGACGTGTTTGCGGACCTCCCCCAAGTAGTGCACCAACTCGGGATCACCGGCATACAAGCCCACACGCGCCCCGGCGAGGTTCGAGCGCTTCGACAACGAATGCACAGCCACAACGCCCTCGAGTCCGTGCTCGAGGATCGTTCGGCCACGCCCGTCCCACGTGAACTCCACATAACACTCGTCCGAGAAGACCGGCACACCGTGACGACGCCCCCAGGCGGCAACTGCACCGAGATCCTCGAGCGAGCCGTCGGGATTACCCGGGCTGTTCACCCAGAGCAGCAGGGCCCGAGCCACATCCGACGGATCCACCGCCTCCAGATCGAGGCCGCCGTCGGGACGAGACGGAACAGCGACCGCCCGACACCCAGCGAGCGTCGCCCCCATCGCATACGTCGGATAGGCGATCGCAGGGTGCAACACCGTGTCGCGGTCCGGTCTGCGGAGCCGCATCCACTGCGGGAGTGTTCCGACGAACTCCTTCGTGCCGATACAAGCGGCGATCTCAGACTCAAGAACGTCGATTCCGAAACGCCGGGACATCCACCGTCGGACCGCTGATCGCAGCGGCATCGAGCCAATCGATGCCGGATAGCCACGCTCACTGCCCGACGTCCCGAATGCGGCGACAACGGCGTCAGGTGGCGGGTCGAAGGGAGTACCGATGGACAGGTCGACTACGCCATCGCTGAAGTGTTCGGCCAAGGGACGCAAGCGGTCGAGTCGGTCGTAGGGGTAGGGCGGCGGCACGAACGGCTCAGACATCAGCGTCCTCCAAGGAATCGTCACGTTGTTGCACCGGGTCGATCAGCCATTCAGAGAGCCTCCCGAGCGACGGTCCGGACAGTCGCGCCCGGATCCGCATTCCCTCCACCTCGTCTCGCGTCGAGACAATTGCGCCCTCTCGATGGATCGCGGCGATGACGTCGCCTCGAGACCACGGCACCATCAGTTCAGCCACCGAGGTAAGCGACCGAAGCCGATCGCCGAGCGTGGACAACATCAACTCCACTCCCTCACCCGTCACAGCGCTCATTGCAACCGAACCGGGGTGATCGGCGAGCAGGTCCTCGGCGGCATCGGGAGCGAGGTCGACTTTGTTGAAGACGATCAGCTCGGGAACATGGTCGGCGCCGATCTCGCGCAGCACCTCGCGCACCGCTTCGATCTGACCCTCCGGGTCGACGTCTGACGCGTCGACAACATGCACCAACTGATCGGCTTTAACCGCCACCTCGAGCGTGCCTTTGAACGCTTCGATCAGACCATGTGGGAGGCGCCGAACGAAGCCGACCGTGTCGGTGAGCAGCACTGGCTCTCCGCCCGGAAGGGCAAGCCGGCGGGTGGTCGGATCAAGTGTGGCGAAGAGACGGTCCTCGGCGAGCACACCGGCCGTGGTCAAACGGTTCAACAACGTCGACTTCCCCGCGTTGGTGTAACCGACGATCGTCACCTGAGCGAGACCACTGCGGTCCCGTCCCTTGCGTTGCAGGCCCCTCGTATCAGCCAGCTCGCGCAACTCGATCTCCAGAGCGCGTATGCGCCGGTTGATACGGCGCCGATCGACTTCGAGTTTCGTCTCGCCGCCACCGAGGCGTGCCCCGATACCACCGCGCTGCTGGGACAGCTTGGCCGATGATCCCCGGCGCAACCGCGGAAGGCGATACCGAAGCAAGGCCAACTCCACCTGAGCTCGACCTTCCTGGGTTCGAGCGTTCTGAGCGAAGATGTCCAAGATGACGGCCGTTCGGTCAATCGCTGTCCGACCGAGCAGCTTCTCCAGATTGAACTGTTGTGCCGGGTGTAACTCATTGTCGAATACCACCGTGTCGGCGTCGACGGCCAGACAGAGGGTTCTCAGCTCTTCGGCTTTGCCCTTGCCGATGAACCAGGTGTGATCGGGGGCGTCGCGCCGCTGAACCATTCGGGCCATCACATCGGCACCAGCCGTGTCGACAAGCCGCTCAAGTTCGTCGAGACCAGCCTCCGTCGACTCTTCAGTAGCGCCTGGAAGCGTGACGCCGACGAGCACGATGCGCTCACGGATCGTCCGGTCGATCAGTGTTGAGCCGAGCGCCTCGGAGTATGGAGAGCTCACAGCACCACCGACATCGAGGCCACAAATGTCGCCGGCCCGACGAGGGTGACCGTCCGGTTTGCGAGATCGACCCGAACCCGAGCGTCGCCGCCATCCATGTGGACCAGGACCTCTGGTTCAGCGCTCGCAACAAGGCCCCATGCCACCGCAGCAAATGCCGACGCGCAAGCGCCGGTGCCACACGCTTCGGTGATGCCCACACCACGCTCGTGAACCCTCATCGTGATTGCATGAGGCTCGGGGCCCGGCGCAACCACTTCGAGGTTCACCTCTGGCACGAGCGCTCCAAGCGTTCCGAGGTCGACATCGCTGACATCGTCCACCCCGACGACGGCGTGTGGATTGCCGAGCGAGAGGTGGGCCACCGGGCGGTCCGGGTGACAGCCAAGTCGATCCCACCCGGCCGGCTCGACGATCTCGCCGACAGCACCCATATCGACCGACAACATCGCCGTGGCCTCGTTTACGGACTCGAGCACCTCGACCCGTCGCTCGCCCGCCACCGTGTCGACGATGTAGATGCCGCCGGGACAACCTGCCGCACGGTCGGCCGCCTGCACGAGACAGCGGATTCCGTTCCCACTCATCTCGGCCGGAGACCCATCGGCATTGTGGAGGATCATCGAGACCCGTCGGTCTTGGCCCCGGGTAAGAAGAAGAAGTCCGTCAGCTCCAAGGCCTCGACGGCGATCACACCAGTGCCGAGCTACTTCGGGCCAGTCGGGTGACCCCTCGACCTGAGCGGTGTCGAGCACCAAAAAGTCGTTACCGAGTCCGTGGTGCTTGGTGACGGTGACATCCATCTCAGGCTCAACACTACGGCAGCAGGCTGGTGACGACCGGTCCGGCCTCGACAACCGGGTCGGACTCGACGTCCACCCAGACGATCCGCGGATCCCGTCGAAACCAGCGCTCCTGGCGGACGGCGAACTGACGGGTGCGCGTGATCGTCTCCGCCACCGCCTCATCGAGCGAGCAGCGACCCTCGAGGTGCTCGATGATCTCGCGATAGCCGAGCGCCTGACGGGCGGTTCGAGAGGGATTCGAACCGAGCACTCGTTCCACTTCGGCGACCAACCCGTCGTTGATCATCGTCTCGACGCGTCGGCCAATCCGCTCGGCCAGCACCGAACGCGGCCAGCGCAGCCCTACCTGGATGACTTCCGTCTCGGGGTATTTATCCAGACCGGCACCATGATCGGAGAACAGGCGCCCACTACCTTCGATCACCTCGAGCGCACGGACAATCCGCCGGGCATTGTCCGGTTCGATCCGGCTCGCTGCCTGGGGATCGAGACGAGAGAGTCGCTCGTGCAACGCTCGGGACCCGGTCGTGGCGACCTCGGCCTCGAGACGAGTCCGCACGTCCGGCCACGCTCCCGCTAGTTCGAGTCCGTCGACCACCGCTCGCAGATAGAGACCTGTGCCGCCGACGAACAGAGCGTGCCGGCCGCTGGCCTTGATCGCCGTCAGGCACGTTTCAAGCGAGTCGACATAGGTGGCAACGGTGAACTCGGTATCGACCTCGACCAAATCGATCAGATGGTGCGGCACCCGCCTGCGCTCGTCCATCGACGGCTTCGCCGTGCCGATGTCCATGCCTCGATAGACCTGCATCGAGTCGACCGAGACGATGTCGACGTCACCATGTTCCGACGCGATCGACATCGCCAGCGACGACTTACCCGACGCAGTCGGGCCGATGATCGCAAGACGGAACAAGCGATCGCTCAGAGGACGGCCACCGGGATGCGAGTCCGATGGCTCGGCTCATGCGTCACTTCGACGAATCGACCCTCGAGGTGATGTGGTGCCGCCCGCGTGATCTCGACGAGGGCGTACGAGCCGGCCCGCAAGGGACGACCTGGCACGAAGTGGACAAGTTTGTTCTGGCCGGTTCGCGCCGCCAGCACCGATGGGTCTTTGCGGGACGGCCCCTCGACCAAGACCTCCTCGACACGGCCGACGCGGGCCTCATGGCGTCGCAGGGCCGATCGTTCGACCACCGCACGAAGCCGTTCAAAGCGTTCGCCTGCCACAGCCGGATCGACGAACTGCGACTCCATCGCCGCCGCTTCGGTTCCGGGACGGGGCGAGAAGATGAACGTGTAGGCGTAGTCGAACTCAGCTGCCGCCGTCACCTCGAGGGTCTGTTCGAAATCGCGATCGGTCTCGCCGGGAAAGCCGACGATGATGTCGGTCGACACCGCGAGGTCGGGGATGTGTCGCCGGGCCTCCGCCAAACGCTCGAGATAACGCTCACCCGTGTACCCCCGGTGCATCGCAGCGAGCACCTGATCGCTCCCTGACTGGAGCGGGTAATGCAGGTGGTCGCAGACAGCGGCCACGTCAGCCATCGCCTCGAAGGTCTCGGTGCGCATGTCCTTGGGGTGTGGGCTCGTGAACCGGACCCGACGGATGCCGTCGATGCCCCCAACGGCTCGAAGCAGATCGGCGAACAACGGCCGGATCCGAGCATCGGTGTCGCCGTCACGTCGAGCTGCCAATTGGATATCGCGCCCGTACGAGTTGACGTTCTGTCCAAGCAAGGTGACTTCCGTGACGCCCTCGCCGGCGAATCGGCGAACCTCATCGACCACATCGTCGAACGGGCGAGAAATTTCCTCACCGCGCACGGCCGGCACGATGCAGAACGCACAGTTGTTGTCACAGCCGATCTGAATCGTCACCCACGCTGCGTACGACGTCTCACGGCGCACCGGCAGGGCCGAGGGAAACAGCACGTGCTCATCGACCACCGCAGCATCCAGAATCTCGGTCACCGGGCCCGACACACGAGACTGTCTGAGGAGTTCGGCCGTGCGATGCACGTTGTGCGTGCCAAGCACCACGTCAACCTGGGGCGCACGATTACGGACGCCATCACGGTCCTTCTGCGACAAACATCCGGCCACCACGATCTGGCGCCCCTCACGAGCGTCCTTCCACGTCTTTAGGTGCCCGAGGTTTCCATACAGCCGGTTGTCGGCGTTCTCGCGGATGCAGCATGTGTTGAGCACGACGACATCTGCGTCGTCCTCGTCGTCAGCCGGCACGAGGCCGTCCGCCTCGAGTAGACCAGCGATCCGCTCAGAATCGTGTTCGTTCATCTGGCACCCATAGGTGCGCACGACGTACCGCCCGGTCATGTCCCCAAGGCTACTGGCGCAATCTTGCCTGATGTCCAGCCGCTCGGACTGCCCGAGGGGAGCACCGGCTGGAACGCCATGTGGCACAGGCACGGGCGGCGGTGAACCACGGTGATGATGTCGGCTGGCGAGCAGAGCGACACCCATCGCATCGAGTCCGTTCACGCAGCATCGGGCTCGTACCACTGCGCGTCCGAGGGCGACGCAAGTGGCTCTCGTCGGGTTGACTGACGGCATGGCGACGGACGACACCTCATTCGACCTGATCATCATCGGGTCAGGCTCAGGCAATCACATACCCTCCGACCTCGACCATCTCTCAATCGCGATCGTCGAACGCGATGTATTCGGTGGGACCTGCCTCAACAAAGGATGTATCCCATCGAAGATGTTCGTTCTCCCTGCGGACCGCGTCGCCGAGGCTGCAGAGGCTGCCGCGATCGGCGTCGACATCCGCGTGGACAGCACCGACTGGGCGAGCATCAGAGATCGCATCTTCGGTCGAATCGACCCGATCGCCGCCGGAGGCCGGGAGTACCGGGCGGAGCGATGCCCGAACATCACACTGCTCGAGGGCACCGCACGATTCGTGCATCCGATCAACGATGGCCAGCATCTGCTCGACGTTGACGGAAGGAGAATCTCTGCACCACAGGTGCTCATCGCAACCGGCTCGCGACCGGTCATCCCACCCATCACCGGCCTCGTGGAGACGGGATTCCAAACGTCGGACGGAATCATGCGCCTCGACGCACTTCCGCCCCGCCTCGGCATCATCGGCGGCGGCTACATCGCGGCCGAGATGGGACACGTCTTCGCCGGTCTCGGATCACGTGTCACGCTGTTCAACCGTTCCGATGTACTGCTGGGCCGCCACGACCGCGAAATCGCCGAGCGGTTCACCGCAGCCTTCGGGCGACGCATTGACCTCCGACTTGATCACCTTCCGACGAGGGTCGAGCGCCGAGGCGACGTCATTCTCGTGCACTGTGCGGGCGACGTCGTCGAAGTGGACGAACTATTGGTGGCGACGGGACGAGAGCCGAACAGCGACCTGCTCGACTGCGATGTGGTCGACATCGAGATGCACCATCACGGCACGATCAAGGTTGACGAGCATCAGCGAACCTCGGTTCCTGGTATCTGGGCGATCGGAGATGTCGCCAACGACATTCATCTGAAGCACGTTGCAAATCGCGAGGCCGAAGTCGCGTTCTGGAACATCGCCCACCCTGACGACCTCCGTTCGACCGATCACAGCGCCATTCCGGCAGCGGTCTTCTCACACCCTCAGGTCGCCACCGTCGGAATGACCGAACAGAACGCCCTGGACGCCGGGATCGACCATGTGATCGGCCGCCGCGACTATGCCGGAACGGCCTACGGCTGGGCGCTCGCTGATGAGACTGGGTTCGCGAAGGTGATCGTCGATCGCCGATCTGGGCTAATTCTCGGCGCACACATCATGGGTCCGCAGGCGGCGAGTCTGATTCAGCCCATCGTGCAGGCCATGCAGTTCGGCGAAACAGCGCAGAGGGTCGCCCGTGAGGTCTATTACATCCACCCAGCACTTACCGAAGTTGTGGAGAACGCGCTTCTCGAGGCCGTCGAACAGCTCTGACCGGTCAGCTGGTCAGGTAGCCGGACACATCGACGAGCAGATGCGCTGACCCAAAGACATACAGACACACATCACCATCAGCACTCAACGGCGCAATCACCGAATTCGGCACCGTCTGACCCGACACAAAATTCAGATTGCTCGCATCCGGCGGCACACCACACGGAAACACCGTCACATACCCGCCGAAATCACCAGCCAACCCATCCACCACCGTCACGTTCAACGCAACCGCCGACACATCACCATCCGGAACCCCACCAGCACCACCCACCGGGCCCCGAACCATCAAGCGTCCCAACACGATCACCCGACCGCGTGTCCAACAGACGCGTCGGCGTCAGAGCGGTAAAGGTGTTCGGCGACCACGGCTGCGCGAAGGGTTCAACACCACTCATCGCCTCCAACCACTCCGCATACGCCGACACCCGGGTGTAGACGCCCGGATACGAGACCTGGGCGCACCCGAACCCAAACGAAACGACTCCAGCGAGAACCCACCCACCGGCATCATCAGACAGCGCCAACGGTCCACCGCTGTCGCCGGTGCACGAATCGACACCACCTGCGATATCACCCGCACAGATCATGATTTCCACGTCGAAGTCGCTGTTGGCACCACAGGCTGACGCGGTCGGGCCGCCGATGTCATCCACGACAACCGCCTCGATCGTGTTGGCGTAGTACCCATCGGGATCATCCTCGGGGCAGGCTTCGCTCGGTCCGAGTTCAGCCCGACATCCCCACCCGGACACCAAGTACTCCGATCCCGCAGCTGGCAGCGCGCCCTGCCACGAGGCCGGCGGGTACGCAATCGGTTGTTGGTCACTGTTGAGGGCGATTTCCTCAGCGAGTCTCACCAGGGCGATGTCATTCACAAATTCACCGTCGTATTCGGGGTGCACGAGGATGCGATCAAGTCCCCGACGGTCGGTGCTCTCGATGTCGGTCAGCGTGGCGATCCCGGTGACCACATCGAGGGTGAACGCATCAGCGGCCTCTCCGTCATCGCCAACGACGCAGTGCGCGGCCGTGACGATCCAGCGATTGGAGATCAACGACCCGCCGCACACCTGGTCCAAGTACCCGTCATCGTCGACGGAATTGAGGTTCGCGCTCAAGATCGCAACCTGCCACGGCACGTCCGACATCGCAACCGGGTCGCCTCCCACCACCAATGCGTCGAGCGGAACATCATTGGAGTCCGATGCATCGGCATTAACTGCCGCAGGACTCACCGACAACGCGCACCCCATGGCGAAGGCAAACATCGCGGCAACAAGCGGGCGCATTCGCCGAGTATCGCAGCAACAGCACCTGCTCAGCCTGCCCTCGGGTTAACGTCAGGGCATGCTCGCGCTTCTCCAGACCTCGACCGGCTATCGCATCCTCGGCCTGCTGCACATCATCACGGCGATCAGCGCCTTCGGCCCGGTGCTGCTCTATCCCGGACTGAAGAAGGCCGGCGAGACGAAGACCATCGCTCGTTTGCACATGATGCTGACCTTCCCATCCCTCGTGTTGCTGTGGGTGTTCGGTATGGGCATGGCCGGCGTAGGAGAGCTCTCGATGGCAGACCCGTGGCTCAGCATCTCGATCATCGTGTGGCTCGCCCTCGTTGCTGTGTCATGGCTGATGATCCGACCGGCGATCTCCAACGACTCACCGGCTGCAATCTCGAAGATGGCTGCCGGGAGCGGCATCACCCATCTCGGGCTCGTGGTGGCGCTCGTGCTGATGATCTGGAAGCCCGGCCTCGGCGGCTGAACCGCCGGGCCGAACTCTCAGACGCTGTCAGTCGATTTCAATCGGGGCGTCATCGGCCTCAGTGAATTCATCGGCCTCGACATCACCCCGGAGACCGGACGCCACCATGACTCGCTCGGTGATGTCGACCATGATCTCGGCGTGTTCGGCCAAGAAGTTCTTGGCGTTCTCGCGACCCTGACCGAGTTGCTCGCCGTCGTAGGTGAACCAAGCGCCTGACTTCTTCACGATCCCGAAATCGACCGCCATGTCGAGAAGGCTTCCCTCACGGCTGATTCCCTTGCCGTACATGATGTCGAACTCTGCCTGACGGAAGGGCGGGGAAACCTTGTTCTTCACGACCTTGACGCGGGTGCGGTTTCCGACCACCTCGGCGCCGTCCTTCAATGACTCGATACGACGGATGTCAAGCCGAACCGAGGAGTAGAACTTCAGCGCCCGACCACCAGGGGTGGTCTCGGGTGAGCCGAACATGACGCCGATCTTCTCGCGCAGCTGGTTGATGAACACGGCGATGGTGTTCGTCTTGTGAAGGTTGCCCGTGATCTTGCGAAGGGCTTGGCTCATCAGTCGAGCCTGCAAACCGACATGGCTGTCGCCCATTTCGCCCTCGATCTCGGCCCTCGGGGTGAGCGCTGCCACCGAGTCGATCACGATCACATCGATTGCGCCTGAACGCACCAACATGTCAGCGATCTCAAGCGCCTGCTCACCGGTGTCGGGCTGCGAGATCAACAGTTCGTCGACATCAACGCCGATAGCCCGCGCATAGATCGGGTCCATGGCGTGCTCGGCATCGATGTATGCGCACACACCGCCATTGCGCTGCGCCTCGGCCACGACGTGCATGGCAAGGGTGGACTTACCCGATGACTCCGGGCCGTAGATCTCGGTGATCCGGCCACGGGGAAGGCCGCCAATTCCGAGGGCGAGGTCGAGGGACAGGGCCCCCGTCGAGATGGATTCGATTGGGACGGTGCCCTTCTCACCCATCTTCATGATCGAGCCCTTGCCGAACTGCTTGTCGATCTGGGCGAGGGCCATGTCGAGGGCCTTCTCTCGGTCGTTGCTCATCGTTGCTCCTTGACTGTCGGGGTGTCGGGGTCGGTGACCCAAGCCGTTGTGGTGCCGGCGAACCTAGGGAAGGGGTGTGACACCGACCCGGGGATCACCCGTTCACCCGATGCACTGGCGAACGACAGTAGCGTAATTCACCGAACAGATGTTCGCAAGCATCTATTCGTGTTCGATGCCGAACTCAGAGTTCGGCGTCGCGCCGGCCCGCCATCTCATCGGCGTCCGGCTTGCGCATGAACAGATCGACCGCCTGCCACAGCGTGAACGACGTCGGGTACCAGATCGCAGGACCGAGCACCGCCAGCACGCCGACGATGATGATCAATGGCAGGAAAGGAATGTCCGGCAGAGTGACCAGTACGGCGATGAGCATCGCAAGGAGAACCGACAGGAACGTCAAGATGATGTTGGCAGTGGTTGCCCCGAGTTCGAACGCTGCGTCGCCACGGCGCCAGGCGTGACGGCATCGCTGGCAGCGCTCGAGCCGCTTGAACCATCCAACGAAGTAGGCCCGGCGATCACCGCACCAGGGGCATCGACGTGAGATCCCACGACCGAGCAGAGTCCAGAACCCAGGGAAGGTCTCAAACGCCTGCGCCACCCCTCCGTCGACCGGGCAGCAATCTGGATCCGTATTGTCCGTACTTTTCGTCACGTTCGCAGATTAGCGCGGCCAATGCCACACTGTGGCCGTGCAACGCAGCTTCTCGGCGGTCCTTCTTCTTGTCGCCGCCATCGCGTTTGGGACGGCAACTGGCGCCTGGTGGCTGCAACGGGCGGTGTTCTCCCCCAGCCCCTCGCCCGGCCTCGCCGAGTCGATCCTCGATGACTCGGCCATCCGCCTCGAACTCGAGACGGTCATCGCCGCACGAACGGCTGATCTGCTCGAAACCAGCCCCGACCAGCTGGCTGCGTTCCTCGAGGACCAGGTCATGAACACACGGGGCGGCGCCGTGGAACTCGCAGCATTCATCCAGCGTGCCCACCTCCGCGTCATCGGCTCGAA
>JAQCGT010000068.1 GCA_027730505.1 Actinomycetota bacterium | reverse complement strand
AGTCGATTGCGCGCCACTGCTGGGCCATGAGCGCGACCGATCGCGAATGCGACCCGTGGGGGGCGTATCGAAGGATCGGGGAGATGTGAGCACCAGAGCAGTTCGTTCCTCACCCGACGGCCTGAGCGCTCGAGGCGCTCGAATTCGGATCGGGTGCGAATGCGATGGATCAAGCTGAGAGACGGGCGCGGCCCTTGGCACGGCGCGACCTGAGCACGGCGCGGCCGGCGCGAGTGCTCATGCGTGCACGAAAGCCGTGCTTCTTGGCCCGGCGATGCTGATTTGGTTGGAAGGTGCGCTTCACGATGTTCGTCCTCCTGAGTGGCCGAATGGTTCCCTGGCAGGGTGTCTGACCATCCGCTCGTGTCATCGAACCGGGGGGCGACAGTTGGCCGAGGCCGGTCCGACCGGGCAAGGCTACGGCGCCGCGCCTGAAACCGGCAACCGTTGTTCTCAGCTCGGGTTTTCCACAGGGCCCGAGCGTGATAGCGTCACCTCTCCGCGTCGGATGGAATCGATCGTATTCCCCCGACACGGTAACGGTTTCACGTTTATCCACAGGTGTGGATAAACGTGTGGGTACTTACATCGATGTAACACTCGGGTGTCATGTGATTTCCGGGTCCAGGAGGGCCGATGAGCGAGGTACAGCAACAAGGTGACGTGTGGGTTGCGGTGACATCGATACTGCGCGACCAACTCACCGAGTCGGCGTGGTTCTCCACATTTCAGGACGCCAACCATGTGGATGACGGTGGGGAAGCGCTCGTCATCGAAGTTCCGAACAACCTCGCCAAAGAACGAATTCTCTCCCGCTACCGCTCGATGCTCGATGACGCCCTCGTGGAAGCTGGTCACCCCGGCATGGAACTGGACGTGAGAATCGGCAGCCAGGACGCGGATCTCGTCGAGGAGACACCGATCAACACCCAACAGCTCGACAGACAGCCTCTTGCGTCTGATCCGCCTGGTTACTCGCCGCCCGAAGGCGGTCTCAATCCCCGGTACACCTTCGAAACCTTCGTGAAGGGCGCCTCCAACCAGTTCGCCCTGGCAGCGGCGCTTCGAGTCGCCGAGACGCCAGCACGTTCGTACAACCCGTTGTTCGTCTACGGATCGGCTGGACTCGGAAAAACTCACCTCCTGCACGCCATCGGTCACTACGTCGAGATGAACTACCGACACCATGTCGTTCGTTATGTGTCGACCGAGACCTTCATGAACGAATACGTGGACGCGATCCGATCGAACTCAATGGCTGGACTACGGCGCCGCTACCGCGAAGTGGACGTGCTCCTGATCGACGACGTCCAGTTCCTCGAAGGCAAAGAAGGGTTGCAGGAGGAGTTCTTCCATACCTTCAACGCCCTACACGGTGCGAACAAACAGATCGTTCTCTCTAGCGACCGCATGCCCGATGCCATCCCGACGCTCGAAGAACGGTTACGAGGTCGCTTCAAGTGGGGCCTCATCACCGATATTCAGCCACCGGACCTCGAGACTCGTCTCGCGATCCTCAGAAACAAGAGTGAGAGAGACCGAGTGGAGGTTCCCGCTGAAACTCTCGAGTTCATCGCCTCGAACATCACGTCGAACATCCGTGAGCTCGAAGGGGCCCTCATCCGAGTGACGGCCTACGCAAGTCTCAACGACACTCCGATCACCACCGATCTCGCTCGAGTGCAGTTGTCTGACCTCCTCACCGAAGCGACGACGCGGCCGAGGACCGACATGGAGTTGCTCACCGAGATCGCCCAGATCCTCGGGTTCGATGTCGACGCGCTGCGGGGCAAGAGTCGGCAACGCCCCCTCGTGACAGCCAGGCAGATCGCCATGTACGTGTTCCGAGAATCCACAGACCTCAGCTACCCCAGCATCGCTCGTCTGTTCGGCGGTCGTGACCACACCACGGTCATCCACGCTGTCGAGAAGATCCAGCGGCAGATGGGTGAGCGAAAGCAGATCTATGAGCAGGTGACCGATCTCTTCCAGAGGTTGAAGGCATGATCGACACTCCTCCCGCTGTGGACGCAACGGTGGATGTGGTGTGCACCACCGGTGGACATCTGTCATCGGTTGGTGTGTCATCCACCGAATCACACACCCGTCATCTCGCGCCAGTGGACGCGCGTGGACAACGATGTGGGTACCGATCAGCCCCGTACGCTGGTACTCGATCGGGTTGTCCCCAATCCACAGGCCCTACTATCCCTACTTACTTCATGACATCCCTCTATGGGGACAAAGGACGTAGCTGTGAAATTCCGCTGTGAACGAGAGATCCTCGCCGGTGCTCTGGCGACCGCAGGTCGTGGTGCGACCAATTCGACGGGTACGTCACCGGTGCTCGCCGGCGTTCGACTCGACGTCTCCGATGATTCCCTCACGGTGACCGGAACCGATCTCGAGTTGACCATTCGAGCGACGGTTCCGGTTGGTGTCGAGAAACCAGGCTCGGTTGTGGTGCCGGCTCGACTCGTGGCCGACATTGTGAAGTCGTTGCCCGCGGGAAGCGTGGAGATGAGCCTCGAGGGCGAACAACTCGAGATCGTGGCGCAACGCAGCCGTTTCGAGGTTCGCCCGATGGCGGTCGCTGATTTCCCGACGATCGGCGACCCGGCGAGCGATCCAGTGGTGCTTCCCGCCGACATCATGGCCGAGGCCCTCCGACAGGTGGTGCGAGCTGCGAGCACCGATGAGAGCCGTCAACAACTGACGGGCGTGCTCATCGTTGCGGAGGACGACGCTGTACGCATGGTCGCTACCGACTCATATCGCCTAGCTGTTCGTGACATCGACAAGGGAACGTTGTTGCAGACCGGGCAGCAGGTTCTCGTGCCGGCGCGGGCCCTCAATGAGGTACAGCGTCTGCTGTCGGGCGCGACAGAGATGCGGGTCTTCCTCGGCGAGCGTGACGCTGTGTTCGAAGTAGGTGATGTGCGGCTCACCACCCGCCTCATTGCGTCCGACTATCCGAACTACCGAAACCTGCTTCCGAGCTCATATCCGAACGTGGTGACGGTGGGCCGGGAGGCGCTCCTCGACGCGCTGCGCCGCGCGCGGTTGCTCGCTCAGGGAGGGACGACCCCAGTTCGTCTTCAGCTTGAGTCGGATCACATCAAATTGCAGGCGGTGACGACCGATGTCGGCGAGGCCACCGAATTGATCGACGCCTCCTATGAGGGTGCGCCGATGACGGTGGCGTTCAACCCCGATTATCTCGCCGCTGGGGTTGATGCTGTCGACGGGGACGAGGTGCGACTCGCGGTGGTCGATCCGATGAAGCCGGCGGTTCTACGCGGAGTCGGGCATGACGAGTACCTCTACCTCCTCATGCCCGTCAGGGTTCCCTGATCCTCGTCGATGCTCGTCGAGCGGCTGGAGTTGCTTGACTTCCGCAACTACGCGCACGGTGTCATCGAACTGACCCCCGGGGTCACCTGCGTTGTAGGGCAGAACGGTCAGGGAAAGACGAACTTGGCTGAGGCCATGGCGTACCTAGCCACCCTGTCGAGCTTTCGTCAGGTGCCGAACGAGGCTCTCGTCAGGGTTGGTGCCGAACGAGCGGTGGTACGGGCCGAGATCGTCGACGACGACGGCCGTCGATCGCTGATCGAGGCAGAGATTGCCACGTCAGGGCGTGGTCGTGTGCAGGTCAACCGGCAGCGGTTGCAGCGAACCCGGGATCTACTCGGAACGGTGCGTGTGTCGGTGTTTTCCCCGGACGACCTCGAACTGGTCAAAGGCGGGCCGGGGGAGCGGCGTCGGCTGCTCGATGACACCCTCGTTGCGTTGGCGGTTCGCAACGACGCGTTGCGCTTGGAGGTCGACCGGGTGATTCGTCAACGCAACACGTTGCTTCGTCAGTGTGGTGGTCGGCTAGACGCTGACGCCGAGTTGACCCTTGACGTATGGGACTCGCGCCTGACTGAGGTCGGCGAACGTCTTGGCCATGCCCGTTCGGTACTCGTCGAGCGGTTGGCCCCGTTCGTCGCTGAGGCTCAGGCGGTGCTGTCCGGTGGACTCACCGCTGTGTCGCTGAGTTACGCCCCTACGTGGCGAACAACTGGGTTGTCCAACGCGTTGGCCGAGGCGCGTCGTGACGATCTTCGACGACAGGTGTCAACTGTCGGGCCTCACCGCGATGAACTCGATCTCATGATCGGAGGGCTTCCCGCCAGAACACATGCGTCGCAGGGGGAGCAGCGGACCTTGGCGTTGGCGCTTCGGCTTGCGGCGCATCGTTTGGTGGCGGAGCATGTGGGTTCGGTGCCGGTGTTGGTGCTCGACGATGTGTTGTCCGAACTCGACGAGACACGGGCGGCGGCTTTGCTGTCGGGGTTGCCAGGGGGTCAGGTTGTCATCACGACCGCAGCTCCGTTACCGGCGGCGGCCATTCCCGACCGGGTGCTCAGAATCGACGGCGGTACGGTGATCGGTGATGAGCCAGGCGGGTGACGATCCGATGCCGCTGTCGGCTGCACTCGATTCGGTGTTGCGGTCATTGCGTGGTCCCGCTCGGGAAGAAGCCGGCGGGGTGTTTGGTCGTTGGGAAGATGCGGTCGGTGAGACGGTCGCTCGCCATGTCACCCCGGTGCGTCTGTCAGAGGGGATATTGCTCGTGGAAGTAGACGAACCGGCGTGGGCCACTCAATTCGAGTTCATGGCGGGCGAGGTGCGTCGTCGTTTGGCCGAGGTGCTCAACGTGAATGTTGAGCGGATCGATGTGCGGGTGGCAGGCCGCCGACGGTGATCGTCGGCCATGATGTGCGCATGGCATCAGAACTGCTGTCACGCATCCGTGACGACCTCAACACGGCGATGAAGGCACGAGACCAGGTGACGGTGTCAACGCTTCGAATGGTGCTGTCCGCCGCTCAGGTCGCATCGGTGGCAGGTGATGAGGCGGTCGAGCTCGGTGACGCCGAGGTGATTGGCGTGCTCCGCTCGGAAGCGAAGCGGCGGGCTGAAGCTGCTGAGTTGTATGACGGAGCGGGCCGCACCGAGCAGGCGGCTGCCGAACGCGCGGAGGCAGAGGTGATCGAGCGGTATTTGCCCGCCGCCCTCGATGAAGCGGCGCTTGCGGCGATTGTCGCCGAAGAGGTAGCGGCGGCGGTTGCTGCCGGCCAAGAAGGCCCCAAGGCAATGGGCCAGGTGATTCGTGCTGTGCGCAATCGGGCCGGTGACGGCGCTGACGGCGGCCGTGTGGCGGCGGCGGTGAAGGCAGCGCTGGGGTCCTGATCGTCGACCATTTCGGCCGCTGTCGGAGGCGATGTCCGCAGTCGAGCGTGAATTGTCGCGAATGCCTGCAAACAGGCCCGGATTGCCCCGATCAGCGGGCACCCCTTTGGTAGGATGAGCAGGTGCTTTTCGGGCGTTTTGGCCCCGTTCGCATCACCATTCAGTGCCCCCGAATTCGGTCGGGCGGCGCACGGACAGACTGAGGTACTGAGTGTCTGCAGACACCGACCAACCCACCACTGACTATGGCGCGAAGGACATTCAGGTCCTTGAGGGTCTCGACCCGGTTCGTAAGCGCCCGGGCATGTACATCGGCTCCACCGGGCTTGCGGGATTACATCACTTGATCTGGGAGGTGGTCGACAACTCCGTTGATGAGGCCATGGCCGGGCACTGCTCGCGTATCGGCGTGACCCTTCTCGCCGATGGAGGTTGTGAGGTCTCCGACGACGGTCGCGGCATTCCGGTTGATCCGTATCCGTCAGGCCCGCACAAGGGCAAGAGCGCCGCTGAGGTTGTGCTCACGGTGCTGCACGCCGGCGGAAAGTTCGGCGGTGACGGGTACAAAGTGTCGGGCGGTCTTCATGGTGTGGGCGTCAGTGTTGTGAACGCCTTGTCTGAGCGGCTCCACATCGAGATCGACCGAGACGGCAAGCGCTATGCCCAGGATTACGGCAAGGGCGGCGAGCCTCAGGGCAAGATGTCGGTGATCGGCGACACCCCAAAGCGCGGTCGCACCACTGGCACCACGGTCACGTTCTGGCCCGACCCGACCATCTTCCACGCTGAGGGCACGGAGTTCGTCGCCCGCACGGTGCTCGAGCGGCTTCAGACGATGGCCTTTCTCAACAAAGGTCTCGAGATCGTGTTCACCGATCAGCGAGAGGGCCGTGAGCAGACGGTCACCTATCAGTACAAGGGCGGCTTGGTCGATTTCGTCAAGCATCTCAACGCCTCGAAGGAACCCTTGTTCGCCAAGGTCTGTCAATACGAAGACGCTGACGACGAGGGCCAGATGCTCGACATCGCCTTGCAGTGGAACACCGGCTACCACGAGGGCATCCACGGCTATGCCAATGGCATCTCCACCATCGAGGGCGGCATGCACGTGGAGGGGTTCCGCACGGCGCTCACCTCGGTGATGAACAAGTACGCCCGAGCCAAAAATCTGCTCAAGGAAAAAGACGACAACCTCACGGGCGAGGACATCCGCGAGGGCCTGACGGCCATCATTTCGGTGAAGTTGCGCGAGCCCCAGTTTGAGGGCCAGACCAAGGCCAAGTTGGGCAATGTGCCGATGCGGTCGTTTGTTCAGAAGGCAACCAATGAGCGCCTGGCTGAGTGGCTTGACGAGAACCCAACCGAGGCCAACAAGGTCGTGAAGAAGGCGATCTCCGCTGCGCAGGCTCGGATGGCAGCCAAGAAAGCCCGTGAGACGGTGCGCCGGAAGACAGCGTTGTCTGGAGCGGGAATGCCGGACAAGTTGCGCGACTGCTCCTCGCGCGATCCAGGCGAGTCCGAACTGTTCATCGTGGAGGGCGATTCAGCAGGTGGGACGGCCATCAACGCCCGCGACCCCCGGACCCAGGCGATCCTGCCGATCCGAGGCAAGATCCTCAATGTCGAACGAGCTCGTATCGACAAGATGCTGAAGAACAACGAAATCCAGGCCCTCATCACTGCGATCGGCGCCGGCGTGGGCGAGGACTTCAATGTCGAGAAGGCCCGATATCACAAGGTGATCGCGCTGTGTGACGCTGATGTCGACGGCAGCCACATCCGCACGTTGCTGCTGACCTTCTTCTTCCGACAGATGCGGGATCTCGTTGAGGCCGGGTACATCTACATCGCTCAGCCGCCGCTGTATTCGACCGAGGTCGGCAAAGAGAAGGTGTATCTGAAGGACGACGCCGCCAAGGATCGATTCCTGGCCGAGCGTCCGAACCATCGAAAAGAGTTCCAGCGCTTGAAAGGCCTCGGTGAAATGGACTGGGAAGAGCTCCGCGCCACCACCATCAACGCCGAGACCAGAACGCTGTTGCAGGTGACTGTCGCCGAGGCCGCTGAGGCCGACATGATCATGAGCGTGCTCATGGGTGACGACGTCGAGAGCCGCCGCAACTTCATCACCACCAACGCCCGCGACGTGAGGAACCTCGACTTCTGATGAGTGACGACACCAACACCCCTGACGACGCCGTGCACGAACCCGTGCAGCCGATCGCCCTTCAGGACGAGATGGAGAACTCGTTCCTCGAATACGCGATGTCGGTGATCATGTCTCGGGCCCTGCCCGACGCGCGTGACGGCCTCAAGCCGGTTCACCGCCGGATCATCTGGGACATGGAGCAACAGGGCTTCCGACCCGATCGACCCTTCGTGAAGTGCGCTCGCGTCTCTGGTGACACGATGGCCCGCTATCACCCCCATGGCGATGGCGCGATCTACGACGCGCTGGTGCGTATGGCGCAACCGTTCTCATTGCGCCATCCGCTCATTGACTTCCACGGCAACTATGGCTCACCTGACTTCGGGCCGGCGGCGAGCCGCTACACCGAATGCCGTCTGCATCCCTTGGCGATGCAGTTGCTCGCCGACATCGACGAAGACACCGTCGAGATGTTGCCGAACTACGACGGCACCACCGAACAGCCAGAGGTGCTCCCGGCGCGGTTCCCGAACCTGCTCGTCAACGGCTCGCAGGGCATCGCTGTCGGCATGGCGACGAACATCCCGCCGCACAACCTCGGTGAGGTGATCGACGCCACGATCCACCTGATCGACAATCCCGAGGCGACCTCTGATGACCTCATGGAGTTCGTGAAGGGCCCCGACTTTCCGACTGGCGGCTCGATCTTGGGCCGCGCTGGCATCATCGACGCCTATCGCACAGGGCGCGGTTCGGTGAAGATGCGGGCCACCGCCACCATCGATGAGGGCAAGACGGGGCGCATGGAGATCGTCGTCACCGAACTGCCCTATCAGACGAGCTGTTCAGCCATTGCCGCTCGTATCACCGAACTGGTCGAAGCCGGCGATATCGACGGCATCGCTGACATCAACGACGGGTCGTCAGGAGGTGAGACCTCGCTCGTCATCACGTTGAAGCGCGACGCCAATGCGAATGTCGTGCTCAACAACCTGTTCAAGCTGACCCAGTTGCAGACCAGCTTTTCGATCAACATGGTGGCCCTGGTCGACGGTGTCCCGCGCACGCTCACTCTCCGTGATGCACTCGACGCCTACGTGCGACACCAGATCGAGGTCATTACACGGCGGTCGCAGTTCCGTCTCGACAAGGCTCGGCGCCGTGAGCACATCCTCGACGGGCGCATCAAGGCGCTCAATGTCATCGATGAGATCATCGCTCTCATCCGGGCGAGCGAAGACGCCGCAGCGGCCAAGGCCTCGCTCATGGCTGAGCCGTACGAGTTCTCCGAGGCTCAAGCGGTCGACATTCTCGACATGCAGTTGCGTCAACTGACCCGATTGAGCCGAATCGACATCGAAGCCGAACTCGAGAACATTCGCGTGACGATCGCCGAACTCGAAGCGATCCTCGCTGACGATGCGCTGCTTCGCAGTGTGATCAAGGATGAGATGCTCGAGGTGCGCGGCCAGTTCGCTACCGATCGCGTGTGCCGGATCACCTATGACGACGGCGAGATGCGCATTGAGGATCTCGTCGAAGACAAGGAACTGGTCATCGTGATGAGCGAAGCCCAGTATGTGAAGGCGGTACCGGCGTCGTCATTCAAGACCCAAGGTCGCGGCGGTCGTGGTGTGTCGGGCGGCAAGCTCAAACAGGACGACATCATCCGCCATGTCATCTTCACGACGGCGCACGCCTATCTGTTGTTCTTCTCAAACCGCGGCCGGGTCTATCGCTTGCGGGCACTCGACATTCCTGAGCGCGAGCGCACTGCGAAGGGCATGCCGATCGTCAACCTGCTGCCGCTTCAGGCCGATGAGTACATCCAGGCGATCATCGACACCCGCGATTTCGCCGCCGAACGGTATTTGTTCTTCGCCACCCGTCAGGGAACGGTGAAGAAGACCGCATTCGACGCCTACGACTCGAGCCGACGCGATGGCCTCATCGCCATCAACTTGCATGACGGCGACGAGCTGGTTCGAGTGATCGAGACCAGTGGCACCGACGAGATCTTCATGGTCGCCCGCTCGGGCATGACGATCCGGTTCAAGGAGACCGATGTGCGTCCGATGGGTCGCTCGGCTGCTGGTGTTCGCGGCATGAAACTGAAGTCGACCGATGATGCAGTGGTGTCATGCGATGTTGCCCGTGATGACACGGCGATCCTGATCATGACCGAGGCTGGTTTCGGTAAGCGGACCCAACTCGACAAGTTCAACACCCAGGGCCGTGGCGGCCAAGGTGTGCGCGGGATCAAACTCACCGGCAAGAAGGGCCAAGTGGTTGCGGCCTTCATGGTCGGACTCGAGGACGAGATCGTTGCGGTGTCATCGGGTGGCGTGACCATCCGCATGGCCGTGCGCGAGATCTCCTCCCAGGGACGTGATGCGACAGGTGTGCGCATCATGAACCTCGACGAGGGTCACGGGGTCGCCTCTGTTGCACCGATCCTTGCCGTCGACGACGAATGAGGCGTGCGTCACCGGCGCTGTCCGGTGACTCCGGTGCGGTGACACCGCTCATGGTGGCGGTGTTTGCCGTGTTGTTCTGGGTCATGGCGCTCTGGTTTTCGGGGCCAGTGGCGTTCTCGGTGACGCGCCAACGTGCAGCGGCGGCGGCCGACGCGACTGCTCTTGCTGCGGTGGGTTGGGGTGACGTGGTGGCTGGTGAGGTGGCGAGGGTCAATGGTGCTGCGATCACGGCGCTGCGCCGCGCTGGTGATCGCTCCGGGTCGACGGTCACGGTGTGGGTGTCGATCGGTGACGTGACCGCTGCCGCTCGGGCGACGAACACTCTCGTCAGTGCAGACTGAAGGATCAGCACCCGGGCGACGTCCTACACTCGGGCGGGTGAGCGCCTCTGACGATCGCCAGCGAACCCGCCGGGTTCGGCCAGGCGTTGGTGGTGGGCGGTCAGGCGATGATGATCGCCGGACCCCAGTCGATGTTCCCGACGACAGGGCCTCCGGCGGACCGCCGACATCGGAGTTCGTGATGCCCGACATCGTTCAGGCGCAGCCCTCAGGAGAAGTCCCTGAGGTTCCGCCCGCCACAACACGGCAGTCGGCGCCACCCGTTGGGGCCGGCAGTGACGTGGCTCCGGATCTGGTTGGTTCGGTCAGGCGTCAGGTCGTGCTGCGATCGCCTCGCCGCCGGCCACGTGTGCGAAGGGTGACCCGTGTGGTTCGTCACGTGGATCCATGGTCGGTCTTCAAGGTTGCGATGGTGTTCTCACTCGCCACGTACGTGACGTTGATGACGAGCGGGGTGCTCTTGTGGCGGGTTGCCGATTCAACCGGCACCGTTGCCAATGTCGAGCGGTGGTTTACGCAGTTCGGTTGGGAGACCTTTGAGCTGAAGGGGGACGAGATCTTCTCTGCGGCTTGGGTGATCGGCCTGTTTCTAGCCGTGGGCGCTACTGGGTTCGCCGTTCTGTCGGCGACGTTGTTCAATCTGGTGAGTGATGTTGTCGGCGGTGTGCGGGTGAGCGTGTTGGAAGAAGAGGTTGTCGAGCGCACCGACGATCCGATCAATCGCTTCCGTCCCCGCCGTCCTCAGGGTTGAGGTTCGCCGAGGAGCGCCGATAGCGTTCGGTGCTTGCCGGGGCTATAGCTCAGTCGGTTAGAGCGCATCCCTGATAAGGATGAGGTCACAAGTTCGATTCTTGTTAGCCCCACCACGGCGGCCCTGACGGGCCGCCGTTGTTCATCTCGCCTCAGGCGGATTCGTCGAGGTGGGCCGATGAGTCGGTCACTCTGCCCCTCACGTACAGCACCGCGAGGTGGGTTCGGTTGCGGGCGCCGGAGCGATCGAGTAGCCGACTGACGCGGTTTCGAATCGTCTGTGGCGAGAGGAACACGCATTGGGCGATTTCGCGGTCTGAATGTCCTCGGGCGATGAGTCGGACGATCTCGCGGTCGATCTGGTCGTGCAGGTTGATCGTGATGGTGTGGGCAGAGTCATCCTTGGGTGGTTCGACCACGCAGTGAGACGTTTGAGGAATACGTTCCCCGCGGACGAGGTCAATGAGTTGTTGGCGGGTGTCTTCATGGGCCTGAGCACCATCGACAAGGTCATCGAAGCCG
>JAQCGT010000067.1 GCA_027730505.1 Actinomycetota bacterium | reverse complement strand
GCCATCGCGGTCGCCTGCGAAGACCGTGCCGCCATGGGCACGCGCCACCTCGGCGACAATCGCCAGTCCTAGACCAGAGCCGGGCAGTGTTCGGGCGGCATCAGCGCGGTGGAAGCGCTCGAAGATCAGGGGCTTGTCGCTATCTGCCACACCAGGGCCGCGATCGGCAACTGCGATGCGTCCGGACTCGACCGTCACCTCGATCGGCGTATCCCCATCGTCGAACTTCACCGCATTGTCGATGAGATTCGATATTGCACGTGCCAGCGACGCCCGCCGTGCCAGCACCCGTGATCGGTCGGCGGAGACCTCGACTGCACGTCCGGTGCGACGCGTCACCCGCTCGGCCACCTCTGCTACGACATCGGCGATCAGAACCTCGACTGGGTCGTCGTCATCCGACTCGCCGCTCGCAACCTGAACGACCTCATTGACAAGCGTGGTCAGTTCAGCCGCCTCGGCCCTGATGGAGTCAAGTATCTCGGCACGCTCGGCCGGATCGATATCGGGATAGCGATCCAGCATGTCGAGGTTGGTTCGAATGCTCGTGAGCGGCGTCCGCAACTCATGGCCGGCGTCTTGGACAAGGCGGGTCTGGTCAGCGCGCGACCGGTCGAGCGCCAACAACATCAGCCGGAACGCCTCGGTGAGACGACCCACCTCATCGCGTCCTGACGTTCCCTCAGGCAGGTCGACGTCCAGATTGCCCGTCGCTTCAACGTGTTCGGCCGTCGACGTGAGCCGCCGCAGTGATCGGGTGATACGCCCTGCGGTAAGCGCTCCGAGTCCGGCAGCGATCACCGTCACTGCGGCGACAAGGGCGATCGTGCGGGTTCGGAGACTCTCGAGCACATCGTCGGTCTCATGGAGCGATCGCCCCACCTGCACGATGCCGTCGTCGAATCCGATCGAACGCACCCGGTAGTCGTCGCGGCCGAGGTTCACCGTTCTGAACGTCGTCACCCCACGTCGACCGATGAGTCCGAGTTCAGCGGGCAGCGCCTCGAACGCACGGGGAAAGGTGCTCCGCAGCACGGTGCCATCTGCCAACACCGCCTGTACAGCGATCTCGGAGAACGGACCGCTCTCGAACAGTCGGTCGTCGAACCGTCGAGCTTGGGCGATGGCGGACGCCTCCACGAGTGAGTCGTCGACGGCGCTCAATAGCCGGGCCGACGTCGTCCGGAACGAGATGACCCCTACCGCGACCGTTGCGGCTGCCGCCAGGACGGCGAGCAGCAACGCAATGCGCAGCCGCAGACTCATGTGTCGACCCTCGCCGTGTAGCCCACGCCACGCACGGTGTGGATGAGGCGAGTGCCGCCCGCCTCCTCGGTCTTGCGACGCAGGTATCCGATGTAGACGGCAAGATTCTTCGACTCAGGTCCGAAGTCGTAGTTCCAGATGCGCTCGTAAATGGTGGAGTGGTCGAGCACGATCCCGGTATTGCGCACCAACAATTCCAACAGGTCGAACTCGGTCTTGGAGAGTTCGAGATCGATGTCACCACGGCGCGCCCGCCGACCGGCTGGTTCGATCACCAAGTCACCGAGGATGATCGGCGCATCGTCAGCAACCGGTGCGTCATCCATGTGGGCACGACGGACGAGGGCCCGCAGCCGTGCGAACAGCTCGCTCAGATCGAACGGTTTGGGCACATAGTCATCAGCACCGGCGTCGAGACCGGCGACCCGGTCCGATGGTTCGGTTCGCGCCGTCAGCATCAGGATCGGCACCCGGCTTCCCTCCGAGCGAAGCACACGGCACACGGTCAGCCCATCGACCACAGGCATCGACACGTCGAGCACGACCACGTTGGGTTGAACCGCATCTTGACGGAGTAGTTCGAGCGCTTTCGCGCCATCGGACACTGCGTCGACGCGGTACCCCTCGTGGGTCATTGCGCGCGTCAATGATTCTCGAACGGCTCGGTCGTCTTCGGCGAGAACCACGTGCAACTGACGGTCCGTCATGTGATGAGTACACCAGAATCGGGTAAGCGGCGGGTGAGAATGGCCCGATGCGCCGCCTCGGACCGCTCGGGTCTGCACTCGGAATCGGACGGTGGATCCTTCTCGGCGCAGTGTCCGGAGCGCTGGCTGGGGTTGCCTCGTTCATCTTCTTGGAGGGCCTCTCGCTGGTCACCGACGCCCGAGTCGGCAACGAATGGCTCGTACTTGGACTTCCGGTCGCCGGGCTCGGCATCGGGCTCGCCAACCATCGGCTCGCAGGCCGCGCGAGCCGGGGCAATGCCCTGTTGCTGGCCGAGATCCACACACCAAGCGCGTGGGTGCCGCGGCGCATGGCCCCGATGGTGCTCATCGGCACCTGGGTGACCCATCTCTTCGGGGGCTCCGCCGGACGGGAAGGCACAGCCCTGCAGATGTCGGGCAGCCTGAGCGATCTCGCAGGTCGCGTGCTCAAGATCAATGCCGAAGACCGCTCGATGATGCTGACTGCTGCGCTGGGTGGAGCTTTCGGGTCGGTGTTCGGCGTGCCGTTCGCTGGAGCCATCTTCGGCTTCGAAGTTCGATCGCCGACGCCGGGACGGTTCCGAGCGCTTGTGCCAACGTGTACCGCTTCCATCGTGGGTGACGCTGTGGTGCGCGTGCTCGGTCACGAACATGCGTTGCGAGCCCGTATCAGCAGCCTCGACGGGACCTGGCGCAACCTGCTGGTTGCGCTTGCCGGCATCGCCTTCGGCCTTGCCGCCGTTGCCTTCGTGGAGGCCGTCGCTTTGGTGCGCCGAGCCATGGCACGACTGTTCGATACCCCGACGTGGCGGCCGGTGCTCGGGGCATTCGGCGTGCTTGGGCTCGCAGCGCTGTTCGGCGATGAGTACCTCGGGCTCTCCCTGCCACTGCTCGACTCAGCGGTTTCCGGTGATACCGCTGGCTGGTGGGTGTGGGCGCTCAAGATCGTCTTCACCGCCGTGACGATCGGATCGGGATTCCCCGGAGGTGAGGTGACACCGCTGTTCGTGATTGGCGCGACCCTCGGCGCTGCCTTGGCCGGTCCGCTCGGACTGCCGGTGGCGCTGCTCGCGGCCGTCGGGATGGTGTCAGTGTTCGGTGCAGCAGCGAAGACTCCGATCGCCTGTGCGGTCATGGGAGTCGAACTGTTCGGCGCAGGCACGGTGCTGCCGTTCGCAATGGGCTGCGTGATCGCCTTTGCGGTCAGTGGTAACCGGACGATCTATGAACTGCCACCCAAGGATGGCTGATGCTCACGCGGTGGCGGTGACCCGCAGAGGGAGTTTGCGGGGTCCACGAATCTGACCGATGCTCCAAGCGACATCGCCGTCGACGGTGAAGCCGGGGAATCGCTTCACGAACTCTTCAACAGCGACCTTCAGTTCAAGACGGGCGAGGTTCGATCCGAGGCACCGGTGGATGCCGAGACCGAACGCACCGTGACGGTTCTCCTGCCTGTCGATCACGAATTCGGTGGCCCGATCAAACTGAGCCGGGTCGCGATTCGCAGCCGGGAAGGGCAACAGCACCCAGTCGTTGGCCTTCATCGGGCAGCCGTGGAAGTCATAGTCCTCTCTGACGAGGCGAGCCATGGTGACCGGCGCGTAGGCCCGGAGAAACTCCTCGAGGGCGAACATCATCACGTCGGGTTCATCGACGAGCCGCTGGAGGTCATCGGGGTGTGTGCCGAGGTGCCAGAGCGACGAGCCGATCGCTGACCATGTGGTGTCGATGCCTGCGACAAGCAGGAGCACGATCGATCCGCGTACGTGCTCATGCGACAGCTTGTTGCCCTCGATCTCGACGTTGAGTAGGTAACTGGTCAGGTCGTCGCGAGGGTTCTCACGGTGCTCGGAGATCTGGACATCGAGATAGCGATCGAGTCCCTCCATCGCTGCGATGCGGACCTCGGGTGCCTCGTTGATCCGCTCGAGCACGTCGTGGACGAATCCACGGAAGATCTCCTCATCCTCGGTCGGGAAGCCGAGCATTCGAGCGATGACGTTCACCGGAATGCTCTGCGCGTACTGCACCGCTCCATCGACCACCGACTCACCCGGTGTGATCTCGCCCATCCGGTCGAGCAATTCGTTGCAGAGTCGACGGACCTCGGGTTCCCAGGCGGCGATGACCTTGGGTGAGAACGGCGGGAGCAGCAAGCGGCGAGCGACGTTGTGGAAAGGAGGGTCGCTCGTGATTGGAGGCGCCGGACCGACCGGCGGTTCGATCATCGGTCGACCGGTGTTGACGACGACACCTTGGGAGGTGAAATGCTCGGTGTCGTAGGCGATCTCGTGGACTAGCTCGTGGGTGAATGGTGCCCAGAGCCCGTCGTATCGGTCACTGTGAGCGACCGGGCATCCCGATTCCTGGAACTCAGCCCAGATCTCGTGGGCGCGTTCGTTGTAGGCGGGATCGCCATGGTCGAAGTCGTTCGCCCAGTCGGTGACAGGGCCATACATGCTGGTCATCGCTGATCCTCAGAGTCTGGCGTCACTCGCTGACGGTGATGGCGAATTCGGGGCAGTTAGCGGCGGCAAGGCGGGCCTTGTCAGCGAGTTCAGCCGGGACTGTTCCGTCACCGATGACGACGGCGGTGCCGTACTCGTCCACATCGAAAAGTTCGGGGGCCAGAGCGAAACAGCGGTTGTGGCCCTGGCACTTGTCTGAGTCGACTTCAACGCGCATGAGAGAACTGTAGGTCTTCTCCATCTCCTATTGCACCTTTTTTCGTGACCCCCGCCACATCCGTACCCCGCTACCCTCAGGACCGTGACGATCGTGGTGCTCGCTGCGGAGTCGACGGGCTGGGTCGCCCGTATGACCGACTGGCTCGTCGACGTGTCGGCCGCTCGGTGGTTTCTCCTCGTCATCGCGCTCATCGCATTGTTTGATTCGGTGATCCCGGCAGTGCCGAGCGAGACGACGGTCATCATCGGCGGTGTCGCCGCCGGCGCCGGCGACCAGAACCTGCTCCTCGTCATCATCGCCGGTGCAGTCGGTGCGTTCATCGGCGACAACGTCGCCTTCACCATCGGCCGTCGACTTGCCGGTCCAATTCGGCGTCGCGCCTCCCGAAAGACGAGCACCGCTGCCCGACTTGACTGGGCGGCATCACAGATTCGCAACCGCGGTGGGCTCTTGCTTGTCACCGCCCGATTCATTCCGGGTGGCCGGACGGCGCTGACGATCTCGTGCGGGCTGACACAACAACCGCGTCCGTGGTTTGTGCGTTGGGTCGCGATTGCGGTCACCATTTGGGCGACGTATGCCGCAGTGCTTGGCGCAGTATTCGGGCGGGCATTTCAGAACAATCACACGGCTGCGTTTCTCGTGGCGTTTGGCACCGCTCTCGCCATCAACATCGTCATCGAAGTCGCCCGCAAAAGGCGTGAACACCGCCGTCAGGTGGAAGTACGGCACTCGGAATCTGAACAGTGACACGTCGCTTCGCTCAAGTCGACGTCTTCACCACAGTTGCCCTCGGGGGGAATCCACTCGCCGTGGTCATCGATGCCGACGGACTCGATGCCGAGTCGATGCAGGCATTCGCTCAGTGGACGAACCTGTCCGAGACCACCTTTGTGTTGTCCCCATCCACGCCCGAGGCGGATTATCGGGTGCGCATATTCACGCCCTCTGAGGAACTGCCCTTTGCCGGACATCCAACGCTCGGCACGTGTGCGGCCTGGCTCGCCACCGGTGGCGCTCCCCAACGCGATGACGTGCTCCAAGAGTGCGGGGTGGGCCTGGTGCCGATTCGACGGGCCAACGATCGCCTGGCGTTCCGTGCACCGCCGCTCATCCGTTCTGGGCCGGTCGATTCACATCTCATAGCGTCGATCGCACATGCACTCGACACACCCGTCATCGATGCCTCATGGGCCGACAACGGACCGGGGTGGGTCGCCGTTGAGGTTCGAGATGTCGCAACGCTGCTGGCACTTCGACCGAAGTTCGACGACCTCCCCGACATCAAACTCGGTGTCATTGCTAGGTGCGATGGCGGCGACGATGCAGCAATTGAGGTACGAGCGTTCTATCCGAGTGGCGGCACCCACGGCGAAGATCCGGTCACTGGAAGCCTCAACGCGTCGGTGGCGCAGTGGTTGATGCGCCGTGACCCGACGATCACGAGTTACGTCGCTCGGCAAGGAACGGTGCTTGGTCGTCAAGGACGCGTGTATGTCGACCGCGATGACGCCGGCGACATCTGGATCGGGGGACATGTCATGCCGGTCATCGACGGGGTTGTCGATCTCTGACGACAGCCCACGCGGATGCGGCTGACAGACTCAGCGACATGAATGTTGCTGAAGCCGTCATTGCTCGTCGTTCGATTCGCGCCTTCCTCCCCACGCCGGTGCCTGACGACACCATCCGTCAACTCCTCGAAGTGGCGTCGCGCGCCCCAAGTGGCGGCAACGTCCAGCCGTGGCGAGTCTGGGTCATCAATGGCGAGACGATGCCACGTCTGCTCGAATTCCTCGACTCCCAACCACCCGTTGAAGAGCCCGAGTACGAGGTGTACCCGGCCGGCCTTTGGGATCCGCATCGAACCGCACGATTCGAACTCGGCGAACAGATGTATTCCTTGCTGGGCATCCCCCGCGAAGACAAAGCCGGACGACTACAGCAGTTCGCTCGCAATGGCCGGTTCTTCGATGCGCCCGCAGCGTTCTTCATCACGCTCGATCGTCGGTTCAATCAGCCACAGTGGTCCGACCTCGGCATGTTCTTGCAGACGTTCATGCTGTTGGCCACCGAAGCGGGGCTCGACACCTGCCCACAGGAGTACTGGTCGAGCCGTCACCGTGCGGTGATGGAGTTCATTGGAGCGCCCGAGTCCGAGATGCTGTTCTGCGGTATGGCGATTGGGCACGGCGATCCAGATGCCCCGGTCAACTCGCTCGTCAGTGACCGACTGCCACTCGACTCATGGGCGACGTGGGTGTGAGCTAGTCGACGCCAAGCGGACGGTCAAACCCTTCGCGAATGACGAGTTGTTCGCGCCGAAGATCATCGATGGATCCGACGCCCATGCCGAGCAACGTCGAGTCGATACCCATGCGCATGATGTCGAGCACGTTTTCCACGCCAGCCTGACCATTGGCGGCGAGACCCCACAGGTAGGCCCGACCGATCATCACCGCTCTTGCACCAAGGGCCAGGGCCTTCACCACGTCGCTGCCACGGCGGATGCCACCGTCGAGCAGCACCTCGATATCGCCACCGACTGCATCCGCGATCGCGGGCAGCGCCCGCAATGGCGACGGCGTGCCATCGAGGTTGTTGCCACCGTGGTTCGACACCGAGAGCGCTGTGAAACCCGCATCGCGCACCCGGCGGGCATCGTCGACTCGCATCACACCTTTGACCATGCACGTGCCGCCCCATTGCTCAGCGAACCATGCGAGGTCATCCCAGGTGGGCTGAGCACTCCCCATCCATTGGCCGTACGCCCCGAAGAACGTCGGAGCTGCTCCCCCATCGACGACCATGTTGGGCGTCGTCAGGTCGGGCAACTTGCCTGACCGCAAGAACCTCGACAGCCATACCGGCTTGGTCATCACGGCGGGCGCGTACTTGATCATGGTCTTCAGATCGATGCGGTCCGGCAACGCCGGGCTGCCCCAGTCACGACTGTGGCTATAGGACCAATCGAGGGTCAAGATGACACCTTTGGCACCAGCCGCACGGGCCCGCTCCATCTGACCCGAGATCCAATCCCGGTCGTTGATCCAATACATCTGGAACAAGAAATTCGGGTTGGCCTCGGCGACGGCTTCCATCGGCTTTGAACCGAACGACGACAACCCCACCGCCGTGCCACGCGCCGCAGCAGCACGGGCAACCGCCACCTCACCATCGGGATGCACCGCTTGCACACCGGTCGGCGAGATCATCACCGGCATCGACAGGTCAAGTCCGAGCACATTGCGTTCCATGCGCCGCTCATTGGGCCGACCGGCCACAACCGGTTGGAAGCCGATCTCGCGAAATGCCGCCTGATTGTCCTCGAGGGTCAGGCCGGCTTCACTGCCGGCGATGAGCGCGTCGTACACATAGCTGGGGAGGATCCGCTTTGCTCGACGCTGGGCGACGGCGACCGATTCGAACCACGCGTTGGCCATAGGGCACGAGGGTACCGGCCATCTGGTCGGGCAGCCGTCTTGAGGCAACTACGGTTCGACCATGGCTCAGGCATCGATCAACGGTACGGACATCACCTACACCGACTCTGGCGGTAATGGCCCGGTTCTGATCTTCAGTCACGGATTGCTGATGGACCACACCATGTTCGACGCTCAGGTTGCGGCGCTCGCCGGACGATGCAGGGTGATCACGTGGGATGAACGGGCTCACGGTGGAACCCGCGCGCCCGGACCGTTCAGCTACTGGGACTCGGCGGCAGACCTATGGGCATTGCTTGACCATCTCGGGGTCGAGCGGGCGGTGCTCGCCGGCATGAGCCAAGGTGGCTTCCTCTCACTGCGGGCAGCACTGACGCATCCGGAACGAGTTGATGCGCTGGTCCTGATGGGAACCCAAGCCGGTGTGGAGGAACCCGACAAGCAGGCGTCCTACGACCTGCTGCACGAGATCTGGAACACCCAAGGTCCCGAGCCGGTGCAAGAGGTCGTTGCGTCGATCATCCTCGGCGAGGGTGACTGGACGTCGTGGTATGCCAAGTGGGCGGATTGGGCCTCCTCGTATGAGGGCGAGTTCACCCACGCGTTCCGATGTCTCAGCGATCGCGATGACATCACCCATCGCTTGGGCGAGATCACGGCGCGCGCACTCGTCATCCATGGCTCCGCCGATGCGGCCATTCCGATGGAACGGGCCGAGGCGCTGGCTGCGGGTTTGGCTGGGCAGGTCGACATGGTGCGGGTGGACGGAGGAACCCATGCGGTGAACCTGACCCACCCTGAACCGGTCAACGCGGCGATCGCCGCGTTTCTCGGTCTCGACTGATCTCACGTCGGCACCGCTCGTCGCCACCCTCGTGGCACTCACCCTCCTCGCCAACGACCTGTCCGCACGTCACTGGCGAACGGCTGAGATTCTTCAACGTGCCATCACGGGTGAACCGTGGTGCGCGACGAGACGCCAACCGTGTCCGACCGGACGGTTGTCACGCACAAAAACGTTCGTTGCCGCCACGACACCGGTGCCGGAACCTGCCGGACCCGACGCAATCAAGTTCTCCTCGAGAGTCACCAAGGCAGTATCGCCGTCGACGGAGACAGCGAGATTCGTCAAGATGAACTGGTTGCGCGCAGGGCCTGTAAAAATCCGGCTCCATGAGTCGCGGACCGTTGGCCAGGTCCGAAGGATCTGCCATCCCGGATGGATGCACACCACCCGGTCGCTGTGTTCCCAAATTGCCGCCATTGCCTCAAGGTCGGCCGCCTCATGGGCGTCGTAGAACGCCTGGTTGGCCCGCAACACCTCGGCGATCGGGCCGCTGGATGGTGCGCCGGTTGGCAGATCGTCCTCTTCGGCGGTCACGGACAGTGTTAACGCCCGTCACGAAGCGGGTGTTCCCGCCTCGTCGTGGCCCCACCTCGGATCGGTACCGTCGGTTCATGGTCACCTCTCGTCTCACTTCGGGCAACCGTTCGATCGCTGGCCGAGTCGCCATCGTCACCGGCGCCGGTTCTGGCATCGGACGCGCCACGGCACACCTCTTCGCTGATGAGGGAGCGAAGGTCGCTGTCGTCGATGTGAATGGCGAAGGGATCGCACAAGTCGTCGGCGAGATCGCCGACGCCCATGGTGCCGACGTGGTGCGTGGCTGGACGGTCGATGTCGCCGACCGGTCGGCCGTCGATGCGCTGCCCGACGCTGTGGTCGAACACTTCGGTGGTCTCGACATCCTTTTCAACAATGCTGGTGTGGCGCGCAATGTCGACATGAGTGCCGGCGCGGAGCTCTTCGATGAGGCCTGGGATCTCACCTTGGCCGTCAACATCACCTCATATGCGCGGCTCAGTCGTGCTGCGCTCCCCCACCTTCGCAACAGCGACTCGGCACGCATCGTATGCACGGCGTCCACCGAGGGGCTCGGCGCCACCGGAGGCATCCCGGCGTACAACGCATCGAAGCATGCGGTGATCGGTCTGGTACGAGCACTCGCTGTCGAGTTGGGCCGAGAGGGCATCACTGCCAACGCCGTGTGTCCCGGCCCGATCGTCACCGGTATGACGGCGAACATCCCGCCGGAACATAAGGAGATCTTCGCCAAGCGGCGGGTGCCGCTCAAGCGCTATGGGCAACCCGAGGACATCGCTCAGGGGGTGCTGTCACTCGTGCTGCCGGCCAGCGGCTACATCACCGGTCATGCGTTGGTGGTCGATGGCGGGATGACCGCACGCCACACCTGACCGATCGGTTCAGCTCGCCAGCGTGTTGCCGTAGATCTGCCAGGCGAGAGCAGCTTTGGCGGTGAGACTGAGCCACAGATACACGCGCTCGCCGTAGAGGTAGTCACGCCATTTGCCCATGCCCTTGTATTGCAGCCATTGGTTGAGCGCGAACAGGTTGAAGAACACGAAGATGCTCGCGGCGATGCCGTAGACGAAGCCGGGTACGTCGGACGGGCCGAAGGTGTAGATGCCGAGGGCCACCCACGGTAGGCCGCCTGCGATGCAACCGAACCAGAACGGCGACCACCAGACCGGCTGACCCGGACGGTTGACGACTTCCATGATCCATCCGAACAGGATCATCGAGGCGTTGGCACCGGCCAACCCGATGAGGGCCGACACCTCCGAGATGCCGAACACCATGGCGATCAGCACGATCATCAGGGTGGACGACAACGAGTACTCGACCCAACGGAAACGGTTCTGCTGGCGAGACAACTCATTGAGATAGCCCCGCCGCCCGACCGTGGCGACGATGCCGTGGAACAGCGCCGACAAGAACAAAAACAGCGCTGCTCCCCATGCCACCGGAACCTCGAAGAGCAGACCGATACGCGACGGATCAACACCCGGTGCAGGCGGTCCTGTCCAGTAATTGGTGGTCACCGGAAGATCGAACTCCTTGGTGGCGAGCACCAGCAGAAGAATGCCCTGGGCGAGGTGGGCGATCGCGGCGATGACGTTGAGGCGCTGCAGGCGAGATGCCTGATCGGCGCTGACGGGCATGGTGTCGGACATGGGAAACCTCCGTGGAACAGAACCCCGAGGCATCTCTGGTCATTCCCTGTTTGTGCATTCGGGAACAGAACGGGTCGGCGAGGTGTTATTGACGCCATGCCCCCCACGACCCATCCGCGCGTCAGCCTTCATCCTGAAGTGATGTCCGGGCAGCCGTGCATCACCGGTACGCGTATTCCGATCACGGCGGTCCTCGGCCAGTTGGCTGCAGGTCGCGACCAACGACAGATCCTCGCCGATTACCCCGACCTCACCCCACTCGACCTGAGCGCTGCGCTCTCGTTTGCCGCCGGCTCGGTCCGCGCGGTGGCCGGCACCGTACGCTGATCGGGTGCCCGACCCGCTGATTCCTGGCGACCCCGCTGCGACGACGGTCGCTCGGGCGTCGATGCCGTTCTGCGATCTCATGGGTCTCGTCATCGACGCATCGGGACCTGACTCAGTCATCGCCCGTGTGGCGTGGCGCCCTGAGTTCTGCACGGTGAATGGCAATCTGCACGGCGGGTTT
>JAQCGT010000002.1 GCA_027730505.1 Actinomycetota bacterium | reverse complement strand
CACACATCTGGTCTGATCGCCCCGAGCCGCTCCGCGCGGTGCCGCACCTGTTGGGCGCTCTCCTCGGCGCACACGTAGAGCACCGAGCCCTGCCAGGTTCTTGCCACCTGCAACAGCAGCGTGCTCTTGCCGATTCCTGGCTCGCCACCCATGAGCGTGACCGAGCCTGGGACGAATCCGCCTGAGAGCACCTGATCGAGTTCGGGTATCCCCGTCGGCTGGGTCGCCCCCTCGGTGGCTGCGACGTCGTCGAGACGTTGCGGCGGCCGTGCGTCGCCCGACGTTGGGCGAGTCGCCCGTGGCCCATGGTCCTCGGTCGCCAACCCGGAACTGACCATCTCCTCGACCAGGGTGTTCCATTCGCCGCATCCGGCGCACTGACCGGCCCACTTCGGGTGACTGGTGCCGCACTCGGTGCAGACATGGGCGGTGCGTGCTCGGCTCACCCCCACAGTCTGGCCCGTCGGTGTGACATGAGCGGTAGGGTCGATGTCATGGCAACGCCCTTCCCCCCATTCGACGGTTCCGCCCCCCGCCAGCAGGAGTTCTCGGCTGCGCCCGAAATGGGGATCGACCCTGCCAAGCGCTACACCGCCACGATGACCGTTTCGATCGGCGGCGAGGCTGCTGGTGAGATCGTGATCGCCCTTGACGCCGTGAAGGCGCCCAAGACCGTCAACAGTTTCGTGTTCCTCGCGCTGCACAAGTACTTCGACGGGATCATCTTCCATCGCATCATCAACGGCTTCGTCTGCCAGGGTGGCGACCCGACCGGTACCGGCCGCGGTGGCCCCGGATATCGCTTCGAGGACGAGCTACCCAAGGCCGGTCAGTACCAGTTGGGTTCGCTCGCCATGGCCAATGCCGGGCCGAACACCAACGGCAGTCAGTTCTTCTTGATCAGCGGTCCGAGCGGTGTGCAGTTGCCGCCGCTGTACAGCCTCTTCGGCCAGACCGTGAAGGGCCTCGAGCTCGTCGATCGTATGCAGAACGTCGAGACCGGCCCCGGTGATCGTCCGAAGCAGGACGTGGTCATCGAGTCGGTGACCATCACCGTCGCCGACTGACACCGCTGACAACATCTGCGGCGTGCGCCGACTGTCTCGCGAACAAGCCCGTCGGATTGCGCTCGCGGCCCAGGGTTTCGCCGATCCCCGACCCTCAGGTCGTGTCGATCGACGTCTCCTACGACGCTCGCTCGACCGCATGGGTCTGATCCAGATCGACTCGGTCAATGTGCTGGTCCGCAGCCAAGAACTCCCGCTGTTCGCTCGGCTCGGGCCGCACCCGCGCACCCTGATCGACGATGCCACCCGCGACGGCGAACTCTTTGAGTACTGGGTGCACGCTGCGAGTCATATGCCGACTTCCCATCATCACCTGATGCGATGGAAGATGGCAACCGACCACATGTGGGCGGGGGTGAACGAGGTGGTGCGTCGGCGGCCTGAACTCGTCGATCATGTGCTCGAACGACTCGCCGACGATGGCCCGCTCACGGCTGGTGACCTGTCGCAACGGGTGGGTCCCAAGGAACAGTGGTGGGATTGGGACGACGGCAAGGTCGTGCTCGAGCACCTGTTCTGGAACGGCACCGTGTCAGCACGCCGCCGCGAGGGCGACTTCGCTCGTCTCTACGACCTCGCCGAACGGATGATTCCGGCGGAGGTCCTCGCCAGACCCGCGCTCGATGAACTCGATGCGCGTCGGGAGCTCACTCGCCTCGCCATTCGTCATCTCGGTGTCGGCACCATCGCCGACATCGCCGACTACCACCGTCAACCCCAAGCGTCGGTGCGCCGGGCGATACGTGACCTCATCGCTGAGGGCAGTGTGATGGAGGTGGTCGTCGACGGGTGGGACCGGCCCGCCTATGCAGTTCCCGACATGGTGGTGCCACGCCGGGTTGAGGCCCGTGCGTTGCTCAGTCCGTTCGATCCCGTGGTCTGGTTCCGCGACCGCAATGAACGGCTCTTCGATTTCCACTATCGGATCGAGATCTACACGCCTGCTGCGAAGCGCCGTTTCGGTTACTACGTGCTGCCGTTCCTGCTCGGCGATGAGATCGTCGGTCGTTTCGATCTCAAGGCAGATCGTGCGGCCAGTCGTCTGCTCGTCCAGGCGTCATGGGTCGAAGCGGACCACGACACGCCGACTCGTCGTCGTGAGATCGCTCACGAGGTCGTTGACGAGTTGCGCCTCATGGCCGGCTGGCTCGGACTCGATGCGATCGAGGTGATCGATCGTGGTGATCTCGCCAGCGATGTCAGACGCGCTGTTCGGGCCTGAGCGCCCACCGGATGGTGCGGGTCATCAGGTCACCCGCCGGCCGCACGGCGAGTCGTTCGGTCACGGGGAACCACGGTAGGCGCAGCTCACGTCGAGCCCACAGCGGCATTAGGGACACCGCTGCGCCGGCCAGCAGCCCGTACGCCGGTCGCGACGACAACGGCAGCGGCGGTTCGATCAACAGATAGCGGGCCGCATCTCGCGCTGCGGGAATGGCGCGCAGTTCGTGACGGAACTCGTCGAGCACCTCGCCGACCTCGGCAACCGTGGTGGGCACGGGGTCGGCACCAAGACGTCGGGCGATCTCACCCGACTCGGCGACGTAGCGGTCTCGTTCGTCTCCGGCCAAGGGCCGTTCCCCGTAGCGGTCGTGTGCTGACAGGAAACTGTCCACTTCGGCCACGTGCACCCAGGCGAGCAGGTGCGGGTCGTTCGCTTGGTACGGCTCGCCATTTGGTCCGATGCCGGTGACCCGGTCGTGGATCGCCCGAACCTGCGCAACGGCGCGCTCGGCCATCTCGGCGGTGCCGAACGATGTGGTGGCGAGGAAGTCGGCGGTGCGTTGTAGACGCCCCCACGGGTCGGCGCGATAGTCGGAGTGCTCAGCCACGCCCGTCATGGCGAGGGGATGCAGGCTTTGGAGCAGCAACGCCCGGATGCCCCCGATGAACATCGCGGCGTCGGCGTGCACTCGTCTGATCGGCGCGTCGTCGGCGAACCAGCGTTCACCGGGGGTGTCGAACAACTCAGCGGTGCGCTCGGCGGCGTCGTCACCGATCACCCGACCGCGGATGCGGTCAGCGATCCAGGCACGCACCTGCTCCGCCGGTTCGATATCGGCGCCGTCACCGTCCATGGGAACATCGTCGCACGGCGAGTCACTACGCTCGCCCTCGTGCCCGATGATTCCTCTCCCGATCAGGGTTCGCGTTGGCTGCCCCCACGGTGGGTGCTGCCTGCAGTGGTCATCTTCTGGCTGGCATCCGTCGCCACCGATGTGTTGGTGCTCAGCTGGAATCGTCTCAGCGGGTTGATCCTGTTGATCGTGCTGTCGCAGTTCTTTGCGCTTGCGGTTGAGCCGGGTACCAATCGGTTGGTGTCGTCGCGCAGTTGGAGCCGAGGTCGGGCGACGCTGGTGATCATCTTCGGCGTGCTGGCGGCGATCGCTGCCTTCTTGGGGGCGATGGGCACGCTGATCGGCACCCAGATCGCCGATCTGTTGTCGAACTCGGAGACCTACATCTCCGACACTGTCACTCGTATCAACGACTGGTTCGGCACATCGATCGACGTCGAGCAGGTGATCGCTCAGTTCAACGATCCGAACGGTGCCGTGCAGCAGTTCATCGATTCGCAGCAAGGCGACGCGCTGCGCCTCACCGGTCGAGCCCTCAACGGTCTTCTCGCAGCGTTCACCGTCGTGCTCTTCACCTACTACTTGGTGGCTGATGGGCCGCGTCTGCGTCGTGCGATCTGCTCACGGTTACCGGCTGACGCTCAGCGGCGGGTGCTCGATATCTGGGAGCTCGCCATCGACAAGACCGGTGGCTATCTCTATTCGCGGCTGCTGCTGAGTGCGGCGTCAGGGGTGGTGCACTGGATCGTGTTCACCTCTGCCGGTGTGCGTTCGCCGGTGGCATTGGCGCTGTGGGTCGGCCTGATCAGCCAGTTCCTGCCGGTGATCGGCACCTACATCGCCGCAGTCCTGCCTGTGCTCATCACCTTCCTCGATTCGCCCATTCGGGCCCTCGTGGTGCTCGGCATCATCATCGTGTATCAGCAGCTCGAGAACTACGTGATCTCACCGAGGGTGACGGCGCGCACGATGGAACTGCACCCAGCACTTGCGTTCGGGGCAGCGCTCGCCGGACTTGCCCTGCTCGGCCCGGCGGGAGCGATCCTCGCGTTACCGCTCGCGGCGATGCTGCAGGCGATCGGGTCGGAGATGGGCCGGCGTCATGAGGTGGTCGAAACCGATCTCACCACATTGACGCCGGTGTCGAGACGGCCGTTGCGTCGTCGTCGGCGGAGACCATGACCGATCTCAGCAGCGGCGGCGGCCACTCACCGATCGCCGTCGTCGATCGCAACGGTGTCGACGAGTCGGTGCATCATGGGACGGTCGTTGTGCGTCACCGTGATGGTTCGATCGACGTGCTCGCCGGTGCGGCAGATCTGGCGATCTATCCCCGCTCATCGCTCAAGCCCTTACAGGCGACAGCGATGGTCCGAGCCGGGCTTGAGGTCGATTCACGCCAGTTGGCGCTCGCCTGCGCAAGTCATGATGGGTCGTCGGTGCATCTCGACGTGGTCCGGTCGACGCTTGCTCGTGCGGGGCTCGACGCGCGTGCGTTACGCACCACCCCCGACCTTCCGCTCGACCGTGACGAAGCCGAGGCCTGGCTCGCGGCCGGGGGCGGCCGTGAGCCGCTCGCCATGAATTGCTCGGGCAAGCACGCCGCGATGCTCGCCACCTGTGTGGCCAATGGGTGGCCCACCGACCGTCATCTCGATCCCGATCACCCCTTGCAACGTCACATCACCTCGGTGATCGGCGATCTATGTGGCGAACCGGTGCGCCATGTCGGTACCGACGGTTGCGGTGCTCCCACGCATCTGGTTGGGATCGCTGCGTTGGCAACGGCGATTGCGGCGGTCGCCGATGAGCGTGGTGCTGTGTGGTCGGCGATGACCGGTCACCCGCATCTGGTCGGTGGTCCGTTCCGTCCGGTGACCGTGCTGATGAATGCCGTGCCGGGGCTCATGGCCAAGGACGGAGCCGAGGGGGTGTTCGTGGCGGCGATGCCCGATGGGCCGTCGGTGGCGGTGAAGGTTGCCGATGGTGCATCACGCGCTGCGGCGCTCGTGGCTGCGGCAGCGTTGCGCCGGGTCGGTGTCGATGTGCCGCTCGACATCGACCACGACCTCGCACCACCGGCTCTCGGCGGCGGCGTCCCGGTCGGTCGGGTACGGTCGTTGCTGTGAGCGCCCCAGAGTTCCGAACCCTCGATGATGTCGTCTACGGCGAAGCGGTGCAGGTGTCGCCACTCGTGCGCCGAGTGATCGCCGAGAACCCGTCGAAGTTCACCTATCACGGCACCGGCACCTACATCGTCGGTCATGGCGATGTGGTGGTGATTGATCCGGGCCCACGACTTGACTCGCATCGCGATGCGCTGGCGGCAGCACTCTCGGGTGAGACGGTTCGTGCCATCCTCGTCACGCACTGCCACTCCGATCACTCGCCACTCTCTGAATGGTTGGCGGCTGAGTCGGGTGCTCCGACCATCGCAGTCGGTCCGCACGTCACCATCGACGAACCCGAAGGGATGTTCGACGGCGAAGAGGAGCTCGCTGTGCCGAAGGACCCTGATGAGACTCCGCGTGAGGACAAGGTCGAGATGGAGGAGTCAACCGATACGGCCTTCGATCCGACCGAACGGGTTTCCGATGGCGACACGGTATTCACGGCTCCCGGTATCACGATGCGAGCGGTCACGACTCCGGGGCACACGGCGAACCACTGCTGTTTCACTCTTGAGGAGGAGTCGACGCTGTTCACCGGTGACCACGTGATGGGTTGGTCGACGACGGTCGTGTCACCGCCGGATGGTTCGATGCGTGATTACATCGAGTCACTTCGCAAGGTCGCTGACCGCGCTGATCAGATGTTGTGGCCGACCCACGGTCCGGGCCGCGATGACGGCGCCGAGTACTCGGCTGCGCTCGTTGAGCATCGTCTCGTTCGAGAACGTCAGATCCTGGACTTCCTCGCCGAACATGGCCCGTCGACGGTTCCCCAGATCGTCCGGGTGCTCTACGCCCAGGTCAACCCGCATCTGCATCGTCCGGCTGCCCGATCGGTGCTGTCGCATCTGATCAAACTGGTTGAAGAAGACCAGGTCACCGTCGCCGACGGTGGGCCGATCCGCATCGCCGCCACCTACGCACGCTGATCGATCTCGAGCCGCAGCGCCACGATGGCGCGGGCGACATCGACGAAGCGCGTCGTGAGCGGTGAGCAGCCGAGCCGCACGACATCGGGTCGTCGATAGTCAGCGACAACATTGTGGCTTGTGGCCAGTGCCGTGTTGATCGCTTCCGCGTCGGGGTGCCGAACGGCGACATGGGCGCCGCGTCTGTGAGGATCGCGGTCGGTGTCGCTGAGGAGTCCGAGCCGGTCGACGAGATCAAGCGCGAATGTGGTCAATGCCCGCGATTTGCTCGCAAGGGCGGGTGCGCCGACCTCGGCGCTGATTGCGATACCGCAGCGAGCCGCTTCCAGGCTCAAGATGCTGGGCGTTCCGATCATGAGCCGTCCGACACCGGGTTTTGGCCGCCAGTCGGCATCCATGTCGAACTGGTCGTCCTGACCGAACCAGCCACGAATGGGATGGTCGACCTCTTCGACAAGACCTGCTCGCACGAAGGAGAATCCGGGTGCTCCGGGACCACCGTTCAAGAACTTGTAGGTGCATCCGACCGCCATGTCGACACTGGCCGCTGGGAGGTCGACTTCGATGGCGCCGACAGCGTGTGAAAGGTCCCAGATGACGAGGGTGCCGGCTCGTTCGGCGTGTTTGGTGAATCCGATCAGGTCGGCGACCGCAGCGCTGCGGTAGTCGACGAGCGAGCGCACCACCGCGGCACACCCGTTCAGATCGGTCTCATCAAGGGAGGTGCCGGGCGACGGATTGCGAACGCTGAGCCCGTGCTGGGCTGCGACGGCGGCGACGGCATAGCGGTCGGTCGGGAATTCACCCGGGTCGACGGCGATGTGGGTGCTGCCGGGGCGAAGCGCAACAGCTGCGTGAAGCAACTGGTGCAGATTGATGGTGGTCGAATCATGCACTACCACCTCGCCATCGTTCGCTCCGATGAGCGGGGCTAGTTCGTCGCCGGCGGTGAGGGGCATATCGAGCCAGTGCGCCCAGGATCTGATCAGCCCATCCGCCCATTCGTCGTTCATGACCTCATGGATCCGGTGCACGGTGGTGCGCGGTGTCATCCCGAGCGAGTTGCCGTCGAGGTAGGCGAGGTCGGGGTCGGGGATCACGAACCGGTCGCGTTGGGATGCCAACGGGTCGTCGCCGTCGAGCCTTGTGGCCTCGGCGAGGATCGCGTCGACGTCCATCAGCGGCGTGGAGAGTGTGACGACAGCACACCGGCTTCGGCGAGCCGGTCGAGTTCGGTGTCGTCGAGGCCAAGGAACTCGGTCAGCACTGCGCGATTGTCTTCGCCGCGATAGCGAGGTTCGCCGTGGATCCCGACGTCGGGGCCATCGGTGAATCGCCATGGTGCCTGCGGGATGCGGATCACACCGTCGCCACGATCCGATACCTCGACGACGGCACCGGTCTCCTCGGCCCATTCGCTCTCGGTGAATTCCCGCACTGTGCGCACTTTGCCGACGGCCAGGTTGTGCTTCGACAGGATCTCTTCGTAGGTCTCGGCGTCGGGGATCGTGCGGGCGTGTTCGAGCAGCATCTCGTTGATCGCGGCGAGGTTCTCGGCACGGCTTGCCACATCGGCGAAACGCGGGTCGTCGATGGCGTCCTCGCGTCCGATGGCACGCATGAAGAATTCAAAGGTGCCGGCTTCGGCCGGGTGCCCGCTCACCACCACCGATGACCCGTCAGCGAGTTCGAGCACTTGGTAGTCGCCGGGCTGGAACGACCTGATCATGCCGGGAGGCACTGGTTCGTCCCAGAGTGCGTCGTGGGCGTGTTCGTTGACGTAGAGCATCGTCTGGGCCATGGTGACTTCGACCCGTTGTCCGCGTCCGGTGACGTGACGCTGGTTGAGCGCGGCGAGCACCGCAACGGTGAGCTCAAGCGCGGTGTACACGTCGGCGTGCGAGTGGCGGTCGTTGAAGTACCGTCCGTCACGGGCGTCACCTTGTGACCTGATCAGTCCGGTCTCAGCACCGATCACCGGTGCATACGCCCGGCGCCGCTCCCAACGGGTGCCGGTGCCGTAGCCGTTCGACGAGGCATAGATGAGCCGAGGGTTCACCTCAGCGAGCACGTCGTATCCGAGTCCGAGCCGTCCCATCACGTCGGGGCGGAAGTTCTCGATGAGCACGTCGGCTTTGGCGACGAGCCCGAGGATCAGGTCGTGCGCCTCTGAGTTCGCCATATCGAGACTGATGTTGTCCTTGCCGGTGTTCTGCTGGGCGAAGTAACTCGAGATCGAGTGTCGCCTCGGGTAGCAGAAGCGTGTGAGATCACCGGCTGGCGGTTCGATCTTGATGACGCGTGCGCCGAGGTCGGCGAGGGCACGGCCACAGTGTGGGCCGGCGAGAACTCGTGAGAAGTCGAGGACGACGATGCCGTCGAGCGGTGCGGTCATGGGTTCATCCTGCCCGATGACCGCCCGCTCGGCGGAAGCGGATCAGAAGACGCCGTTGGTGATGGTGAGCGGTGCTTCGGTGCCGGCCATCGCCCAGGCGAGCACCAAGAGCCCGCCGATCATGGCAATGTTCTTCATGAACATGATCTGGTCGACCTGCTTGGCCTGCGGGTCTTCGAGCGTCCAGAAGTTGTGCATGGTGATCGACGTGATCAGCAAGAGCAGTGCCGAGAGCAGGGCTGCGAGATCACCCCAGATACCGAGGATGATGCCAGCAGCACCGGCAAGGAGCAGAACGCCGGAAAGTCGCACGGCGAGCGCCGGATTTGGGATTTTCTTGAACTGGGCGTACCCGACCATGCCGTCCTGGGTGAGGTGGCTGATGCCGGATTGGATGAAGACGAGCACCATGAGGATGCGTCCGATGAGGAAGATGATGTCTGCCTTGGCGCGAACGAACTGTCTGTGCCATGTGGCGATACGGGATGCTGTTCAGATGCCGTCGGCGGCTTCATCCACCGATGGGTCGACGCGTGGCGCATGGGCTGCCCGCACCCGTGCGAACACCTCCGGAACGGGCCGCCAAGGGTCGGTCGGTTCGTTGATCGCCCGCCACACCCGCTCGGGGGTGCACGGCATGTCGATGTGTCTCACGCCGAGGTGACTGACGGCGTCGATGACAGCGTTCTGGATCGCTGGCGTACTGCCGATCGTGGCGGCTTCCCCGATGCCTTTGGCGCCGAGCGGGTTGTTCGGTGTCGGTGTCTCGGTCGAATGAACTTCGAATGAGGGCATCTCGGCGGCCGACGGCAGCGCATAGTCGGCGAGGTTGCCGGTGATCGGATTGCCGTCGGGGTCGTAGCGCATCTCCTCGTACAGCGCTTGTCCCAAGCCGGAGGCGATGCCGCCGTGTTGTTGTCCTTCGACGATCACGGGGTTGAGCACGGTGCCGCAGTCGTCGACGGCAACATGGCGCACGAGGCGCGCCCTTCCGGTTTCCACGTCGACCTCAACCACGGCGATGTGAGCGCCGAAGGGGAAGGTCGCTCCGGGCTGGGTGAAGACATGTTCGGCGCTGAGCTGCTCACCGGCTGTGTCTGTCTCGGCGGCGATGTCGCTCCACCCGATGGCGGTGGCTGGTACCCCGGCCACGTGGAACGAACCGTTGGCGGTGTCGAGCACGACGTCATCCGCCGACGCTTCAAGCCGACTGGCGGCGATCGCTCGGGCTTGTTCGATCAGGCTCTTGGTCGCTCCGACCACTGCGGACCCGGCGAGCTGCAACGACCGTGAGCCACCGGTTCCACCACCGCGTGGCACCACGTCGGTGTCGCCATCCACGTGGGTGATGCGGTCGATCGCAATACCGGTGGCGGCCGATACGAGCATGGCGTAACTGGTGGCGTGGCCTTGTCCGTGCGAGGCGGTGCCAGCGGCGACGGTTGCTGAGCCGTCGGTGTGAACGGTGACCGCTGCGTATTCCTCGGGGCCGCCGCCAGCGGTGATCTCGACGTAACACGCCACGCCGATGCCGAGCTGCAATCGATCGCCGCTTGCCCGGCGTGCTGCCTGTTCGGCTCGCAATGACTCGTACCCAGCAGCCTCGACGGCCACATCGAGGGGCAACTCGTAACGGCCTGAGTCGTACGTGACCCCGGTGTGCGTGCGGTGCGGGAAGACGTCATCGCCAAGCAGGTTGCGTCGACGCAACTCGATCGGATCGATAGCGAGTTCGTGGGCGGCCTGGTCGATGAGCCGTTCGATCATGGCGGTTGCCTCCGGGCGCCCGGCACCACGGTACGCCCCGACTGGTGTCGTGTTGGTGGCCGTTGACACGGCATGAACCTGAAATTCAGGTACCTGATAGGTACCGGCAGCCATGCGGCGTGTGCCTCCGACGAGCGCAGCACCGATCGTCGGGTATGCCCCGGCATCACCGAGCACGTGACAGCGCAGACCGGTGATCCGGCCGTCGGTGTCGAATCCGATCTCCGCCCACTGGATCTGGTCGCGTCCGTGCGGCATGCCGAGCATGTCCTCTGACCGACTCGGCACCCACAGCACGTTCCGGCCGAGATGCCGGGCGGCTGCTGCGATGGCGGTGAACTCATGGTGCAACCCAGCCTTGCCGCCGAATCCACCACCGACTTGGGGTGTGCGAACCCTCACGTTGCTCTCGTCCATCGACAGCGCCTCGGCGAGTTGGGTGCGCAGTAGGTGCGGCATCTGGTTCGACGCCCACAGGGTGAGACGGCCGTCGGTGCCGGGTTCAGCGAGGCAGGCGTCGGGTTCCATCGAACCGATCACCACTCGCTGGTTCACGTATGTGCCCCGCACCACGGTCGATGAGATGCCCTCGAGATCGATCGGATTGTCTGCTACCTCGGTGAAGGCGACGATGCCGTCAGCCGGGTCGAGCACGGGGTCGATCGGGTCGATATCGGCCCACACGAGTTGGGCGGCGTCGACCGCCGCGGCGCGAGTCTCGGCGATGACGAGAGCGATCGGGTCGCCCACGTAGCGCACCGTGTCAACAGCGATCGGGTGGCGGGCGAAGTCGTCGCCGATCTTCACGAAGCCGTGATGGGCGTCGACGCCGATCTCATCGCGCAGCACCGTCCCGGTGATCACGCGAATCACCCCTGGTACTGCCGATGCCTCATCGATGTGCACCGTGGTGAACCGTCCATGAGCGACGGGGGAGGGCACGAACACGGCATGCAGCACGTCGGCGACGTCGTTGCCCGGGAGGTCGGCGGTGTACCGGCCGGCGCCGACGAGGAGAGCCGGATCTTCACGTCGCAGCACCCGGGTGCCGAGGATCGAGCCGTGGATCGCGTCATCAGCCATGCGCCGACCGTAGTGTGCTTCGGTGCGTCGACCCGTTCCCGTTTACATCGGTGCCCTGCTCACCATCGGGCTCACGATGACGGTCGTTGGGCCGGCACTCACCGAATTACGCCAGCGCACGGGTGCCTCTATCGGTGCTATCGGGTCGCTCTTCGTGGCGTCTTCGCTGGGTTTCATGGCCGGGTCGTTTCTCGGTGGCCGTCTCTACGACCAGTTGGTAGGCCACCGGGTACTGGCATCGGCGTTGACGTCGCTCGGTCTTGCGGTGGTGGTCATCCCACATGTGCAGTCATTGCCGCTCCTGTTCATTGTGTTCGTCTGGATGGGCGTGGCAGCTGCGGTCGTCGAGGTTGGGTCCAACACGTTGGTGATGTGGCACATGGGCGCTGATGTGGGCCGTTCGATGAATCTGCTGCACTTGGCGTTCGGGTTTGGAGCCTTGATCACGCCGGTGCTGACCCGTGCTGGTCTGGCGGTGGTGACGACGGTGGGCGCTGTGGTAGCCGGCATGGTTGCGTTGCTTGCGCTCGCGGTTGAGACCCCCACGTTGCCCACGGCACGCCGCGACGAACAGACCGGTGCGACGAGGCGCCTGTTGACGATCTGTTCGGTGTTCTTCCTGATGTACGTGGGTCTTGAGGTGGGGTTTGCCGGCTGGATCCTCACCTACGCCGAGGAGATCGACTTTTCGGCTCGGGCGGCGACCACGATCACGTCGGTGTTCTGGGTGACGTTCACGGCGGGTCGGTTGGTGTCCGCGGTTGCGGTGAATCGTGTCCGCCCGAAGGTCGTCATGATCTCGGCGAGTGTGTTGACGGTGACGGCAGCGGTGCTGATGGTGATCGGGTCGACGGTGCCGACAATGGTCTGGCTGGGTGTCGCGTTGATGGGCCTCGCCACGGCACCCCAGTTCCCGGTGATGCTCGCCTATCTCGAACGCCGTATGCGCCTGACGGGGTCGGATAATTCGTGGTTCGTTGGCGCAGCAGGCTTAGGTGGTTTGGTATTCCCGTTCATCACCGGTCAGGTGTTCGACGGCTTCGGCCCGGGGGCATACCCGTGGACGATTCTGCTGCTCGCAGTAGTGACCGTCGGATCGTTTGCCTGGGTCAACCGCACATTCGGCGGTTGAGTCGGTCAGTGCGCGTGGTTCGTGCTGTTGTCGATGACGCGTGCCGCCACGACGGGCAGCATCTTCACGGCAACCATCGGTGCTTGCTCGAGCATGCCGCCGAACGAGCGACCGTCGAGGTGCAGCACGGTCGTGTCGGCCGTAGCGGTCACGGTTGCGTCACGACGAGCGTGGGTGAGCAGTGCCATTTCCCCAGCGAAGCCACCGGGACCGATGTTGGCGACATGCTCACCACCGCGGGTCACTTCGAGCGACCCGGAGACCACGACGAACATCTCGTGGGCGCTGGCACCTTCGGCGATGATGGTCGAGCCTTGCTTCACGTCGAGTTCGGTCGTGATGGCTGCCACGGCGTCGAGTTCGTCGTCGTTGAGATCGGCGAACAATGGAATTGACTTGAGATGCTCGTGGTACGCGTGTGCCATGTGAATCTCCCCGGATCGGGCCCTGTGCAGCGGGCTTCTTTCGTGTCGAGACTGTAGTGCGTCTGGCTATGGGATCAGGCCTCGGATCGAATGACTGCGATCCCAGCCGGGTCGACGAGAGAGTCGTGGAGGCGCAGGTTGTGGTTATGGCCCACGTGATGGAGCCCAAAGGCCGACTGGATGGCGGTGTACATACCCATTGCGTCGAGCGTGTTGTTCACACTCTGTTTGGCGAGCGTCAGGCCGATCATCGGCCTTCGAGCGATGTGTGATGCCAGTTCAAGCGTTTCGCTCTCGAGGTCTTCACTTGGGACGACGCGTGTCACCATGCCGTGTCTCAGCGCCTCGTCGGCGGTGATGGCCCGTCCGGTGAACAACATGTCCTTTGCGAGGCGCGCTCCGACTTCGTAAGGGTGGGTGAAGTATTCGTGACCGTTCACACCGAATGCCACGACGGGGTCGGAGAAAGTTGCGTCCTCTGAGCAGACGATGAGGTCCATCGGCCAAACGAGCATGAGTCCGCCAGCGATGACCTTGCCTTGGACTTGGGCGATCGTCGGTTTCGGGATATTGCGCCATCGCCAGCAGAGACCGACATACATCTCGGCCTCTGTCGCCATGTATCCCTCGGCGCCTGGTGCGTCGAAGTGGCACCAGGTTCCGACGGGGTCGATTTCCTCCATCGACGTACCCGCTCGAAGGTCATGCCCTGAAGAGAAGTGTCGACCATCAGCTGCGAGCACGATCACCCGGATTTCCGGGTCACGCGCCGCTCGGTCGAACGCCTCGTTGAGCTCCGAGAGCATCGTGTAATCCTGTGCGTTAGCCACCTCGGGTCGGGCGAGTGTGATGCGCGCCACGCGCTCGATTGGTTCGTCGTATCGGATACTGGTCCAGTCGCTCATGATCCGAGTCTCGTCGCGTGGGACGATGGTGTCCATGGCGCTGTTCGACCGAGTGGTGATGGTCGACTGGAGCGCGAACTCGACGCCGAAAAGAGGCCGTGACTCGATCTGGCTCGCCGACAGCGCAACCGGTGAGGCGATCAACCCGCCGACGCGGTTCACGGCGATGGACATCGTCCGCTCCATCACCGCCGACACCACCTCCGACCGTCTCCTGATCGGCTTTGATTTTTCCTTCGGCTACCCCATGGGTTTTGCGTCAGCGCTCAACGGGAACCCTGACGCTGGTTGGGCTGACGTCTGGTCGTGGTTGGCCGACTCGGTCAGCGATGACGATCGGAACCGTAACGATCGTCTCGACATCGCATCAGCAGTGAACCGCCGACTCGGCTCCGGTCCCTTCTGGGGGTACCCGGGCAAGGCCCGTAGCGACTCGTTACCGCGCACGCGTCCGGCGTCGTATGCGCCGTTCGATGAGTTCCGCATCGCCGAGCATCGGGTTCGTGCCGCTGGGCATCGTCCGTTCTCATCGTGGCAGTTGGCGTATCCCGGCAGTGTTGGCAGCCAGATGATGCTCGGTATGCGTTGTCTCGAACTCTTGCGTCGTGATGCTCTTACTGGGCCGAGACTTCGAATATGGCCCTTCGAGACTGGAATTGGTGCTGACTCAGCTGTCGTCGAACATGGCCAGGTGTTGATCGCTGAGATCTGGCCGAGCATGTTCCCGATCGACGCTGATCGTCATCCGATCCGCGACGCAGCACAGGTGTTGACCATGGTCGACCACATCATGGGGCTCGATACGGCGGGTGAACTCAGCACCTGGTTCGAGCCCAGGTTGTCTGCTGACGAGCGTCGTGTGGTGCTCTCCGAGGAGGGGTGGACTCTCGGCGTCTTGTGATCAGCGCAGGTGCCGCTCGACGAGCGTGCGGAGCACATGCTCGCTCTGCGCGCCGACCACGGTGTCGACCACGTGTGAGTTCTTCATGAACTTGAGCAGAGGGATCGAACGGGCTTCGAACTTCTGCGCGGTGAGCGGATTGGCGTCGACGTCGACCTTCACGACCTTCAGCCGTCCTGCGAACTCGGTCGACAGCCGTTGGAGGATCGGCGCGATCTGACGGCATGGGCCGCACCACGCAGCCCACAGATCGACCAGCACGAGTTGGCTTGTGTCGATCGCAGTGTCAAGCGAATCGTCGTTGGCGTCGACCAGCCACGGCAGATCGACATGGCATGAGGCGCACCGGGGTGTTCCCTTCGACGACACGGGCACGCGGTTCTTTTTCGAGCACGACGGACAGGTGGTGATAGCGCCTGCAGTCATGACGCGAAGGGTAGCGACGGCTTCCTCATCGACTGCTCACGGATGCACCCGGAAATTCCCCGGCACCACTGGTGAGGTGCTCACTACGTTGCCGACCTCGACAGCCCGTCAGGACGGCCCAGGAGGTGGATCATGAAGTACTCAATGTTGATAGCGATGGTTCCGCTCGTCGCAGCGTCCGTCGTCGATATTCGAACCCGACGACTTCCTGATCACTTGTTGATTTCCTCTGCTGCCATCGCCATCACCGGGGCGGCGCTCTCCGATGCGATGGCAGGAGCCGCCATCGGCGCAGTGGTCTTCTGCCTTCCTTTGCTCACTGCCCATCTGATCGACCCAAACGGTCTTGGCTTTGGCGACGTGAAGCTCGCCGCAGTGCTCGGGGTGATCCTCGGTGCTTTCGACTGGCGCTTCGTCTTGCCCGCCCTCGCTCTCGGCTCCACGGGCGGACTGGTGTGGGCCTTGGCACGGCGTGTGCGGAGCCTGGCTTTCGGCCCAGCGCTGTTGGGCGGTGCGGCCACGATGGTGATTGTCGGAGGTCTGGCATGAGGTCGGCACAGGGGCGGACACGGATAGCCGTCGGCACAGCACTCGTCGCCGTCGCCGTGGTCGGAAACCTTGTCCTCTACTCATCGGCTGCAGAAACGAGGCCGGTCCTCCAAGTCGTGCGCGATGTGCCGGCGGGCTCAGTGATCGGACCTGATGACGTGCGTGAGGTCGCGGTCGGCGTCCTCGATCCTTCAATTCAGGCACTCGACGGCTCCTCGCTGCCCACCGTTCTCGGGTGGTATGCGAAGACTCGTATCGTGTCGGGCTCTCTGCTCGTCGAACAGAGTCTGCAGTCGACTCCACTGATGTCCGACGGGGGTGCGGTCGTGGCGCTTCCCCTACCGGCGGGTGAGATCCCGGCTGGCTTGCGTGAGCGTTCTTCCGTGGAGATCGTGCTGGCGCCCGATCGGCAGTTGGTCGAACGCATCGAGGCCGACATTCGTGCAGGGCTGTTGGCATTTGATGGTGACGGTGACGAACTCCTGCCACCGACGGTGATTGTTTCGGGCGTTGTGTCGTCGTTGCCGTCGTCGGAAACATCTGCGACCGGCGAACGCTCTATCTCGATCGAGGTTGCGCATGATGATGCTCATCTGATCGTCGTCCACCCCGAGCCACGGTTGGTTCTTCTGCCCCCGAGCGAGGCCGGCAATGGTTGAGGCACCGGCACGAGAGGTCATTGGCCGGGTCGCTGATCGGCTCGTCGAGGCGATTGAGAACGACCGTCCCGATACTGGTCGTGTTGCGTTGATCGACGACCGGCGCCGTCAGGAGCTGCTGGTCGGCCATTGGGTCGGTGAAGAGCTTCGTGAGGTCGACCGTGGTCGTCTCGGTGACGGCGGCTCTCCACTCGGTCACCGTGAGCGAGTCGAGTTGATGGAACAGGTCGTGGCCGAGGTGCTTGGCGCAGGACCACTCGAGCGATACCTGAATGACCCGAATGTCGAGGAGATCGACGTCAATTCGGCGGCCCAAACATGGATCACCACCACCGATGGTCGCAAAGTCGATGTCGGACGGTTGTGGGATGACGATCATGCACTGACGGCGTTTCAGAAGCGATTCGCCCGTCGAATGTCGGTCACCGGCGAGGGTCGTCTCGACACCTCCGCTCCGATGGCCACTCTGCAGACCCCGGGTGGTGCCCGGGTCGTCATGGTTCTCGGCGGCGCCGGCGAGCACGGTGTGTCACCGCATCCTCGTATGGCGATCCGCCGGTTCACCGTGCAGCGGGCTGGACTCGCCGGCCTCGCATCCCGAGGCATGTTCGACTCCTCGTTGGTTCCCCGCCTTGAGGCATTGGTCCGAGCGGGTTTTACCATGCTCGTCTCTGGTCCTCCCGGTGCCGGCAAGACCACCCTGCTCGTCGAGCTGCTCGGTTCCGTTGACCCTCGTGAACGGATTGTGACCGTCGAGCGACACTTGCTCGAACTGCGCCTTGAGGATGATCCCCGCCACCCCGATGCGCCGTCGTTGCACACCCGAGGTCCGAACTCGGAAGGGGAGGGAGCCGTTGCAACCCGCACCCTTGTCGAGTTGACCCGCCGCTTGAATCCCGATCGTGTGGTCGTCGGCGAGCTGGTTGAAGACGAAGCGCTTGACATGCTCGATGTTGCCTCGATGTGCGCTCGTGGCTCGCTCGCCACGATCCACGCCCACAGCGCCGATGTCGTATTGCACCGTCTGGCGTACTACGTGGCCAAGTCCGACACCTCGCTGCCTGAGTTCGCCGTCTGGAGCCTGATCTCGCAGACCGTCGACTTCGTGGTTCACATCGACCTCGTCCGCAATGTTGGCTCGTCGGGCACCTCGCGGCGCGTGGTCTCGGTGATCGAGGTCGGAGGTGTTGGTGAGCGAGCGGGAGTCAGCGCAACCGAGGTGTTCGCAGCCGATGATGAGCATCGCTTACGACAGGTGGCGCCGCTCTCGCAACGTCGGATCCAGCGGCTTCGCCGCGCTGGCGAAGATCCGGGCCTGTTCGCCAACTGGGAGGCACCGTGATGGTCGGTGTTGGCTCGGTGCTGGTGCTGTCGCTCGTCGGGGCTGTTGGCCTCACAATCGTGTGCCAACGCTCCACCGGTCGACAGCAGAGGGACCTTGACGTCACCATCGTTGTCAGGGCGATCGTGTCATTGACCTCGGCAGTGATGGTCGCCCTGGTGTCAGGTTGGAGGCCGGCTGCTCTCGTGGTCGGTCTCGCTGTCTGGTTGGTTTCGCGTCGCCGCAGCGGTGGGTCGGTGAGCGACACTCACCGCGCTGACGCGTTGGCGACGTGGATTGAGTCGGTTCGAGATCTGCTGTTGGCAGGAGAGCAGCCCGTTGGTGCGATCGTTGGGTCGGTTCGAGCATGCCCGGAGGTGCTCCGACCTGCTGTCCGTCGCCTCGCCGCTGGGTTGGGACGACACGACCTCGACCAGGTCGTGCGCGATTTCGCTGACGACCTCAATGATCCGGTCGGTGACTTGGTGGCCGTGGGCCTGTTGATCGCTCTGCGTCGAGGCGCTCGAACATCAGCGGTCCTCGGGTCGTTGGCAGAGCAGGTGCGATTCCAGTCAGAACGGCGACGCCTCGTCGAGGCTGAACGTGCCCCGGCCCGACGCGAGGTCACGATTCTGGTGGCGATCATGGTGTCGCTTCTCGCTGTGCTTCTGCTCGCTGGACGAAGCTCGCTGCTCGATGCCTACGACAGCGCTGAGGGTCAGTTCGTGCTTGTCGTGTCGATTGCGGTGTTCGCCGCCTTGGTTCGTCGCGCGTCGACGCTTTCGGTGTTCCCGGCCCCGCCGCGGTTCCTAGGAGCTGGCCTGCGATGAGTCCGATGGCGTTGTTGTTGCTCTCGAGCCTTCTCGGTGCGTGTGGAATCGCCGTGGTCATGTCGTCGGGGTCGTCGGTGTTCGGGCTCGACACGGTGCCGTTGGGCATGGGCCGAAGCGATCTCGCCGTCATCGAGCGGACCACGCGTGATCACGCACTGTTCGTCTTGCTCGCAGGCGGTGTCGGATTCGCATCGGTTCCGGTGGTGATGGCACTTGCCCACGTTGTTGGCGTGGTCTCGTTGTCTCTCGCACTGCCTTCGGTCTTCGCAGTGATCGGTGGCGTGGTCGGTGCGGCGTTCGCCATCCGCGCAACGAGGGATCGTGTTCGTGAGGCGCGGATGGCGCTGCGACATCAACTCACTGCGTATGTCGACATGGTGACGATGCTCGTCGCTGGTGACAACGGACACGAGGCAGCACTCGAGCATGCTGCCGCCGTCGGTGAAGGTCTGCTGTTCGCAGAGCTTCGAAGGTCGCTTCGTGAGCAGTCGACCAGAGGGGGCTCGCTCGTCGGGGGGCTCGACGCGGTGGCCGAGCAACTGGGGCTCGATGAACTGCGTCAGATCTCATCTGCGGTGACTCTCGCCGGTGCCGAGGGTGCGCCGGTCGTACGAAGCCTGTCGGCCCGAGCGTCGAGTCTCCGGTCGGCACTGGCGGGTGAACAAGAACTCGAAGCGCGGCTTCGTACCAGTCGTCTAACTGGTCCAATCGTCGGGATGGCGCTCGTGTTCATGGTTCTCGTCGTCTATCCGGCGCTCTCGATCTCCCCGGTCTGACGGGGTGTAACAACAAGGAGGAACAACATGGAATCGACAGTTCTCAAAACAGCAGTCACCCATCAGGTGGTGCACACGGCGCGCCGCTTGTCCGGCGATCGCGGAGCGGTTTCGCTCGAGCAGGTGCTCTGGTTCGTGGCGTCGGGTGTGAGCGTCGCCGTCGTCGCCGGTGTGCTCTGGGGGCGCATCCGTACCCAGGCTGCGACACCGATCCAATTGCCCGCTGCGCCGTGACACGTCGGTTGCGAGGCGATGGCGGGGCCGCAAGTTCGCTGACGCTGGTACTGCTCGTACCGGTGTTCTGCGTGCTTGCGACGATGGCCGTTCAGGCGGCGATGTGGGGTCACGCTCGAAGTCAGGTGCGCGCTGTTGCCCACGCTGCATCGGTCATGACAGCCCGCGGCGATGTGCTTGCGGACTCAGCAGCGGTTTCAGCTCGCTCCTCGCTCGCCTCGATCGAGGGACTCGATGTCGACGAGGTCACGATCACAACCGTGAATGGCGCTGTTGTCACCGTTGTCGCCGGTCGTGTGCCTGGTCTCATCCGTGGGCTGGCGTCCTCGATCCGGGTGGTCGAGTCATCGCCGCTCGAAGGGTGGCGGCCGTGAGGCTTCGTGGGTCGCGCGGAACGGCTGACGCCCTCGGCCTGGTGTTGATGACGCCATTCGTCATCGCCGTCGCTGTCACTGTCGTTCATCTCGGACTCGCCGTCGACCGTGGAGCGGTCGCGCGATCGTCAGCTGCATTGGCGGCGCAGACCGCTGCCCTCGAACGTCGGACGAGTGATGCCGAGGGTGTGTCGTCCGCAGCGGTGTTGGCGATGATCGAGTCTGCTGGAACCTGTCCGTCACCGCAGGTCATTGTTGACGTGAGTGATCATCGGCCCGGAGGTGCTGTCTCCGCAGAGGTGCGGTGCGGGTCAGTCATCGGGCGATCGGTCGCCGTCGTCGACCGCTTCCGCTGGAGCCGGCCATGAGGCTCATTGGTGACCGTGGCTCGGCGGTGGTGTCGTCGCTGGTCGTGTTGTCCGTGTTGACGGTGGGTTCGGTGATCTGGATGGCCCGCGATGTGTCCACCACGATCTCGCTGCGTTCTGATGCAACAGAGATCGCATTTCAGGCAGCTCGTGCGGGGGCCCAAGGGCTCGACGTGGCGGCGCTTCGAGGAGACGAGCCTCAGGTATCGCTCGACCCAGCAGATGCTGAGCGGCGAGTGCGCATCGCAGCGCAGACGCTCTTTGACTCCACTGGGGTGGAGGGGGTGGTGACGCAGGTGAGCGTTACAGGTGACCGGGTGCAGGTCGCCGTCGAGGTCGTCGCGCCGACGGCCGTGATCGAGGGGCGTGCCACCGTGCTCGCCGTGAGGGGCTGAGGAGGCCGACGATGATCCTGTTTCCACGACGGATGTTGTCCGTGTTCGCGGCTGTCGCCATTACTGCGACGCCGATCATCTTGGTGGCGAGCGCGCGATTGAGTTTCGGCGGTTGGTCCCCCTTGCACGGCACCGGTCCGGTTCGAGGCTGGGTGTGGCGGGCAGTGGCGGCGCTCGGTGAACCGATCGATGCCAGCGCTCTGGCAGACGTGGTTATCCGCGCCGGTTTGGTGATCGGCTGGCTGGCAGTTCTCGCCGTGATGGTTGCCATTCCCGGTGAGTTGTCAGCGATCCGATCCGGGATTGCGTTCCGATCAGGGCCGGCGGCTCGATTGGCGAGGATCGTCATTGGAGGGTTCTTGGTCGTGGCCCAGCCGGTCAGTGGTGTGATTCTCGCTGCCGATGCAGCGGACATCGTCGAGGCTGAGCCTGATCAGGATGTGTTGCCTGTTGACGTGTGGACGGTGACGATGGGTGACTCGGTGTACGGGATCGCTGAGCACCTCGTAGGGGGTGACTCGTCTCGAGTATTTGAGATCGCGGAGGGAATCCTCGCGTTGAACCTCGGAACTGAGATGGTCGACGGTTCGTTGTTCACGAATCCAGCGACCATTCGCCCGGGCTGGCGTCTCGCCCTCCCCGCAGTCGGGGAAACCACCGAGACCGATGCTCTGAGCGCCACGCATCGTGTGAGCGCTGGTGACACCCTGGCATCTATCGCCAAGGACCACCTCGGCTCGGCCGACCTCTGGCCCGAGATATTCGAGATCAACAATGGTCGTGAAATGCCTGACGGTCGTGTCGTCGACTCACCCGATGTGATCATGCCCGGCTGGGTGCTCAATCTTCCCGTTGAGGGCGAACGAGAACTGCCCGCTCACATTGTTGACGAGATCGAGAACTGGCGCCCTGAGCCGGAACGCCTTGTCGTCGCAGCGCCGGCTCTTGACTCAGCACCCGCAACCATCCCGGAGACGGTCCCCACGTCGGTCTCGACGGCGGAGTCACCGATCATCGATGCGACGAGAGCCGATGGTCGATGGGTCGAGCTTGCCGGAGCGACCATGCTGGCCGCTGGTGTCGTCGGTGCTCTCGCTACCCGAAGGCGACGGGGTCTGCGACGGGTTCGAACTGGACAGCACCCGCGGGCGCGCACTCCGGAACTCGTCGAGGTCGAGCGAACGGTGATGGCTGGCGCAGCGAACTTGGCAGCGCTCGATCGCATGGTCGCTGTCGACCTCGCTGTGAGGTCGATCCTTCCTGTGCTCGTGCAGCATGAAGCGACGATTCGGTGGTTGTCAGTTGACGGGCGAGGTGTGGTGCGCGTCGCACCCGATGGCAGGGTCGTATTGCCCGGCCCATGGTCAGAGGTATCCGACATGGTGTGGGAACTGGCCGAGGTGCCGAGTGTGAGCGACGGGATATTTCCCTGCCCGACACTTGTGGAGATCGGCGTTGATGCCCTCGGAGCTGACCTCTTCGTCGATCTTGAGATGGTGAACGGGGTGGCGGTCGAGGGCGAGGGGAACACTGAGGTCGTGGCGGCGCTCGCTTCAGCGCTGTCGATGTCGCCCTTTGCTCAGCGTTGCTCCGTTCTCGACGCATCGCTCAGAGACCCAGCCGGAGCCGATGAGTCGGCGACGCCATGGGTGGAGCGCATACTGCTCGATGAGCCAGCAGATCCGATCGTGTTCCACGACGAGTCCTCGCTGCTTCCATCGACGGCACCGCCAGACTCTGTGCCGTTGGTGATCCGACTTGAGCCGGGCGGTCTGGCAGCAATTCACGAGTGGGGGGTGTCCGTGAGGCCGCTTCGCCTTGGGGCCCATGAAATCCAAGAAATCGCAGAGTTGACGGCAGATCCGGTTCTCGAACCAGATGAGGACAGCAGCGACGATGGTCCTGAGGTGATGCCGTGTCCGCCAATTCTCGTCCGGGTGCTCGGCGATCCATGTATTGAATCGGCCGATGGGGTTCCGATCGAGTTCGAGCGTTCGAAGTCGCTTGAGCTGATTGTGTGGATGGCCACGCATCGGGAGCGGCCGACGAGGAGCCGTGCTCGGGCTGCGCTGTGGGATACCGAAGTCCGCTCGGCGACGTTCTCGAATGTCGTGTCCGACGCCCGACGCTCGTTGGCCCGGGCGGTGCCGCCTGGAGATGCCGAGGAATGGGTCGATCGCACGATGACCGAGGAACTCGTCCTGCATCCCGACGTACTCACCGACGCTGATGTGCTGCGATCGGCCCGAGACCGAGCGAGGCCGTTACCTCCTGAGAGCGCCGTCGAGGTGCTGCGTCCTGCCCTCGAATTGGTGCGGGGCCTGCCGTTCTCCGGCACCGTGTATCTCTGGCCTGATCCGGAGGGAATCACCTCCGACCTCGTCGTGCTCGCAACCGGTGCCGCCGCCGAACTCGCCTCGTGGTATCTAGCCCTCGGTGATCTCGATGGTGTCTTCTGGGCCACGTCTCGTGGCTTGCAGGTGCTGCCTGGCCACGAGGAACTGATCGCCTTGCGGATGCGTGCCCGAGCCGCTCGTGGTGACACCGCCGGACTCCGTCAGGAGTGGGCGTCGTACGAGCGGGTGTTGGCTGATGAATGGTCAGGTGGCGAACCCGCCCCGGAACTCGTTCAACTGCGGCGTGAGTTGCTTTCGGCGAGGGCCTCGGCCGCCGCCAGCACCTGACGCACCGGCACGCTGAGCGCCGCTGCTGCTCGCGCTGCATCGTCGAACTCGACCTTGATGCGGTGATCGGCGATCTTGACCCGCACCGGATGACCGTCGACGTCGACCATGATCTCGTCACGGCGCTGTGGCCAACGCTCGACAGGGTGCGACCGAATCCCCATCGATCCGGTCTCGGCCAGCATCACGTCGATCACTTCAGCCCGCCGCGCGTCGTCGCACAGTGCATGCACGGTGTGGGCCGGCCGCCCCTTCTTCATCGCGATCGGTGTCACCCACGCATCGAAGGCGCCCACCTCGAGCAGTCGTTCGATGGTGTGGGCGAGCACCTCGCCGGTCGCATCATCGACGTTGGTGCACACCTCGTGCGCGAGTTGTCCGTGAGACACCGCGTCGGCTGACTCACCGATCACCACCTGCACCACATTGGGCCGGTCCGGTGTGTCACGGGAGCCGGCGCCGAAACCGGTCGCGCTCACCGTCATCGGTGGCATTGACCCACTGGCCGTTGCCAGCACCGTCATTAACGCCACGCCGGTCGGGGTCGACAGTTCCATCGTCGTATCGACACCAATAATCGGAGCACCCGTTCGTTCGAGCAGGCCGGTTACCGCCGGCACCGGATTCGGAAAAACGCCGTGGGCGGTTGTGACCGTGCCGTGTCCAACGGCGATTGGCGAGTGCGTGACCATCTCGATGTCGAGACTCTCAAGCGCGGCGCATACTCCGACCACGTCGATGATCGAATCGATCGCACCCACCTCGTGCAGTTCAACCTCACCGGGGGATGTGCCATGCACAGCGGCTTCGACCTCGGCCAGCGCCCGATACACGGCGACCGCACGGTCACGCACCCGATCTGGCAGCGCCGCCCGTTCGATCATTTCGATCACGTCACGGGCCGGCCGATGCGGGTGATCCTGATCGTGTACCACCACGTTCGCCCATCGGGCCCGCACCCCGCAGCGCTGCACTTCTTCGAACATGAGCGCCCATCCATCGACCCCGAGCGCACCGATGGCATCCATCACCGCCAGTTGATCGGCCCCAGCATCGACGAGCGCGGACATGACCATGTCACCTGCCACCCCGGCAGAGCACTGGAACCAGGCGACCCTCGTCATGACCGAGCCAACGTGAGCATGCGCACCACTGCGGTCGCTGCACCGAAACCGTTGTCGATGCCGACAACACTCACCCCGGACGCACAACTCGCATGCATGGCGAGCAGGGCAGTGATTCCCTCGAGACCGGCGCCGTAACCAACGGAGGTGGGCACCGCCACCACGGGGCCGGCTGCCAGCCCTCCGATGACGCTGGCGAGAGCACCTTCCATCCCAGCGATCACGATCACTGCATCAGCTGCGGTGACCCGGTCGATGTGGGCGAGTAAGCGATGCAGCCCGGCCACACCAACATCGTGCAGTCGGTCGGCGACGATCCCGTGCGCCCGAAGCGTGAACGCGGCCTCATCAGCAACCGGTACGTCAGCGGTGCCAGCGGTGACGACAAGCACCCTCGGCTGGGGTTCGCGCACATCGGGTGCTCGATACAGCACACAGCCAGCCGACACATCGGCGGTGAACCGTTCGTCGTGCACGGCTCGCACCGCTTTCACCTGTGTCTCGTTTGCACGCGTGAGCAGCACCGCGCCTGACCCGTTTTCGAGGAGTTCACCGATGATCGCCACGCACTGCTCTGGGCTCTTGCCTGGCCCGTAGACGGCTTCGGGCATCCCCTGGCGGAGTGCCCGATGATGATCGACGAGCGCGTCGCCCACTTCAGCGAACGGAAGCCTCCGCAACCTTGCCACCGCATCGTCAGGGGCCATCTCGCCGGCGCGGATCGCGTCCACGAGAGCAGCGAGTTCAACGGCATCCATCGCCACATCGTGGCACGCCCACGGGCCCGCCGCCCTAGCCTTGCCCGGGTGAACGCATCGACCACCGAACCTGCACCGAACTCCGACACCCTCCGTGTCGCGTTCTTCGGGCCGTTCGGCACCTTCACCGAGCAGGCGCTGCGCACCCAGAGCGACCTTGCGTCGGGGGAGTTGCTGCCGATGCGCACCGTTCCCGATGTGCTCGACGCCGTGACCAACGGCGACGTCGACCTCGGTTTCGTACCGATTGAGAACTCGATCGAGGGCATGGTGAACTTCACCCTCGATGCTCTCGCCTTCGATCACGACCTCGTCATCACCCGTGAAGTCGTGCTCGACATCCATCTGTGCCTTGCCGCACCCGCTGGCACTGAACTCGCTGACATCACCGATGTGATGTCGATCCCGGTTGCGACGGCGCAATGCCATCGCTTCTTGCGTGAGCACCTGCCCAACGCGGCGATAAGGGCTGCGACGTCCACTGCTGGTGCTGCGAAGTCAGTCGCCGAGGACCCCGCTCCCGGCCTTGCGGCGATCGCCCCACGGGTGGCGGCAGAGCTCTACGGCCTCGAGGTGCTGGCCTCGGACATCGAGGACGAGTCCGGCAATCAGACCCGGTTCGTGGTGGTGAGCCGTGACGGGGCGCCGACAGCCACCGGCCACGACCGCACCGGCCTTGTCGTGTTCCAGCGTGCTGATGAGCCGGGCAGCCTGATCTCGATCCTGCAGGAGTTCGCCGCTCGACGCATCAATCTGTCGAACCTGATCTCGCGTCCGATCAAACATGGTGGTCTCGGCGAATACTGCTTCATCATCCTTGCCGAGGGCCACGTCGACGATGACCTCATGGCCGACACCATGCGATCACTGCACGCAAAGCAGGCGTCGGTGAAATGGTTTGGGTCGTGGCCACGTGCCGACGGTGCCGCTCACGACGTGCGCGCCTCCGCTGACGAGCGTTGGCGTGAAGCCGACGACTGGATCGAGGCGATCCGCCGTCGTATCAGTTGATTAGTCGGTCGAAACGGGCACGCTGAGCGGTGCCTCCGGGTCGTCCATCCGACGCTCACCTTCCTCGATCGCATCGAGCAAGTGGATCGCCAAGTCAGCCACCTTCACGGTGTCCTCATCGGCCCCGGCAGCCTTCGCGCCGTCGTCCATCATGATGTAGCAGAACGGACACGCCGTTGCGATGCGGGTGGCCCCGGTTGAGAGCGCTTCACGAGCCCGCTCGTCGTTCACCTTGGTGCCGATGGATTCCTCCATCCACATGCGGGCACCACCAGCGCCGCAGCACATGCCCTTCGTGCCGTTGCGTGGCATCTCAACGATCTCGATGCCCTTGATCGAGCCGACCACCTTGCGGGGCGCCATGTACACGTCGTTGTGGCGACCGAGATAGCACGAGTCGTGATACGTGATGCGCTCCTCGAGGGTCGCCTGCGACACGTCGAGCCGACCATCGGCGATCAACTGCTCGAGCAACTGCGTGTGGTGAACTACTTCGTAGTTGCCGCCCAACTGCGGGTACTCGTTCTCGAGTGTGTTGAAGCAGTGCGGGCACTGGGTGATGATCTTCTTCACACCCATGCCGTTCAACATCTCGATGTTCGGCATCGCCAACATCTGGAACAGGTACTCGTTGCCAGAACGGCGGGCCGAGTCACCGGTGCACATTTCGCTCGGCCCGAGAATCGCCACATCGATTCCCGCACGGCGCAACAGCTTCGCCATCGACTGGGTGACCTTCTTGTTCTTGTCGTCGAACGATCCGGCGCAGCCAACCCAGTAGAGGTATTCGGCCGTGATCGGCTCGCCCGGGTCCACCACGGACACGCCGTCGAGACCGTCGGCCCAGTCGGCACGCTCACCCTGGTTCATACCCCACGGGTTGCCCTGGTTCTCCATGGCTCGGTAGGCGTTGCCCAATTCGGCCGGGAAGTTCGACTCCATCAGCGACAGGTAGCGCCGCATGTCGAGGATCTTGTCGAGGATCTCAATGTTGACCGGGCAGATCTCGTCACAGGCTTTGCATGACGTGCATGACCAGATCTCCTCGGGGGTGATCCGCTCGAACAGGCTGTTGGCGCCAATCGTGATCTCCGAGTCGGTGCCGAGCGGTGGCGACACCTGTGGGCTGCCGGTGGCGGCCATCACCTCGCCGGTCTTCAGCACGATCTCGCGCGGGTCGAGTGGCTTGCCGGTGGCGTGCGCCGGGCACACGCTCGTGCACCGTCCGCACATGGTGCAGGCATCGGTGTCGAGCAGTTGCTTCCACGTGAAGTCCTCCACCACCGAGGCGCCGAAGCTCTCGAGTTCGGTCTCCATCAGGTTCGGCATCGGCTTCATCGCACCCTTGGGGCGATCCTTGTCCTTCAGATACATGTTGAGCGGTGAGGTGAACACGTGACGCAGCATCGTCACCGGCAGGATCGCCAAGAACACCACGAAGCTCACCACGTGAGCGATCCACATCCACTGGTGCCAGGTTCCGATCGCGCTCGCCGACAGCCCATCGAACCAGGTCGCCAACGGGTACCCGATGAAGGAGAACTTCTCGTAGTCGGGCATGCCCTCAACGGCGATCCGGAAGCCCTCTGCGACGAAGCCGGTCACACCGATGGCGAGGAACGTGCCGAGGATGACCGCGTGCTCGGGCTTGGTCTTGATCCGGATCCGATACGGCCGCTGGATGTAGCGACGAACGATGGCCCAGACGACGCCGAGCGTGAACACCAGACCGGCGAAGTCACCGACGAACGCATACGCCTTGTACGTGGTGCCGTGCAGGAACTTGAGGCTTTCGGGCATCTGGTGGTCGATCTCGAGCACCGTGGTCACACCCATCAACACCAGGAACCCGAAGTAGATCATCGAGTGCATGAGACCGGCGGCCGAGTCACGCAACAAGGTCTGCATGTATACGCCGGCGCGGAAGTCAGCCGCACGGCGCTTGGCGTTCTTGGTGGTGGTGCGGCGCTTGGCGATCGTGCCGCGCTCCCAGTTCTTCATTCGGTCGGCGAAGCGGAACGCTCCCCACACGACGATCGCCGGAATCACGGTGTAAAAGGCGATCTGGATCGGCCCGGGAATGTTCCCGAAGACGGTGCGGTGCACCTCGTTGTCGTTGTGCCAGTGGGTTATCTGGGGGAGCACACCCGACAGCAGGATGAACACGCCCATTCCGATGCCGAGGGCGAGCGACAACTGATGCGGCTTGAACCGTTTGTCGGTGTCGGTAGCGGTGGAGTCGGTCTGCGTAGCCATGACGCCCCCACGCTAGTTGCAAGCGTCAGCCGAAGTACTGCCGATCAAGTTCGCGCACCACACCAGCGAGGTGTGCGAGCACCTTGGTGCCAATCGCTGGGACGTCGTCGAGCACGGCGGTGAAGTGTCGTTGATCCAATACGAACAGGTCGCAGTCGGTGTCACAGGTGACGGTGGCGGTACGTGGACCGTGATCAAGCAGCGATAGTTCCCCGACGATCGAACCGGGCCCGAGCGTGGCGATCTTGCGGTTGTTGCGGCGAACCGTCACGGTCCCCGAGAGCACCACGAACGCCTCGCGCCCGGTCTGTCCCTGATCGATGATGATCGACCCGGCCTTCATCGTCACTTCGCTGCCGGCTTTGGCGATTCGCTGCAACTCTCGTTGTGTGCAGGCCGAGAAGATCGGCACGCTCCCCAGATGTGTCAGATGATCCTTTGCGCTCCCCATGAGCGGATCGTAGATCAGTGCTGAGAGGTCGCTTGACCGGCCACGTGCGCGATGGCAGCAGCGATCACATCAGGGTCGCCGAGGTACTCGGCAGCCTCAACCCCGAGCTCATCCCCAAAGGTGTAGCGGCGAGGGACACCGGTCGGAATGTTGACTTCGGCGATCTCGTCGGGAGACACGTTTTCGAGGTGCATCAGGAGCGCCCGGAGGCTGTTGCCGTGGGCGGTCACCAGCACGTCGAGGCCGGCCAACAGTTGGGGGGCGATCCGGTCGTACCAGTAGGGCAGTACCCGAGTGACCACGTCAGCGAGGCATTCCGTGCCTGGCAGCACATCGCGGGGTAGTGATCGATATCGAGGGTCGTTCGCCGGGTGTTCGGGACTGTCTGTCTCGACGGCGGGCGGTGGGGTGTCGAAGCTCCGACGCCAGATGTACGTCTGCTCCTCGCCGTGTCGGTTCGTGGTCTCGACCTTGTCGAGCCCTTGGAGTGCTCCGTAGTGACGTTCGTTGAGCCGCCAGTGGCGCTCGACGGGAAGCCATGGCTGCCCCATCGCTTCGAGGGCGAGGTTCTGGGTGACGACGGCTCGAGTCAGCAGCGACGTGTGGCTGGTGTCGAAACGCAGCCCGGCATCAGCCATCGTGCGGCCGGCCTGTACTGCCTCGGTGCGTCCCTGCTCGGTGAGTTCGACATCGTGCCAGCCGGTGAACAGGTTGAGGCGGTTCCATTCGCTCTGGCCGTGACGGAGGATCACCAAGGTTCCGGTCATGTGTCGATCGTAGGTCGCGGTTGGGTGATCTAGGGTCGTCGGTATGGAAGTACTTCGACGTCTTCCGGGCGTGATCGCTACGTCGCTATTGCTTGCAATCGCTGCGCTGTTTGGGTTCATCGGCTCACCGAATAGGGGCGAGCGATTCGACGCCAAGACGATCATCTTGGAACCTGGAGCGACCGGAGGACTTCGGGTGACCGAATTCGTCGACATCGACTTCGGCCATGTGCAGCGTCATGGCTACGAGCGTGTGCTGCGCACGGACTTCGGCGAGCCCGCCGACATCGAGGCGTACTCGGCCACCGTCTCCGATCAGATTTTCACCGACCCCGGATTCAGCGAGTTCGGTATCCGGATCGGTGATCCGAACGTCACTGTGTCGGGACGACATCGCTTTGTTCTCGCCTACACACTTCCCGCTGCGCCAATGGACCAGAACTTCAATCTCTCGGTCATCGACCCGGGTGAGGAGTTCGAGACCGGCCGCTTCACCGTGGTGCTCGACGGATTCCGTCTCGACGACCCGCTGTGCTCGGTGGGCGGTTTGGGCGAGATCGGCGGTTGCGACCTGACCGAGGGCGATGTTGGCCAACAGGTGGTGTTCGAACCGCTCGCCGCCGGAGCAGGCGTGAACCTGTCGGGATCTGCCGTCATCGCAGGCGAGCCAGTCGGCATCGATCCCGGTCCCACATTCCCGCCGGTCGAGGATCCGTCGACCCTGTGGCGGGCGGTGCTGGTGGCGCTGGCCGCCTTCGTCGCTGGTGGGTGGATTGTGATGCGGGCCATCCAGCGTGGATCGAATGAAGTCGCCGCTGTCGATGCCGGCGAGGCCGCTTTTCCGGTTGCGGGCTCCCCGACTCGGCGTGTCACCGATGGCGAACTCGCTGCGATGGCAACTGTCGAGTTCGCGCCGCCCGACGGCATCGCACCGTGGGAGGGTCGAGTCCTTCTTGACGAGAACGTGAGCAGCCAGACCGTGTCGGCGTGGCTCTCATCACAACTCGGAACTGGCACCCTGACGGCAGACGAGTCCGATGACGGCGTGGTGTTGAGCCGAACTGACGTTGTCTCATCAGCGGATGAGGAGGTGCTCCTCAGGACACTGGTGCCCGGAGGGTCACGGACGGTCCCGCCGGGGTACTCTGCCGGCTTCGCCTCGGCGTGGTCAACGCTTCAGTCCAAGCTCGCCGAACGCATCGCAGCGCGTAACTGGTGGACTCGCATGGCTTCCCAGGTGGGCCTCGGCCCGAGAATTGCCTCGATATTTCTCGGGATTGTTCTCGTCGGCATGTTGGCCGGCGCAGGTCTGGCGTTCAGGTTTTCCGGAGCATCGGCGGGCGCCTTGTCCGGAAACGCGCTCATTGTTGTTGTGGCCGCAGCGCTCATCGGGCTCGTGGTCGGACTGATGGCGAGTGCGGGCGCGTGGGCGTCACGAACGGCGACTGGATCAGCGGCGTTCTTGCGCACCGAATCATTCCGTCGATTCCTCGCCGCCAGTGAGGCGACACATGTCGAGCAGGCACTTGAGCGCGGGGTGCTTCGGGAGTACACGGCGTGGGCGGTCGCCTTGGGTGAGGCCGAGGCATGGGAGCGTGCGGCCAAGGCACTCGGCAACGCTGCGGTCGTATCCACAGTGGCGACCACGGCGTTCATGCACCATCACCATTCGACCTTCTCATCCGCAACGACCGCTCCGTCCTCGTCAGGGGGCGGTGGTGGTGGCGGTGGCGCCGGCGGGGGTGGGGGAGGCGGCAGCTCGGGATCGTGGTGAACGTCCGCTGATCTGCGAACCTTGGCGCCATGGAATTCGGCGTCGTCATCCCACATCACGAGATCGGTACCGACCCGGGCGCGATCCGGGCCTTTGCGCAGGGTGCCGAGGAGCTTGGCGCCGGCCATCTCATGGTCTACGACCATGTCCTTGGTGCCAAGCGTGAGCGTCCGGGTGGGTTCAAGGGTCCGTACGACTCCGACACGGCGTTCCATGAGCCCTTCGTGCTCTATGGCTTCTTGGCGGCGTGCACGTCGAGGGTCGAACTCGTCACATCGGTGATGGTGTTGCCTCAGCGTCAGGCAGCTCTCGCCGCGAAGCAGGCGGCCGAAGTGGCGATCCTGTCAGGGGATCGATTCCGCCTCGGTGTCGGCATCGGTTGGAACAAGGTCGAGTACGACGCGCTCGGCGCAGCCTTTGACCGCAAAGGTGCCCGGCTCGAAGAACAAGTGGTGTTCATGAAGCGGCTGTGGGCCGAGGACGCCTTCAGCTTCGACGGCGAGTTCCACTCGATGGAGCTCGCCAGCATCCTGCCGAGACCGGCCAAGCCCATCCCCGTCAGCTTCGGTGGTTCAGCACCGGCTGCGCTCGAGCGGTGTGCTCGGCTCGGTGACGGTTGGATCCCGCTCGGTTCGCCGAACGACAAGTCAGCCGCTTGCGTTGACGCGATTCGCGCCCGGCGTGACGAACTCGGCCTCGGCATGGACGGCTTCACCATTCATGCCCAAGCACAGTTCGCCGGTGGCGACCCCGATCGTTGGCGAGGCCACGCCGAGAGGTGGGCGGCACTCGGATGCACACACCTGTCGATCGCCACGCACAATGCCGGTGATACCGATGTCGATGGACATCTCGCTCGCGTCGCCGAATATCGCGACGCAGTCACTGGGCTTGTTCAGGCAGCTCGATAACGGCCGGGTTCCACCTCGACCGCTTCGCCGCGCTCAAGCATCCGAGCCACGTGCAACTCGGCGGTGCGACCCTCGATCGAGTCGCAGAACGACATCTCGACATGCGGCCGATACACGAACCGGTGGGCGACCATTTCAGCAATCGTGCGCGGCTCGGAGAGGAACTCGAGCATGTTCGTGTGTCGCCGGTGGATCACCGCGTGGTAGGCGTCGACCATCTCCAAGAACCGTTCGCGACCCTCGATCACACCCTTCTGATGGAAGGTCACGTAGTAGTCAGCCTCTTCGTCGCGGACTTTGATCAGCGAGTTCTCGAAGTCGTCGAGGCTCGACCAGGTATCGCCGTAGTACGGGCCGAACCCGGTGAGGTCGATGTCCGAGAGGAAGAAGACCCCTTCGGAGATTCGAAAACCTGAGTGGCCGGCGGTGTGACCCGGCAGGTGCACCGCCTCCACGTCAACACCGCCGAGTGACCACACATGACCGTCGTGAAACCCTTCAGCGTCGGGCCGCGCTGCGAAGTTGAACTCGGTGAGGATCGACTGCCGGAACTCCTCTCGCGCGTCGCCCACGAGTTGATAGGCGTCGAGCATGTGTGACGGATCCTCGAGCACGTGCTTGTCGGCCTCGTGGACGTGCACCCGCGCCTCGGTAAAGAGCCCCGTCCCGGGGAGATGGTCTTCGTGCCCGTGACTGGTGATCATCGCGTCGACCCTGACCGGTGCACCTCCCTTGGCAACCGCGGTCACCGACGGGTCGATGATCACGGCCTCTCCGGCGCCCCGAACCAGCACCGAGTTGCCTGACGGGTAGCCGCCGTTGGCGTCGCCCACGAGCACACTGACGTGCTCGCTGAGCCGTCGTTCCTGTTCCGCCCAGTCGACGACTCGTGCGGCCATCAAATGTCGCCCCGAGCTTCGAACTGAAGGCTGGCTGAGTTCATGCAATAGCGATGGCCCGTGGGCGGCGGGCCGTCGGGGAAGATGTGTCCAAGGTGGGCCTCGCAGGTGGCGCAGCGCACCTCAACTCGCACCATGCCGTGGGAGCGGTCTTCGATGAATTGCACACGGTCGTCCGACAGTGCCGTGTGAAAACTCGGCCACCCGCAGTGGGCATCGAACTTCGTCGACGAGTCGAACAGTTCGGTTTCACACACGATGCAGCGGTATGTGCCGTCGTCGAAGACGTTCCAGTACTCGCCGGTGAAGGCGCGTTCGGTTCCAGCGTGCTGGGTGACCTCGTACTGCAGCGGTGTGAGCCTGGTACGCAACACCTCGTCGGATGGCTTCGCGAAATTCATCTCAACTCCGCTTCAGATCGACCACGGCACGGCCGACCGCCTTGCCAGCGAGGATGTCGGTGAGCACGCCGTCGAGGTCGTCGAGCCCGATGTCGTGACCGATGGCGTCAAGTCCGGCCGGCTTGAGATCGGATGCAATCCGAGCCCACAGTTCGCGCCGCTTGGCGATCGGCGTCTGCACCGAGTCGATGCCATAGAGCGTCACGCCTCGAAGGATGAACGGAAGCACTGTGGTCGGCAGACCATTCCCAGCGGTGAGCCCGCTGGCTGCAACGGCGCCGCCGTAGTTCGTCTGCGCCAAGACATTGGCGAGTGGCACACCGCCTACGCAGTCGACGGCTCCTGCCCACTGCATTCCCTGCAGCGGCTTGCCGGCTTCGGCGAGCGTGTTCCGGTCGATCACGGCGTTCGCCCCGAGTCCTGTGAGGAAGTCGCTTTCGTCAGGCTTTCCGGTTGACGCCGTCACTGCATAGCCGAGCCCGGCGAGCATGCCGACCGCTGTCGAGCCGACGCCGCCGGTCGCTCCGGTCACGAGAATCGCCCCGTCATCGGGTGAGATGCCATGGTCGAGCAGGGCGATCACCGACAGCGCCGCCGTGTAGCCAGCCGTACCCATGATCATGGCTTCACGGGTGCTCAATCCGGCGGGGAGTGGCACGAGCCAGTCGTTTGGCACGGTCGCGAATTGGGCGAAGCCTCCGTGGCGGTTCACGCCGAGGTCGTAGCCGTGGGCGATTACCTCGGTGCCGGCGGGGATGTCACCGGCATCTTCGAGGAGCACGCCGGCGAGGTCAACGCCAGGGACCATCGGGCTGAAACGGGCAACTTTGCCGGTGGGGGTCGAGGCGAGTCCGTCCTTGTAGTTGACGCTCGACCAGTGCACCTCGATGAGCGCTCCGTCGTCGGCGAGGTCATCGGTCGACATCGTGACGACACTCCGGTCGATTGATTCGCCCGATGTATCTGCTCGGAAGGCTCGGAAGGTTGCGCTCGTCATGCGGTCCACCGTAGTTGCGAACGACGTTGCTCGGCCGAGTTGCGAGCGAAGCGAACAGGTGTTATTGTAACGAACATGAGTTCGTTCATGACGACGGAGAGGATGGCAACTCCCTCGAGCGCCGACATGTACGCGGACATGGTTGCGCCCGAAGTCACGGCGGCTGCCGTACAGGGTTCGATCAACCTGCAACATGCCCGCCTCGTTCGTCACATGCAGACCGTGCTCGCCGACGGCTCGTGGTCGGGTGCCGGTGTGGTGTCACCGCAACATTGGCTCTGTTGGCGTGCGGGCGTGTCATCGAACACTGCTCGGCAGATCATCCGGGTCGCACAACGCGCCGACTCTCTTCCCACCCTCATGGCGGCCTTCGACGAGGGGTCGCTCACCCTCGACCAGGTCGCTGTCGCCTGTCGTGTGCCCGACTGGGCCGATGAGCGGGTCACGGCGTATGCCCGGCAGATGACGGTCCGCCAGCTCACCACCGTCACCCGCCGCGAGTTGTTCGACGAACCCGCGCCTGAGCCAGCCACCGATGAGTCGATGACCTTCGGTCAGCGTGATGACGGTCGTTGGTGGGCGTCGATCCGTCTCGATGCTGACCACGGTGCCGAGTTCGAAGCAGCGCTCAACGAGGCTCGTGATGCGCTCCTGCGCGCGGGCGACGATCCCACCCGTGTCACACGCACCGATGCCCTGATGGAGATCGTCCGCCGTTCGCTCTCGGTTGCCGGAGTTGAGCGACGTCAGCGTTTCCAGATGCTCGTCCACGTGAGCGCCGACCATGACGGCACACCGGTGGGCCGGTGGGCATCAGGTCGCCCCTTACCGGCATCGATCTCGCAGCTGTTGTCGTGTGATGGCGAGGTTCGTCGTCTCGATCACATCGCCGGTGCCGCTGTGAACCTTGGCCGAACGCAGCGCATCGTTCCCGATCGTGTTCGACGCATCATCGTCGAGCGCGACGGTGGCTGTCGTGTTCCAGGGTGTTCGAGCACGTTGCGTCCCGACATCCACCATCTCGTGCACTGGTCAGACGGCGGCCGTACCGACACCGACAACCTCGTGGCGCTCTGCCATCGGCATCACCGACTCCATCACCTTGGTGAACTCGATATCAGCGGCAACCCGGACCGGGCTGACGGACTCGTCTTCCGCAATGCGAGTGGTTGGGAGATCCCTCCACCAACCCCACCGCCGCCCGCGATCGGTCCACCGCTGACCGGCGCATTCCGACCACCGACTGGCGAACGACTCGAAACCCGTTGGGTCGATTACCCGTCGATTGCCTGAGCGATCAACTGCATCGGATGAATCGTCGGCACCCCCGCAGCGGCGAGATGCATCGAACACCCAGGATTGGCGCTCGCCACCACATCAGGAGTTAGCCGGTTGATGCTGTCGAGCTTGCGTTCACGTACCTGCCCTGACATCTCCGGTTCGAGCACAGAGTAAGCACCTCCGGCGCCACAGCACATGCCGTCGTCATCGAGTTCGGCCACTTCACGAACGAACGGTCGGAGCACCGCGCGAGTAGCCGGGTGCACCTTCTGCACGTGTCGCAGGTGACAGGGGTCCTGCACGGCGACCCGGAGGTCGAGAGGCGTGACCTCGGGCAACCGGTCGAGATGGTCAGCAAGAAACTCCTGGATGTCGTACACCGTGAGCGACGAGTGGTCCTTCAAGTGTGCTCCGCATCCGGCCGAGTCGACCAAGACCGGGATGGTTGGGTCGAGCGCGGAGTCGACGGCTGCGGTCAGGCCGAGTGACTCGCTGCGCAGCCCTGCGTGCAAGTGGAGCGCACCGCAACACGGTGCCAGGTCGCCGGTCGGGGTCACGCCAAACCCGGCGGCCTCGAGTACCCGTTGAGCGGCGTGGTGGACATCTCGTTGCCAGGCATCCATCACGCAGCCGGTGAACAAATACACATCTCGACCGGAGGTGTTATGGGCCGATCGTCTGACCGGTAGGCGCTGGGGAAGACCGAGTCGTGTTGCCAACGGTTTTGGCACGAGCCGCGCCCGTTGGGCGAGCGCCAGAGCGCTTGACCCGAAACGGAGCAGGCGTGGCATCCGAAGTGCACGAAGTGCCAGCGATCGCAGTCGAGGGTGGCGTCGGTCGGTGAGCGTCTCCTTGGTTCGCTCGATGAGGTGGCCATAGGGCACCCCCGACGGACATGCCGGCTCGCACGCACGGCACTGGATGCAGGTGTCGAATGCTTCGATCACTTCAGCGGTGAGTGGCGCTTCATGGTCTTGGACTTCGCGCATCAGAGCGATGCGACCACGCGGCGAGTATGTCTCGTCGCCGGTCACCCGATAGGTGGGGCACGCACTGAGGCAGAGCCCGCACTGCATACAGGTGACCAACTCGTCAGGGTCGATCCGCAGATCCATCAGATCACGCTCCTTCCCGGATTGAGCCGACCGGTCGGGTCGAAGTTCGACTTGAGGCGTCGCGAGATTTCGACCACCGGGCCAGGCAGGTTTCGTCGCGGTTGCTCGACCTCACGCCATGCGGTGCCCACACCTATGGACGCCACGTGCACGCCTTCGAGCGAACGGAGGTCAGCCGGTTCGAGCGACCACCGGTGGGGCGGACAGTCGAATGGACCGTCGCATTCGTTCCAGGTTCCGAGTTTGCGGAGCGCCTCCATCGCGCTGGCCACATCGGGTGCATGACCTTCGACAAGCACCCGCGTGGTCGCACTGTTCGAGAGGATCACACCCGGTCGCAGGACGACATCCGCAACGGTGAACGGGTCGGCATCGCTGCTCTCCACCCAGATGCTCGTCGCTGGGATCGGGTTCGTGCGCAGTATCACCTCGCCGATCATCCCGAGCGTGCCGATAGCCCCGGTCATAAGTCGCGGGATGTCGAAGCCCGAGACGTTCTTCACGGTCGGCCCGCCTCCCTTCACGAGACGTCCCTCGGCCGACACGTAGCGCACTTGGAGCACCGAGGCTCGCAGCGTGCCGCGACCGAGAACTTCGAGATGGTTCTCGCCGACGGCGATGGCACCACCGACTGTGCCACCGCGATCGGGAAGCGCGCAGCGCTGGCCGCGCTCGGCGAGCACTTGAGACAACTCATGCACGGGGGTGCCAGCCAGCACAGTCACCGTCATCTCGTCGGGCAGGTACTCGACCACGCCAGTCGGCGCAGTGACGATTCGCGCTGATGGGTCGAGTGTGCCGCCGAGGTCCCATCTGGTGCGGGCACCGGCGACCGACACCGGTCCCGTGTCGCCGATCTCGTCGACGAACGCGTCGAGGCTCACCCCCACACCCCCTCGGGCACCGTCCGGAGGTGCTGGATGTCGGCACAGGAGTGTCCTTCGGGTATGACCTTGCCCGGGTTCGACCGACATGCCGGGTCGAAGGCCCGCCGCAGTCGTTCCTGGTGGTCGAGGTCATCATCGGAGAAGAGCATCGACATGTACGGCTGCTTCTCAATTCCGACACCGTGCTCGCCGGACAGCACCCCACCGGCGGCGAGTGATGCCTCGACGATCTCAGCGCCGGCGGCATGAACGCGTTCGTAGACGCCGGGTTCGCGAGCGTCGAACAACAGCAGTGGATGCAGGTTTCCGTCGCCGGCATGAAACACGTTCATCACCAGTAGGTCATGTCGATCTGCAATCTCGTATACACGGTCGAGCACCTCGGCGAGTTTCGATCTCGGCACCACGGTGTCGTGCAGGTAGTAGTTCGGGGTCACCTGAGCCACAGCGCCGAAGGCGGTCTTGCGTCCCTTCCAAAGCAGGGCGCGCTGATTCTCGTCCTCGGCGAGGTGCACCGCTGTCGCTCCTTCGGCTCGGCCGATCTCGGCGATGCGGGCTGCGTCGATCTCGGCGCCACCCTCGAGTCCATCGACTTCGGCCAGCAACACCGCTCCGGCGTCGGTGGGGTAGCCGGCATGCACGTAGTTCTCGACGGCGATGATGATGCGCTGGTCCATCACCTCCATCGCGGCGGGAACGATGCCGGCGGCAATCACTGAACTCACCGTGGCCGCTGCTTGGCGAGTGGTCTCGAACGACAACAACAGGGTGCGCACCGCTGGTGGGTTCGGCGTGATCCGCACAGCCACTCGCGTGGCAATACCGAGCATTCCTTCGCCGCCGACGAACACACCGCGCAGGTCGTAGCCGGCTGGTTCCGCGTCGAGCCCACCGAGGACCGTCACTTCGCCGTCGGGGAGGACGACCTCCATGGCGAGGATGTGCGCGTTGGTCACCCCGTACGCGAGGCAGTGTGGGCCGCCTGAGTTGTTGGCGACATTCCCTCCGATCGTGCACACCTGTTGGCTTGACGGGTCCGGCGCGAAGTGGAAGCCGAGCGGGGCGAGGTGCTTCGACAGGTCGAGATTGACGACGCCGGGCTGCACCCAGGCGATCCGGGCATCAACGTCGACCTCGAGAACCTTGTTCATTCGGGCGAGCGAGATCACGACCGGCTCACCGAGAGGCACCGCCCCACCAGCGAGTCCGGTTCCGGCACCCCGAGGCACCACGGCCCGACCGTGGGTGATCGCCGTGCGCACCACGTGCTGCACTTCGGCGGTGTTGTCACACAGGCAGATCGGACCCGCTGAACCTCCCTCGAACACCGACGCGTCGCGTCGAAGCAGCGCACGTTGCGCGCCGTCGGTGCGTACCCGGTCGCCGAGCACAGCACGGAGGTCGTCGACGAGATCACTCACGGGTGGTCGAGCCCCGCAGCGGTGATGCCTGCGATGGCGGCGGCTTCGTCGTTGTCGCTGGTGTCGCCGGACACGCCCACTGCCCCCACGACGACGCCGTCACGCAGCACGATCACGCCTCCGGCGACCGGCACGAAGGGTCCCGAGATCGACGCCATCACACCGTTGATGAAGTGCGGTCGTTCGATCGCCATCTCGCCGATCCGTTTCGAGTTCACGCCGAGTTGCAAGGCGCCGTTGGCTTTGCCGCGGGCGATGTCGAATCTGCCGGTGGGTGATCCGTCTGAGCGTTCGTAGGCGATCGGGGAGCTGGCGGCGTCGAGCACGAGAACGACAAGCGGGTTCATCTGTTCTGCCCGGCCGTGCTCAAGGGTCGCGGCGATGATCGTGCGCGCTTCATCGAGGGTGATCGTTGGGGCATAGGAGGTCATCGGGTTTCCTTCAGTTCGAGTCGGCGGGCGTGGAGGATGGGCTCGGTATAGCCGGAGGGTTGTTCGACACCTGACAGCACGAGATCGAGTGCAGCACGGTAGGCGGTGCCATCGAGAGCGGGGGCCATCGGCGTGTAGTCCGGATCGTCGGCGTTCTGCGCGTCGACCACCGAGGCCATTCGGGCGAAGGTCGTGCGCACCCGGTCGGCGTCGATGACGCCGTGAAGTAGCCAATTGGCCATGTGCTGCGATGAGATACGGCATGTGGCGCGGTCTTCCATGAGCCCCACATCATGGATGTCGGGCACCTTGGAGCAGCCGACTCCCTGATCGACCCAGCGCACCACGTAGCCGAGGATGCCTTGGGCGTTGTTGTCGAGTTCGGCCTGGATCTCCTCGTCGCTCCAGGTGGCGTCGGCGGCGACCGGAATGCGCAACAGGTCGTCGACGCTGGAGCGGGGTCCCTCGGCGGCGAGTCGGTCGGCGAGCTCGCGTTGGCGGGCGGCCACGTCGACCCGGTGGTAATGGATGGCGTGGAGGGTGGCGGCCGTGGGGGAGGGCACCCAGGCACATGATGCGCCGGCGTTCGGATGACCGATCTTGGTTGCGAGCATGTCGGCCATGAGGTCGGGGGCGGCCCACATGCCTTTGCCGATTTGGGCTCGTCCGAGCAGCCCGCAGGCGAGTCCGGTGTCGACGTTGTGGTCCTCATAGGCGGCGATCCAGCGTTCGGCCCGCATGTCTGCTTTGCGCACCATCGGGCCGGCTTGCATCGATGTGTGGATCTCGTCACCCGTGCGGTCAAGGAACCCGGTGTTGATGAAGGCCACTCGCCCTGCTGCAGCTCGGATGCATTCGGCCAGGTTCAGGGTTGTGCGGCGCTCTTCATCCATGATGCCGAGCTTCACCGTTTCTGGTGCGAGACCGAGGAGGCGTTCGACACGGTCGAACAATTCACACGCGAAGGCGACCTCGTCGGGCCCGTGCATCTTCGGCTTTACCACGTACACCGAGCCGGTCACTGGCAACGCGCAGGCAACGGTCATGACCGCATCGAGGATGCCTTCGGGGATCTCCGCACCGTCGCTGGTCCGTACAGCGGGGGTTGTCATCAAGTGCCCGACATTGCGAACCAGCATCACCGAGCGTCCCGGGAGTGTGGCCTCTGCGCCATCGGGTGCGCGCAGTGTGCGATCCGGTGCCATCGTCCGGGTGAATGTGCTGCCGGCCTTGTCGACATCGGCGGTGAGAGTGCCGCGTTGGAGCCCGAGCCAGTTCTTGTATGCGAGCGCCTTGTCAGCGGCATCGACGCATGCAACCGAATCCTCACAGTCCATGATCACGGTCACGGCCGACTCGAGGATGACGTCGGCGATGCCGGCAGTGTCGGTGGCTCCGACCGAGTGCCCACGGTCGATCCGGATGTCGACGTGGAGACCGTGATGCCGGGTCACGATCGACGACGGCGCATCGGCTGGTCCTGTCCAGCCGATGACGGTCACCGAGTCATCGGTGGTTGTCGTCGATCTGTCTGCGAGCGTGACGACGAGTTGCCCGTCGACGACCGCGTAATGGGTCGACCCGAGGTGTGAGCCTGACGCAAGGGGAATGACGTCGTCGAGGATGCGTCGTGCCTCGGCGATGACGCGCGCTCCCCGCTCGGTGTTGTACGGGCCGGGAGGCGGCAGCTCACCGAGCACGTCGGTGCCGTACAGGGCGTCGTACAGCGAGCCCCAGCGGGCGTTGACCGCGTTGATGGCATACCGAGCGTTCGTCACGGGAACGACGAGTTGTGGCCCGGCCACCTCGGCGATCTCACGGTCGATGCTTTTGGTGTGGATCTCGAATGCGGGGCCTTCGGGCACGAGGTAGCCGATCGACTCGAGGAACGATCGATATTCGGCCGGGTCGCCGACGCCGTGTTCACGATGCCAGCGGTCGATCGCGGCCTGCATGGTCTGGCGAGTCTCGAGCAACTCGGCGTTGCGCGGCCCGAGGTCGGCGATGATCGCAGCAAGTCCCTCCCAGAATTGGTCGACGCCGATACCGGTCGGGGGGAGGACCTCGTCCTCGACGAGTGCGACGAGTTCGTCGCCGACGATCAGATTCGCTCGCTCGGCCATGTCAGTCCTTCTTGGTGAATCCGTCGAGACGCCCACCGGCGTCGCCCATCGGATAGTGGGTGGCGTATTCGAAGCCCAATCCATGGCTTAAGCCGAGGTCCTGCTGGTGGTGGTAGAGGTCTTTGTACGCGGCGATCGATTCGGGGCTGTTGGCGGCGACGGTCTCGGCGAGTTCGGTGACAGTGGCATCGAGCTCTGCGAGTGGAACGCAGTGGCTCGCCATTCCGTAGGCGTGGGCGTCGTGTCCGGTGATGGTGCGAGCCGTGTACGAAAGTTCGCGGGCCCGCACCGGGCCGACGGCGCGGATCAGGCGGGCACTCATTCCCCAGGTGGGCCGCAGGCCCCACTTGGCGTGAGTGTCGCCGAGTTTCGCTTCGGCGGCCACAACCATGAGGTCGCACGCAAGGGCGAGTTCGAGAGCGCCGGTGAAACAGAAGCCGTTGACCTTGGCGATGGTGAGCTTCGGCATTGTCGACAACAGGTCGCAGGCCCGGCGTGCCGGGTTGTTGAGTGCTCCCGACACATCGCCGCCGGCAGGCGGATCATCGGCGAGTGCTTTCAGGTCAACACCGGCGGAGAACGCTTGGCCGGTTCCGGTCAGGACGACCACTCGAACGGCTTCGTCACCGGCGGCATCGGCGAGAGCCGAGGCGAGTTCGTCGAGGAGCGCTGGTGTCAGCGCGTTGAGTGCCTCGGGCCGGTCGAGGGTGAGGGTGCGTACGGCAGCCTCGGTGTTGACGATGATCCCCATTCCCTCAGGCTGTCATGCTTGAGCGGGCAATGGGGAATCAGATCACTTTCGGGCGAACCATCGCTTGCGTGGGGCGACCGCGGGGGGATTGAGGTGGCACTGGCAACGCTGGTCGGCGGAGAGATGTCCGAGCACCTGTTCCACGTGCATTCCACAGCCGGCCCAGGAGGCCTTTCCGCAGGTCTTGCAGGTCACTTGGCGGCACATGTCAGAGACGATAGCAAATGTCCGGACATTTACGCAACGCCCCACCAGATCGCGGCAAGGTCGCGTCCGGCGGGTTGGCGCGACTCCAGGAACGCGCGCACATCGGCATCTCGGTCAGGTGTCAGGCAGAGCCGGATCCGCATGTGCTCCACATCGAGATCCGACACCTCGGGAGCGGTCGCCGGAGCGGGTGTCGACCAACGCTCGAGGTGCGCGTCGATTCCCATCGATCGCACCACCACCAACGCATCCTCAGCTGTCGGCGCCGTCGGACGGTCGAGATTCCAGAAATGCCGCCATGCATCGCTGAGATGTGTGAGCGGGTGATGCTCGGGCAATTCGACCACCACCCGTTGTTTCGCATGGTCGGTCAACGCCGTCACGAACGGTTCGAGGCGAGCGACGTTGTAGAAGACGTGATGGCACACCACGACATCGGCCATCGGTGTCTGCGGGGCGACATCGGGCCAGTCCCCGAGCAAGGTGGTGACCGAGACACCTCGCTCGTTGGCCTGATCGGTGAACACGTCGAGCATGCCTTGTTGATGATCGACACCGATGACCGAAGTCGCCGGTGGCACGAGCCCGAACGCCGCACGACCCCCACCACAGCCGATGTCGAGCACTGACGGTTCGCGGATCGACTCGATCGCTTCGAGCGCCCGATGGCGTGACGGAGTGTCGACGTGGAGGTCGCCGCTCGGGGTGAACGTCGAGACCGGATGGATCCACGGCGACTGTGGGGCGGCGCTCAGGATGTGGTCGGGGATCCCCCATGACGCGAGATCGGTGGCCCAACGTTCGGCGGCGTTCATATCCAGACCCTAATGACGCGCTGAGTACTGTGCCCGGTGATGATGTCGACACTCTGGGAGGCATTTCGTCGCTCCCTCACTCTGAACGGACCTCGGCCGGCCCTCACGGCAGGCGGTGTGACGTGGACGTATTCGGACATGGCCACGGCGGTCGCCGTTGCCGCTGAGAATCTGCGGGCGGCCGGGGCGTCTCCGCGCGATCGGGTGGTGTTGCTGTGTGAGAACTCGGCCTCGTTCCCGGTGTACGACTTGGCGATCATGGCGATCGGAGCGGTCAAGATCCCGCTCAACTCGATGCTCACGGCATCGGACATCGGCGACATCGCGGCGCGCACCACACCGACGGTCGCCGTCGTCAGTCCGGCGTTGGCCCATCTGGCCACTGAGATTCCCGACGCGTGCACGATCATCGACGGTGATGTGGTCGAGCCGGGATCAGCCTCGGTCGAGCTTCCGGCCATCGGCGCAGTCGGGCCTGGCGACCTCTCCTTCGTCGGATTCACCGGTGGTACCACCGGCAAGCCGAAGGGAATCGTCCACCATCAGGCGCCGATGGTGCTCAACATGTTCGCCCACATCATGGAGGGCGGCATCGCTCGGGATGAGCACATGCTGCTCACCACGCCGTTGCCCCATGCAGCCGGCTTTCTCGGCGCGGCAGCGTTGCTCCGTGGTGCGCATGTGCGCGTCGAGAAGGGATTCGATGCCCACGAGGTGCTTCGGATCATGGACGAGCACGACATCACCTGGACGTTCGCCGTACCGACGATGATTTATCGACTGCTCGATGCTGCTGTGGAGACGGGTATCCGTCCGGCTGCGCTGCGCACCATCCAATACGGGGCAGCGCCGATCTCGCCCGAACGGTTGCGACAGGCGATGGAGGTGTTCGGCCCGGTGCTGCAGCAGTTGTACGCCCAGACCGAGTGTCCGAACTTCGCCACCGTGCTTTCCAAGCCCGATCACGTGCGGGCGCTGTCCGAGCCCGAACTGTTGTCCTCCTGTGGCAAAGCGACGCTGATGTGTGAGGTCGCCATCATCGATGAGGCCGGCGACGAGGTGCCGCGGGGCGAGGTGGGCGAGGTTGCGCTCGACTCTCCGTACGTGATGCGTGGCTACTGGCAGGATCCCGAGAATTACGCCAAGCGCTTCGCTGGCCGCTGGATGCGCACTGGCGACGTCGGCCGCATGGACGATGAGGGATTCGTGACCCTCGTCGACCGGGCCAACGACATGATCATCTCGGGTGGCATGAATGTGTATTCGGTCGAAGTCGAGGCCGTTATCTCAGCCCACCCCGATGTGGCTCAGGTGGCGATCGTCGGCGTCCCCCACGACGATTGGGGTGAGGCTGTCCATGCGGTCGTGGTGCCGAGGCCGAGCTTGGACCGCGAGTCGTTTGTCGAGTGGTGCCGGTCGAATCTCGCCACCTACAAGCGTCCCAAGTCGATCGAGTATCGGGACGACCTTCCGGTCACCGTCTACGGCAAGGTCGACAAGAAGGCGCTGCGGGCACCGCACTGGGACGGTCGCCAGCGCAACGTTGGCTGATCAGTTCTTCGTCAAGAGGCGTAACCTTGGGCCCGACGCGCCTCTAGCTCAATGGCAGAGCAGCGGGCTTTTAACCCGTTGGTTCAGGGTTCGACCCCCTGGGGGCGCACTCCGCGTGCCGAGAGTGCTCGGCAACGTGGCAGGCTGTGTCGATGAGCACGAGCTACGAGAACCTGCTGGTCGAGCGCTCCGGTGACGTTGTCACGATCACGCTGAACCGTCCCGACACCCGCAATTCATTGTCGCGGGCACTGATGCTCGAGATGCAGAACGCTCTCGACGCCGTGGGCTCGTCCGATGCGCTCGGTGTGATCATCGCCGCCAATGGTCCGGTGTTCTCAGCCGGTCACAACTTCGGAGACATGGTCGACGTCGAGCTGCCCGAGGCCCGTTCGCTGCTCGAGGTCTGTACCCGCATGATGAACACGGTGCAGGAACTCCCGCAGGTGGTGATCGCCAAGGTGCATGCCCTTGCGACCGCTGCAGGGTGTCAACTCGTCGCCACTTGTGACATGGCAATCGGCGCGGAGTCGTCGGCGTACGCGTTGCCGGGTGGCAAAGGCGGGCTCTTCTGCAACACGCCCTTGGTCGCCGTCGCCCGCCAGATCAACCGCAAGCATGCGATGGAGTTGGCGATCACCGGTGATGCGGTCGATGCCCACACGGCTGCGTCGTGGGGTCTGATCAATCGGGTGGTCGCTGACGATCAACTCGATGACGCGGTGAATGACTTGATGGGTCGTTCGATCCGTGGCTCGGCGATGGCCAAGGGCATCGGCAAGCGCGCCTACTACGCGCAAGTCGACATGGAACAGCCCAAGGCCTATGCCTACGCAATGGAGGTGATGGCAGCCGGGATCGTCACTCCCGACTGTCAGGAGGGGATCAGCGCATTCTTCGACAAGCGCCGCCCCACCTTCACGCAGCGCGCGCGATGAGCGCAAGGTCGCTGGCGATCCGCGTGCACCGGTAACGGATCGCCCGCGCGGTCACCCCGAGTTCTTCGGCCAGTGCTGCGGTGCTGGTGCCGGTCACGATGCGTCTGATCAGTTCGAGGTCGGTGGGGTCGTAGCCGCGTGAGCGGGCCTCGACGAGGAGGTGGCGAAGGGCCATCAGGTCGTCGTCACTCGTTGGCTCGGGCTGGAGGTCGAGCGTCTCGTTCGGCAATTCCGGATGACGCTCTTGGCGACGACGCTCGGCTTGGAAGGCTCGGTAACGGGCACCGTCGATGAGCGCGGCGGCCAAACTCGATGGACGTCGATTCGGATCGTAGGAACGGATGGTGATCCACGCTGCGGTAACGAGTTCGCGCAGGCCGGCTTCGGCTGAGAGGTGACGTGGCCGCCGGCGGTTGACGGCGAGCAGACCGGGGAGGATGCGCCGCAGGACGATCTGGGTGGCCAGTTCGTCGTCGGCGGATCGAGCGACGAGCGCACGCAGAACCGTGTCGTCGGCGCTGTGACCGCCGAAGCCGGCGAGCACGAGCAGTTCGTCGAGGTCATTGAACGACACGGTCGTGACCGACCAGCCACGCGCAATATCGACCGTTCGGGGGTTTCGGTGGACGCGCTCCCAGTCACGTTCCAGCGAGGCACGCATGCCTCGGAGCGGTCGGGAGGGTTGGGCCGTGGTGGTGTGTGTGGTGTTCATGGCGGGCACCATCCGTGTCCGCCATCTCCGAGGGTCCCACGCTGTCTCTCACTGGGCGTCTCACCGAGGGAAAACCCTTTCCGGTGAGGGGGTGTGGTGGTCCATAACGCTCATATGCCCATCGCTCTCAGCCCCATCAGCGGACCCGATTGCGGCCGATCCCGTCCCATCGTCGGACTGACGGCGGTGGGTCGGGCGGTCACGGCGACCGTGCAGATCGACGACCCGCGACTCGCCGCCCACCATCTGATCATCGATCCCGCCCGCGTCCTGACCGCTCTCGATGCGGTGACAACGGTGCTCGACGACGATGAGCTACACATCCGCGTCGGTTCGAGTCGTCTGCTCATCTCGCATCATCACCGCGCTGTGCAGCGACGTGCGAGTGAGGTGGTGGTGCGACGTCCACGCCGAGTGGTGACTCCCGCATCTGCTGATGAGGTGGAAACCGACAGCGTGCCCGTCGTGCATGCCACGGGGTTGATGATGAGCGTGGTGGCCCTCATCGGGTCGGCGATGATCGCCCTTATCACCGGATCATGGATGTTCATGGCGTTCGGTGCGATCGGGGTGATGACCTCGGGTGCCGGCCTGCTCATCGATCGGGTGAAGTCAACGCGTCGTCGATCACGGAAGCGCCGCGAACTCGCCGAGGCGCAGCGATGCGCCGAACGTTCACGTCGCCAATTCTGGCCGGTCGATCTCGTGGAGCGGGCTGACTCGGTCGATGTCTGGAGTCAGCGGGCGTGTGACTCGCTTTCGGTGACGGTCGGGGTCAGCGATCTCACTGATCTTCTCGGGTCGCCGCGCCAGATCCCACTCGATAGTTCGAGAGTGATCGCGTTGCGCGCCGAACGATCGATCGCAGCAGGCGCGTTGCGGTCGATCGTTGCGCAGGTGCTGATCGCCCGCGGTCCTGCCGACCTCGATGTCACCGTGGACCCGGCATTGATCGACGAGTTGCCGGGTGTCGATGATCGGATGCGCGCCGTTGATGATGACCGGCTCCTCCTGATCATCACCGCCGATGTGGCGTCGCTCATCCACGCCGACTCCCCGGTGCGACTGGCGCTGGAATCAGATCGTCCGACGACATGTCTCTGCCTTGTCGCCGTGGCCGACAGCGTCCCGGCAGTGTGCACCGACGTGATCGACATCGGATCCGATTGGAGCGGTGTGATCGACGGCCGCGAAGGCATCGATGCTGTTGACGTTGCAGGCATGACCCGATCGACGTTTGCCGCAATCATGGACCGGCTCGCCGGTTTGGTCGATCCCGAAGATCCCGATCAACACCGTCGGCGGATTCCCGATGAGGTCGTACTCGAATCGCCGGCTGACGGCCCTGCCGACCTGCGGAGTGCGGTGGCGGTGCTCGGTACGGGGGCCGATGGTCCGGTGACGATCGACCTCGTGGCCGACGGCCCGCATGCCCTCGTTGCCGGCACCACCGGGTCTGGCAAGAGCGAACTGCTCAAGACCCTCATCACCTCGCTCTGTCTGCGCCACGATTCCGACACGTGCACCTTCCTGCTGATTGATCACAAGGGTGGCGCTGCGTTCGACGCCTTGGCGTCGCTGCCACAGGTGGTCGGGGTGGTGACCGATCTCGACGGTGGTCTTGTCGATCGGGTGTTGCAAAGTCTCGAGGCGGAGGTGCGACGCCGAGAGGTGCTGCTGCGTCTCGCCGGTGTGGCGGACCTCATTGAGATGACCCCGGGGGAGGGCACTCCGGCACGGCTGGTGATCGTGGTCGACGAGTTCGCTGCATTGGCGAGCATCGGGTCGGGTTCGTTGTCGGCGCTGGTCGACATTGCCCGACGTGGCCGCAGCCTCGGAATCCACCTCGTACTCGCCACGCAGCGCCCGGCTGGCGTGATCGACGACGCAGTCCGCGCCAATACCGACATCCGGATCGCGTTGCGTCTGCAAGATCGCGCCGATGCGCTCGACGTCATCGGCGATGATCGAGCCGCTCGCCTTGATCGTCGGCGACCTGGACGGGCCATGGTGCGTCTCGGCGGTGATGCACCGATCGAGTTCCAGACCGCGGTCACCTTGCGGGTGCCGCTGGCCGAATGTGCAAATCGTATGGCGAGCCGACAGCTCCCGGTACCACATCGCCCGTGGGCCGATCCCTTACCCGAGTTGATCACCGAGGGGATCGGACTGATCGACGCCTGCGACGAGCAGCGTCATCGGCCGTTGTCATGGGATCCGGCCGACGGCAATCTGGCGCTGGTCGGCGCGATCGGATCAGGCACGACCAGTGCGCTCATCACTCTGGCCACCGCCTGCGGCGACGCCGCGATCTATCTGCTCGACGGACGCGGTGATCCACGGCTCACCAGGCTGGTTGCCGCAGGTATTGCTGCACCGATTGTGGCCATCCGAGATAGAGAGCGGGTGGCTCGGCTCTTGCGACAGGTGGCCTCCGAAGTTGAGACCCGGCGCGGGCTCGGCGTTCTCGACGCGCCGCTGGTGCTGATGATCGACGGCGTGGCCGAGGTGATGCGTTCCATCGACACCTCGGCGCGCGACGACCTCGAGCGGATTCTTGAGGAGGGTCCGGCGGTCGGGGTGGTGACGGTGACAGCGGGTGGCCCGGCCCGGCACGACCTGCACGCGAGCAACACCTGGCTGTTCCATCTGGACGACTCGGCCGAAGCGCAGCGCTATGGGCTGCGCGCCGATCGCGTCCCGCCGGCAATTCCCGGCCGCATCGTCGACGTGCGCAGCGGGCTTCAGGCGCAGTTGGCGATCGTTGAGCCGAGCGCGGGACACGAACGCTTGGTGCCGCCAGCGATCGGAGTGTTGCCGGAGCGAGTCTCCGGGGTGGCGGGAGAACGAACCGGCCGGTCGGTGATGTTGCGTATCGGCCAGGCGGCGAGCGATATGGATGATCTCCAACTGGAGGTTCCCGACGGCGAGCATGTGATGGTGGTCGGCCCCGCTCGGTCTGGTCGAACGACAGCGCTCGACACGCTCACGGCGGCGTGGGTCGACGCCACCGGCGGATATGTCTCCCGGCTCGGACGAGGAGGTCGTTTGGATGAAGTGCCGATCGTGGCCGGACCTCATCTCGTCGCGGTCGACGATGCAAGCAGCATTGACGATGTCGACGGCGCGTTCACCAACCGACTCGAAGCAGGGGAGCCTGGTCTCATGGTGATCGCTGCTGGCCACGGCGACGCGTTGAGGTCGAGATTCGGGCATTGGACATCGGTCGTGAGGCGTTCCCGCCGAGGGTTGGTGCTCGTCGCCGCCGGTGATGGCGATGGTGATCTGCTCAGTGCGAGCCTGCCGATCAGGTCGCCGATCCCGCCGCGGCCGGGTCTGGCGTGGGTGTGTGTCGATGGTCGATCACAGCTCGCTCAGATCGCGACCTGCGAAGCGGTGGCCCCCGCTGCCATGCTGGAGCGGTGAACTCACCCATCGATCCACTCTCCTTGTTCGATCTCTCCGGATCCGTCGCCGTCGTGACGGGTGCCTCAGCCGGGCTCGGCGATCGCATGGCCAGGGTGCTGCACTCGGTTGGTGCCACCGTCGTGGTCACCGCCAGGCGCCGTGAGCGCCTCGAGTCGTTGGCCGCTGACCTCGGAGATCGTGTGACCGTCGTCGCGGCTGACATGGCTGTCGCCGCCGACCGGGAACGCGTCGCCTCCGAGGCTCTCGCCGCCCATGGGCGCATCGACATTCTGGTCAACAACGCTGGCATCGCCGAAGTGGTCGCCGTCGAGGACGAGTCTCTCGAGTTGTTTCAGCGGGTGTTGGAGATCAACACCGTGGCTGTGTGGCACATGGCCAAGCTTTGTTCGCCCTCGATGATCGCCAACGGTGGAGGTTCAATCGTGAACGTTGCCTCGATGCTCGGCCACGTTGGGGGTACGCCGGTGAAGCAGTCGAACTACTGCGCCTCGAAGGGAGCGGTCGTCAACATGACGCGTGAACTCGCACTGCAGTGGGCGCGCAAGGGGGTGCGTGTCAATGCACTGTGCCCCGGCTGGTTCCCCTCGGAGATGACGGAACCGATGCAGGACGAGCGGAGCCAGGAGTTCATCCGGGCCAATTCACCCATTCCACGCATGGGCGAGCCCCAAGAACTCGATGGAGCGCTCTTGTTGCTCGCATCGTCTGCCGGAGGATTCATCACCGGTCAGTCCTTGATTGTCGACGGAGGTTGGACGGCTCGGTGAGGGCGCTCTTCTCGCTCCGTTTCGTGGCGGCGGTTCTCGCCGTGATCGCCTCTTTTGTCGTGGTGGCGCAGATCACCGACGACAGTGAGGCGGCGGTTGTGGACGCAACGGAGGCGTCGGACTTCGTGCGACGCATCGATCTGGTGACGCCAGTTGAGCGTTTCATGCCGTCCGGATTTTCGGTGGTGGATGGTGTCGCCGCCTCGACGGTCGGTCTTGTGATCGACGACAGGCGGTCGATGGCCATCGTCGAGGGGACGCCGGGCATCGACCGATGCTCGACGATCCTGCGACGGGTGGGCGACTGTGTGATCTTCGCCGACCTGTTGGGTGAGGCGGTGGTGTGGTTCGAAATCGCTCCTCTCGCCAGTGACGGCGAACATGTGGTGATGCCGGCGGTGATCGGTTTCGACGGTGATCGGGCGCTGCTCGACAATCAGATGCTGTTACCTCACGCTGAGGTGTTCACTCGGCGGTGTGATACCGAATACGCCTCGTTCGTCGAGATGCTCAACGACCGTGGAACGGCGATGGCATCGTGGTGGTCGATCGTCGAGGGGGCGATCACCGACGTGGTGTGCACAGACTGATCGCCGCTTTGCCGGCGGCCAGTCCCGAGTTGTGTGCGGCCTCCACCCGAGGCCCGGCAAAGGCATCGCCGCCGATGACCACGCGATGATCGACGTCGACCCAGCAAGGTTCGGGCCAGATCGCTGTCGGCGTGGCGAGTCGCCATTTCTTCACCTGCGACTCGATGATGTTCGCCGTGCCGATCCACGGGCGAGCCAACTCGGTGAGTTGTGCTTCGAGGTCGCTGTCGTCCCAGTGTTCGAGGCTCCACGACGGCGATGCGTGCAGGGTGATCGCCGGCTTGTCCGAGATGCCTTTCGCAGCATTGTCGGCGACGAAGGAGATGTCGCCATTCGGATCTTGGACACCGCCGGGCTCGGGCACGGCTGATGCGCCGTCAAGCACAGCGAGCAGGCCGATCGTGCGATGAGGCTCAGTCGCCATGAGCGCACGCGGGACGTCGACGGTCTCGAAGACCATCGAGAACGATTGAGGCACCGGTGCGGTGAGCACCAGCACGTCGGCGTCGAATCGCTGCCCATCGTCGATTGTCACCACCCATCGGTCATGTTCCCGTGTACACGAGAACACCAGGTGATCGACCCGGACATCGAGACCGCTCGCGAGGTCCTTGGCGAGGCTGTTCATGCCGGACGATCCGATCCACCGTGGGTGGCCGTCACCGTCGCCGAAGCCGTTGCACCACACGCGTGCAAGGCCCCGCGTCGCCCAGTCATCCACCTGGGCGGCGAATGCGTCTGATCGGACGGTCATGAACTGTGCGCCGTGGTCGAGCCGTGCGCCTGCGATGCGACGGGTTGCGAGACGCCCACCCACAGATCGCCCTTTGTCGAACACGGTCACCGACTGTCCGGCGGAGCTCAGGGTCCGAGCGGCGACCAGCCCCGAAAGTCCGGCGCCGACGATGATGACGTCGGTCATCTCAGCGGAGTTCGTGAGCCCGCATGATGACCCCACGGGCGAACGGGTCGAGTTTGCGGCCCGCCAGCTGTTCGGTCATCGTGATGGCCTCGGTCGGATCCTCGATCAGTCCGGTCCATCGGATGTAGCCGCCCATGATGCCGACCACGCGGTCACCGAGTTCCTCGCCGTGCACGAGCACCCGCTGACCGGCTCGGATCAGGTCGTCGATCTCACGGTAGAACGATGTCAACCAAGCGTCGATGTCGTCAGATCGCACCGGGCGGTGGCGATAGGCCTGCCCGAGTTCTTCGTAATTGTGCAGGTTGTGCGGGGCCTGGATGATCGAGACCACGTAGTTGAAACCGTTCTCGCGGATCCAGATGATCTCTTCTTGGCGGCGCACCCGCCGGTGGCTATCACCGAAGCCTCCGGGACGCTCGCAGACGGCCAGTTTGTCCTTCAGGATCCACGTGAAATTCCTCGGCTGAATGCCGAGGGCCCACTTCCCACGCAGTTTTGGGGGCATCACGTGGCCGTCCCGGGTCGATTCATACGGTTGGCAATGCTAGTCGCCTTCGACCCGTAGGCGCTGATCACTCCGGGACACTCGCCGCCCACCGCTGATCTCGCACGCGATTGCCTCGCCTGACACGACGGCGAATACCCGGTCGATGGATGCAGCGTCAGGTGGATAGCCATCGACGGTGAGCCACTGACGCAAGGCACGCCGGGCGAGAGCCGGTTCGACCGCTCGAAGTTGTCGGGCGTCGGTCGGATCGATCGACCTGACCAGGCCGTTGAGCAGTTCGTCATCGTCTCGGAGCAGGTCGGCGGTGCGAGCCAGCACGGGCACCGGATCGCGGCCGGCGATCTCGGTCATGAGTGGAATCAGCTCATGTCTCACCCGGTTCCGCCACATGGCGGGATCGGAATTCGACGGGTCGATGATCGGCTCGATGCCTCGGGTCGCGCAGATGGCAACCGTCTCGTGACGCCGAAGAGCGAGCAGAGGATGTGTCGGCCCGGGGGGGATCGCAGCGAGCCCGGTCACGCCGGCCCCGCGCAACAGGCGGATGAGCACCGTTTCTGCCTGGTCATCAGCGGTGTGGCCGGTCAGTGAGCCTGCGGGAAGGGCCGCGAAGCGAGCTTTTCGGGCTCGAGCCTCGAGGTTCGGTCCGGGATCGACGTCGACGCGGTGCACGACGATGGCCACACCGAGTTGTTCGGCGATGACTTGTGCACGGTTGGCTTCGGTCGATGATTCCGGTCGCAGACCATGATCGACGTGGTGTGCGGTGGCGTGCAGACCTGCAGCCGTCGCAAGGATGAGCAATGCGGTCGAGTCGGCACCGCCGGAGAACGCACAGTCGACCTTGGTCCCGGCGTCCGGGAAGGTGCAGCGGGAGAGGAATTCGTCGATCTCAGAGCTCGGAGTCGCGCTGGCGACGCCCAAGAGGATGCTTGAGGGCAGTCACCGACTTCAGATATCCCGCCACCAGTCCGAGGGTGGTGCCCACGCCGACGAGGGCGAGAACGACGCCGATCCACCAGTGCCAGATATTGGCTGCGAGCATGAGAGAAGCCTAGCCGTTGACCCCGCCGGCGACCGTGCCGTCACCGTCGAAGTCCTCGCGGAGACAGAACTCGAGGCGCTGCAACAAGCCGTCGGGGAGTTCGTCGTTGCTCACCTTGCGGCGAATCGCCTCCTTGAGTTCGAAGTGGAACTCGTAGGCCTGCTGGCAGTCGGCGCAGCCGTCGAGGTGGCCATGGATGTGCTCGCGCGCCTCCGCGGACAACTCCCCGTCGAGGTACGGCTCCAGTTCTTTGAGTGTCTCGTTGCAGTTGGCCATGTCGTGTCAGTCGGCCTGATTCACCAGGCCTCGCTCCTCAGCGAATGAGTACAACGCGCGTTGCATCGCTTTTCTTCCCCGGTGTAGCCGCGACATCACGGTTCCGACCGGGATGTCCAGCATCTCGGCGATCTCTTTGTAGGCGAACCCCTCCACATCGGCGAGGATCACGGGCAGTCTGAAGTTGTCGGGCAGATCCTCGAGCGCCGCTTTCACCTCGTCATCGGTGAACAGGTCGAGGAACTGGTCCTCGGCCGAGAGCGATGCCGCTGCGGCCTCGAGCCCGCCGACTCGGCGATACAAGTAGAGGTCCTCGACCTCACCCATGTCGGTCTCGACGGGTCGCCGCTGCTTGGCCCGATAACGGTTGATGTAGGCGTTCGTGAGAATTCTGAAGAGCCAAGCACGCAGGTTGGTCCCCTCGCTGAAGGTCTCAAAGCTCCGAAAACCCCGCAACATCGTCTCTTGCACGAGGTCCTCGGCGTCGGCCCTATTGCGGGTCATGCGCAGTGCAGTGGAATACAACTGGGGCGCGTATTCCATCGCCTGTTCGGCGAAGGTCGAACGGTCGGCCACCCGGTCGAACCTAACCGGCGGTTGTCGTCGAACCGACACCGCGCAGCTCTCCGCCTGCGGATTCGGTGTCGAGGAACCACTGGTAGGTGTCGCGCAGGCCGTCGGCCAGCGTCACCGATGGCGCCCAGCCGAGGCTGCGCAGGCGGGACACGTCGAGCAGTTTGCGCGGTGTCCCATCGGGCTTGGAGGTGTCCCACCGAATGTCGGCGTCGGGGTGAACGATCGCCCGGATCGTCTCGGCGAGTTCGCGGATCGATAGGTCGAGCCCAGTGCCGACGTTGATGTGGGAGTCGTCGCTGTAGTTCTCGAGTAGGTATAGACAGGCGCTGGCGAGATCGTTCACATGGAGGAACTCCCGATAGGCCGAGCCGGTGCCCCACACGTCGACCTCGGCGCGTCCGGTCACCTTGGCGTCGTGGAACTTGCGTATGAGCGCCGGAATGACGTGGCTCGAGTTGAGATCGAAGTTGTCGCCAGGACCGTAGAGGTTGGTGGGCATCGCAGAGATGAAATCGCTGCCGTATTGGCGGCGGTATGCCTGACAGAGTTTGATGCCGGCGATCTTGGCGATCGCGTACCACTCGTTGGTCTGTTCGAGCGGCCCAGTCAGCAACTGGTCCTCGGTGATGGGCTGCGTCGCATGCCGGGGATAGATGCATGACGAGCCGAGGTAGAGCAGCTTCTCAACGCCGGTCTCATGGGCCGAGTGCACCACGGTGCCGTGGATCATCAGGTTGTCGTAGATGAACTCCGCCGGGCGGGTGCTGTTGGCAAGGATGCCGCCGACGGTGCCCGCAACGAGGAATACATACCGGGGGCGATTTTTTTTGAACCAGTGGGAAACCTCGCTCTGGTCGCGCAGGTCGACCTGATTGCGGGTGGCCGTGAGG
>JAQCGT010000066.1 GCA_027730505.1 Actinomycetota bacterium | reverse complement strand
CATAGCGGCGATCACCATCCGCCTACGATCGCCACATGGGCGAACTGATCGACAATGTGACCTTCCTCGATGAGATCGAGGGCTACTGCTCCCCTCTTTCGGTTCCCGCTGGTGAGTCCGTTCGTCTCCATGCGTCGACCAGGTCCGAGCGCTATTCCGTCGTTGTCGAGCGATGGGGAGCCCAACGTCGTGTGGTCTGGTCGGCCGACTCGCTTGAGGGCGTCCATCACCCCGTGCCCGCGAACGCTGATGCCGAGGGGTGCAACTGGCCGGCGTCGCTCGAGATCACGACCTCACGCGACTGGGAGAGCGGGTTCTATCTCGTGACCCTCACCGCTGAGGACGCACCCGCCGGGAGGGACACCGCTCACGCCTGTTTCGTCGTGCGCTCTCCCGAGCCGAGCGGCGCCCCGCTGCTCGTGCTCGGAACGAACACATGGAACGCCTACAACAACTGGGGTGGATGCTCTCTCTACACCGGTGGACATCAAGTGTCGTTCCGCAGGCCCTTCGCCCGGGGGCTGCTCAGCCGGGTGCCCACCGAACGTGATGACCGCAAGGCTCGACCGGTGCGCTGGGATGAGGAGCCGGACGCTGATGGCGACAGGTACATGGCGTTCCGGGCCGAGCATGGTTACCCCGCCGCTATCGGTTCAGCCGGATGGTTCACCCATGAACGGCGCTTCGTCGAGTGGGCTGAAACGGCCGGGCATCGCTTTGACTACGCAATCTCCAGCGATCTCGATCGTGACCCGTCGGTCGTGAACGGCCATCACCTCGTCATCTCGGTCGGTCACGACGAGTACTGGTCCGCCGGTCAGCGCGCCACCGTCGAGAACCATGTGGCGGGTGGCGGGGACCTGTTCTCGATGTCGGGAAACACGATGTTCTGGCAGGTGCGACTCGTCGGAGATGCCGACCACATGGTGTGTCACAAGTATCGAGCCCACATCGACGACCCGGTGATGGGTACTGATGACGAACACACGATGAGCGGCATGTGGGGCGACCCGGTCGTCGGCCGGCCTGAGTCGGCCCTTTTTGGTGCAGCGAGCGCTTGGGGTCTTTATCACCGCTTCGGTCAGGCAACTGCCCGCGGCGTCGGCGGGTTTCTCGTGTATCGCGATGATCACTGGCTCCTCGCCGGAACTGGTCTGCGCTACGGCGATGTGCTGGGAGCCCGTGACGGTGTCGTCGGCTACGAGACGCTCGGGTGCCGGATTCAGCTCGACGAGTTCCACCAACCGGTGCGCGCCGGAGGCGATGGCACGCCGGATGTCCACACGATCATCGCGATGGTGCCGTCATCGAATCTCGGCGTCGGCGACTACCCGAAGTCGATCTCAGCGCTGTCAGACCAAGGCGATCTCGAGTTCCTCGCCGAGCGTCTCCACGGCGGCGTCACCGATGACAACAAGCGACGGGTCCGCAATGGCAACGCCGTGATGGTCGAGTGCCAGCCCCACGGGAAGTCCGGCGGTCGAGTCGTCACAATCGGCACCACCGACTGGGTGTTCGGACTTGCCACCGATCCGATGGTGGCCCGTGTCACTGAGAATGCCCTCAGCGAATTGACCTGAGCAGCAACCGGACAGACCTCAGGCTGAGAGAGGTCACGCTGCCACTAGGAAGAGCGACGAGAGCCCGGCACATACGGTGATCGCGCCGACCACGCGTGTCCTGCCGTGGGACTCGCCGAGAACCTTCCAACCGAGCAACACAGCGATGAGCACACTCGTTTCTCGGATTGCTGCGACGTATCCGACCGGCGCTCGAGTCACGGCGACGAGCACCAGTCCATAGGCGCTGAGGCTCAACACTGCCGCCAGCGTGACGATCCTCAGGTCGGTACGCAGGAGTGACGCCAGGTCGTTGACGCGTCCCCGCGCAACGCCCCACATCGACAATGCCACTGCGATCGCTGCGTACACGGCAAAGACGTACAGGGCGCTGTCGGTTTCTCGAACGGCGTGACTGTCGATCGTCGTGTAGGTCCCGATCGCCCCCGCGATTGTCAGTGCCATGAGTACCTGTCGACGCCGCGCTCCCCACGCGAGCAGCGTCATTCCGCCGAGAGTCACCAAGAACGCAGCGATCGTGAGCAATGTCGGCCGATCGCCGAGCAGCACGATCCCGCCCAGGCCAGCAACAAGCGCTCCCCCGCCACGAGCGATTGGATAGGCCAGCGAGAAGTCGCCCTCGGCGAACGCGCGGCCGAGCAGCGACAGATACACGATGTGCACTGCGCCGGTGGCTGCTGCGCTTAGCCAACTGGCTGACGCCGGGCCGGCGCCAGCCGTGTACCCGACGGCGAGTACCACGGCAGAGATAGCACCGGCAACGATCGAGAGCCCCCACAGCGACACGAAGGGATCGACCGATCGTTTGGCGATGAAGTTCCAGCTGGCGTGGAGAACAGCAGCCCCGAGGGCGAGCAGACCAGCGACCAGCACCTCGAGATCATGACACCGAGGACGCGCACAGGAGCATCTTCGAGGCCTCGACATGGGCTCGAGCAACGTGTGTAGGTTCGGGTCATGGATGCGATGAATGAACTCGCCGACCGACTGTTCGCTGCGATCGAGGCTGGCGACAGCGACGCGCTCGGCGCGATGTACGCCGATGACGTGAAGATCTGGCACAACACCGATCACATCGAGATGACGAAGGAGCAGAACCTCGCCAGTCTCGATGCCCTCGCGGCCGTGACGGTGTCGAGGCGCTTCAGCGACGTCCGTCGTCATGAGATTGACGGAGGCTTCGTACAACAGCACGTCATGCATCTCGACTTCGGGACACATCAGGGCGAACTGCCTGCGTGTCTCGTGGTGATGGTGGAAGATGGTCTCGTCACTCGAGTCGACGAGTATTTCGACAACAGCACGGTGGCAGCGTTTGGCAGATCAGCCAGCAAGTGACATCACGTTCGGCGTGGCCGAAGAGGTGTTGAACAGATCCCACGGTCAGATCTCAACTGAAAAGGGTCATGAGGACGACTGCCGACCCATCATGGGAGCCCCCAACTTCCGGATGTTTCTCAATCTGCGTGAGCCGATCAGCCACCAACTTCGGGGAACGTCGGATGCCTTGGCTCCGACGCTCCAAAATCACCGGCGAACCTACGACACGTGTGGTCTCGGAACTCTCGACGAACTCTCACGACGGCCACACGAATCGGCTTTGCCCCTCAGTCTCATTCGAGCAGCGCGCGCGGGACCCGGGCTTTCAACCACCGTGGCGGAGAACTCAGTGAGCTGCTCCTGAGTGCGCAGCAGTCTCACCCGCCGCGATGCGTCACATACTGACGTAGAACGAGTTGATGATCTCGTCGAGCGCCTCAAGATCGGCATCGGTCACGACAATCGCCTCCACTCGCACGGTGAACTCTCCGGACGAATCGGTGGCACCAATGATGATCACCGCAGATTGAGAGTTCCCACACTCGCCCCAGAGCTGAAGCACGCCGCTGTATACGCCATCCTCATACGACTCGGCTCCCAGGTCGACGCAATAGCTGCTGTAGTCGGCCTCGAACGCGGCGGCTTCCGGGGTGAGCGACCCATCGGACGACACGTCCACTCGGACTCCCGGGACGTCGAATGAAACCGCAAAAGTATCGAGATCTGTCGAAGCCCAGACGCTCGGACCACCGATGGCATCGTTGTACGTTCCATCTACGTCAGCCCATTCATTCGGTACTGATACCGACACGAAACCACTGTCGTCAGACACCGTCCGATAACCGCTGTAGCCGACACTCTCGGTGGCGCCGCCGCTCGGCGCATCGGCAACAACGTCGTCGAATTCCTGGGCAAACGAGAATGCCAGACTCAGCGGTTCGCCATTGATCTGGCCTTCGAGAAGTTCTGACGTCTCATACCTCAGTACTTCGATTGACAATGTTGCGTCGTCACCATAGGTGCGCAGTACATCGCAGTAGTCGTTCATGGTGCCATCAGCGCCCATAGCGATTCCCTGCAGCGTGGTGATCACATCCCCACCGGCTACTCCAGCCACATCTGCGGGCGAACCAGGCTTCACGCTCGAGACCCATATCCCCGTTATGCCTGCGTATTCGTCATAGATCGCCTCACCGTTGATGCCGATCGACTCGACATCCTCGCCCGCGATCAGACGATCGAGGACCCGATCAACCTCGGATCGAGCAATGGCATAGTTCTTGTCGAAGTCCTCCCACCCGGCGTAGTTCACCCCGACAATGCGGCCAGCGGCGTCAACAAGTGGGCCACCGGAGTTTCCAGCGAGTATCTGAGCATCGTGCTCGAGCACGTTGTCGATCGATGCCCAGCCTGACTCTCCGTCGGCCGAGGTGCTCGAGATAATCCCGGAGGTCAGCGTGTAGTCGGTTCCCTCGAATGTGGACTCGTCGGCCGCCGGATACCCGGCAGCAAAAATCGTCAGGCCAGGGCGCGGCTCCTGATCGGAGAACTCGAGGGCTTGATACCCATCGCCGTCCAGGTCGATGACCGCCAGGTCGTAGCACTCACTGGCCCCGAGAATGCGAGCATTCACCAGGCCGTCGACTCCCGGGACTTCCACGCGCAGCAATGCGGCACCAGTGACCACGTGGTTGTTCGTGATGACGAGCCCATCTCCGCTGATGACACCACCGGTGCCAATACCAGCAGCCTGGTAGGCGTAGCCCGACGCCGCATCGACGAAGCTTCCCTCGGCATAGATCTTGACCACAGAGGGCTCGATCATGGAGATGTCGAATTCCTCGACTGGCTCAGGAGCGCTGGTCGTAGGTGGCGGCTCCGTGTTGGCCGGCGCAGAGGTGGACACTGCTGCGTCATCCGCTGCTCCACCACAAGCCGCCGCAATCGCTATGGGAAGCGCTGCGAGCACAGCCCGGCCACGATGTGACCTCATCTTGAAGACGTCACTTTGCTTCATCGCGTGAACCTCTCTTTCACACGGCCAGTTTTACTTTCCAGAGTTCTAGCACCATTTGTGTGGGTCGTAGAACGACCAACGTCCGGTTAAGAAGCGCACGAATCGATGCCGCTGCATCGACTCGGAATCCATCGTCACACGTTGCTGACGACACCGGCGGAGAAAATTGAGCGACGACCGTGGAGACACCTGGGCGACCAGCAGGGGCGCCCCACCTGTCGGAGAACGAGCACGGCGGGTTTCACATGGCCGAGCCCGGCTTCACACCGCCGAGTTCGAAACCGGCGTCCCGGTGCTCAGACAATGCGTCGGTGATCACCGCGGATCGCGCCAGGTAAGCGGTCGCGTCCTCGCGAGCAATCAACGAGCAGCGGAATCCCTGCCTGGTGGGCGCAGAGGGACTCGAACCCCCGACATCTTCCTTGTAAGGGAAGCGCTCTAACCAACTGAGCTATGCGCCCTGAGATGGGAAGGCTATCCGTCGGTGGCGGGCCTCTCCCCCGGGATGCGACACTGGCGTGATGGCCCGGGTCGAGTCAATCAACGCCGTCACGCTGCACACAGTGGACATGGCGGCCTCGGTGACCTTCTATGCGGCACTCGGCTTCACCATCTCCTTCGGCGGCGAAGAGGCCCCGTTCACAACCATGAGTTCAGGTGGCTGCCATGTGAATCTCACGGCCGAAGGCGCGACGTGTGCATGGGGCCGAGTCATCTTTCACGTGGATGACGTAGACGAGCTCTATGAGCGCGCCACTGCTGCAGGACTGCAGCCTGACGCTCCGCCAGCAGATGCATCGTGGGGTGAGCGGTACTTCCCAATCCGCGACCCATCGGGCAACGACCTCAGTTTCGCGACACGACTCTGATGGCGAGTATCAATCGTCTTTGAGACGTTGCTCGAGCATTGCCTCATACAACGACGACGTTGCTGCGACGATGGGCGCACGCCGCTCGGTGTGGTCGAGAGTGATCAGATCACGGCCGTACACGTCGCCGACCACCGCTCCTGACTCAGCGCAGATCAACGACGACGCTGCGTAGTCCCACAATCCATGTCCGCCTCGGTGCATGTCACACCAGGCATCCAGCACCCCCGTTGCCACCAGGCACATGTCGGGCGCCGACGCGCCGAGCACACGGAACTGCGCCCAACCCCAGTGATGCCGTGGAAGTCCTGACATCGCAACAATCGACTCCGACAGCACCGTCCGATTCGACGGCCCGATAGGCCGGCCATCAAGCGTTGCTCCCCCACCGAGCACCGCACGCCATCGCTGCCCGGTGGCGTGGTTCGCCACGAGCGCGACTCGTGCAGCACCATCCGCAATGAGGCAGAGCGCCGTTGCGTACCACGGCACGCCACGCGAGGCGTTCGTCGATCCGTCAACCGGGTCAACCACCACGATCGGCGCAGACGAATCGCCGGTGATCCCGCTCTCCTCGCTGAACACAGCGAAACCAGCGCCGCGGAGCACCTCGAGACACGCCTCATCAGCGGTCACATCGAACGCATACTGACTGTCCCGTCGCCCCGACGGCCCCCAATCTGAGGTCGCTCCCAGCACATCGGCAACCTCATCAGCGGCCGCGTCGAACACGGCCATCACCGCAGACGGTTCGAGGGAGGGTTGGTCCGTGGCAGGGGGCACGCCTCAGCACGGTAGTGTCCTGCGACGTGGCAGTCATCGACGTGGCCGGGTTCGTCGCCGACGTGAAGAGCGAGGCCATCGACAGCGGGTTCCATGTGCACGACGAGCGACACTTCGTCGAGACCTATTCGCTGCGCCAACTCTGGGAGGTTGATCTCCACCCCGAGGAGGCATGTTCCGGACCGATCGATCTTCATCTTTCCCTCGACGTCGACCCACGGGCACTACTGGGCTTCGAGGACGAAGTCATGAAGATGGACGACCTCGAGGCAGAACCGCCGAACGGATTCACGTTCCCGTTGCTGTTCACCTGGACGCTCCCACCGCTCCCCAAGCCACCGGATCTCCTTGCGCTGGCCATCGAACTCGCCGGCGTGGGCGGTGTGGATCTGCCGGTTGAGGTGTCCGCCATCGACTCATTTCCCAACGTCACCGACGCACCTGAGCGCTCGTTGTCGATTGTGGCGAAGATCTCCGTCGAACTCGCTGACGTCTACATGAACAACGACACCGCCGTCACCCAGAGTCTGGAACGCTGCAAGGAGGTCAGCTTGTACCTCCTCGAGCGAGCAGACTCGTGGCTGGCCGAAACCTGAGGGGGAACGATGCGCGTCACCGAACTCATCGACATCTTGAGCGACTACCCGCCCGACGCGGATGTCGTCGTGTCGGTGGTGGCGCCGGTTACTGAACCCGGCGGAGACGAGACCACCGAGATCCTCATCGACCACTACGACCTCGCAGGCATCCACATGCCCGAAACAGACAGAGATCTCGTGCTACTCATCACCGGCGACGACGACGACGTGGACGAACTACTCGACCTGCTCGAGACCGAAGAACAGATCGACTGGGGGTTCGGCAACGATGCATGACCTCGTGATCCGCGGCGGAACGTTGGTCGACGGGACCGGATCACCGGCCGTCGTCGCCGACGTCGCCGTCACGGGTGGCGTGATCGTGGCCGTCGGCGAGAATCTCGGCCACGCGAGTCGCACCGTCGACGCCGACGGCGCTCTCGTCACTCCCGGATTCGTCGATGTGCACACCCACTACGACGCCCAAGCGTCGTGGGATCCGTATCTGACGCCATCGTCGTGGCACGGAGTGACCACAGCGGTCATGGGCAACTGCGGTGTCGGGTTCGCCCCAGCAGCCCCAGACCGGCACGAGTGGTTGATCGAACTCATGGAGGGTGTCGAAGACATCCCCGGCGCAGCACTCACCGATGGGATCGACTGGCAATGGGAGACGTTCCCTCAGTATCTCGACGCTCTCGACGCCCGACGCTATGCGATCGACATCGCGGCCCAAGTGCCCCACGGTGCGCTCAGGGCGTACGTCATGGGCGACCGAGGCGCAGCGAACGAGTCGGCCACCGACGCCGACATCGCCGAGATGGCACGACTTGTCGCTGAGGGACTGAGCGCCGGAGCTCTCGGTTTCACTACGTCACGCACGCCACTGCATCGTTCGCGATCAGGCGAACTGGTGCCAGGTACCACCGCCGACGCAGCCGAATTGATGGGTATCGCATCAGCGATGCCGCACGGCGTCGTCCAGTTCGCCCCATATCACCCCGACGTCCCCACCTCGGAATGGCAATGGATGCGCGAACTCGCTGCAGCCACCGGCCGCACGGTGAGCGTCAACCTCAACCAGCCCGACCAACATCCCGAAGTGTGGCGCGATGTCCTTGCCAGGCTCGATGAGGCAATCGCTGACAACGTGCCAATCGTCGCCCAGGTGGGCGGACGAGGGGTCGGACTGCTCATGTGCCTCGAAGGCAGCTATCACCCGTTGATGTTCCACCCGGTGTGGGCCGAAATCGCTCACCTCACCCATGCCGAGCAGGTCGCAGCGTTGCGCGAACCGGAGCGCCGCCACCGGCTCATCACCGAGATGCCCGACGACGGGGGCCTTTTCGAGCGGGCCGCTCTCGGGGCCATGTGGAAGATCTGGGCCGTCGACCGTGCCGACATCGACTACGAGCCACTTCCCGACGACTCACTCGCCGCACGGGCGACACGAGAAGGGCGGCCGGCGATCGAGCTCGCCCTCGACCAGCTGCTCTCAGACGACGGTCGTGGATTCCTCTACAGCACCTTTTTCAGCTACTCCTACGGCGACCTGTCGTTCATCCACGATGCCCAGCTGCATCCAGGAACTCGGATGGGACTCGCTGACGCCGGAGCGCACTGCCGGGTGATCTGCGACGGCGGCATGCCGACGTTCATGCTCACCCACTGGGCACGGGATCGCCAGCGCGGTCCCCGTCTCCCGCTCGAATACGTGGTTCACCGCCAGACCCGCCAGACCGCCGACCTCTACGGACTCGGTGACCGTGGATCGATCGTTGCGGGACAGCGAGCCGACATCAATGTGATCGACTTCGAACGACTCGGCTTCGCCCCGGCGGCGATGGCCCACGATCTCCCCGGTGGCGCTCCCCGACTCGTGCAGCCTGGTCGCGGCTATCTGCACACCTTCGTCGCCGGTGTCGAGACCGTCACCGACGACACCTTCACCGGCGAGTTGCCCGGCCGTTTGGTGCGCGGTCCGCGGTGATCAGATTCCTTGTCGCCAATCAGCGCTGGCGACTCTGGCTGCTCGCAGCAGCGGTCATGTGGTTCGCAACACGGTTCCACGAGAACGGTCATGGCTGGGGTGACGACTTTGCGCTGTACGTGAATCAGGCACGAGGGCTCGTGTGGGGAAACACCGGTGATGTCACAGCCGACATGCAGTTCTCCGTCGCCAACTCGGCATATTCCACGTTCTCACCGATCGCATACCCATGGGTGTTTCCCGTTCTTCTGATGCCGATTGTCGCAGTTGCTGACATCGACTGGTCGCTGCTCAAACTGGTCCCAACCGCAGGATTCACACTGACTGCCGTTGCCCTCCTCGTCATCGCCAGGAGAGTCACCTCGCGGCGCAACGCCGCACTGGCCACACTGCTGATCGTCGTGAATCCCGTCCTGCTCGGATTCACCGACATGGTTCTCAGCGATCTGGTCTTTTCTGGAATCGTGATGCTGAGCATCTACCTCCTCGATCGTTGGGTCGAGCATCGCCCGTTCGCAAGTGACGCTCGTATGGCAATGGCACTCGGTGTCGTGATTGCCCTCGCCATCCACACCCGTCGTGAGGGACTCGCACTGCTCCCCGCGCTCGCCGCCGCTCAGTTCATTCGAGCACGCAGATCCACGAGGCAGGGCGTCGCCAGCGGTCATGACAAGGGACCCAAAGCACGCAGCGTTTGGATCTGGGCGCTCGGTTCCGCATTCACGATTCAAGTTCTCCTGCCCGCGCCGATCCTGAACTCCACCGGCACCTCAGCACTCGATCTCGAGAACATCACCTTCAACGTCAAGTGGTACGTGAACTCGTTCGCGCAGCTGTTCGGGTTCAACGATGGCGGAGATGCTCCGATCGAGTTCCTCAACTCGGTGACGGCCGGTCAGACCGTGCTCATTCTCATCACCCTGGTGACGGCAATCGGCATCATCGATGGACTCGCCTCATTTTTCTGGCGTGAGCCGAAGACGACCGCACACCACTCAATTGCCCTTATCGCCGTCACCATGATCGTGTTGATTGCCCCATTCCGAGAACAGCGATACCTCTTCACCGTTCTCCCGCTGTTCCTCCTCAACACGATTCACGGGGCAAAGGCGCTCGGGCGCCTCTACCGATTGGACCGCACCTTCGACTGGGGCCTCACGATTGCGCTCACCTGCTCATTGATCGGCAATCTTCCACCCACCGTTGCCAGCCTCGACTACCACCGTGAGTACGAATACACCCACTGGGGTCCTGCGGACCCGTCGGTCATCGAACTGTTCGACGCGGTCGAACGCATCACCGACCAGCGAGACGTCGTCGTGTTCTTCCAGGCACGTTCCATGAACCTCAACACGGGCCGACTCTCCATTCAAGGAAACAGTGAGTCGATGATGGTGGAGCGCGGGGACTGGTATGCAATGGAACGCAACAGCGACTACATCCAGACTCCGCTCACACCAGAACGAGCAGAAGAACTCAGATTCGTCAGTGTCTGGGAGAACGACCGATTCATTCTGTGGAAGATCCCGAGTGATCGGCACACAGGATCAGGCATCGGCTAGTCGGCAACCTCGTTCAGTCGCAACACCCCGATGAGGAATGACACCAGAATGAACTGCACGCCGATGGTGATCGTCGTTCCAGCAAGTATCGACCAGCGGATCGACGAGGTGACCTCGAGTTCGCCAAAACCACCCGCTCCCCATCCGATCACCTGACCGACGAGCACGATCAGTCCCGCCAAAGCCAGACCAAGGCCGATCACAATTCCTCTCTCGAGGGTCAGCCGTTCCAGCGCTCGCACCAAGCGCAGATCCTCGGGCAGCACGTCAAGTCGGATCGCGGCCACTTTCGCGAGAACGGCGAACGCCAAGAATTGGACGCCGACAGATACCGCCACCCCTGAAAAGAGCAGCGAGTGAACGTCGAACTCGACGCCAGCAATGCGCCGAGGTCCGGCGACAAGGACCGCCATCGCAATTGACCCGAGGACAACAAGGACCGCGCCGGGATACAGGTACAACCATCTCGGACTGAACAGAAGCAGGAACCGCAAATGACGCCAACCGTCGGACCATGTCCGAAGGTGAGGGGGCCGGGAGCGTCCATCTCGGCGGAGCGTTGTCGGCACCTCGGCGATCGAGAGACCGGCCAGTTCAGAGCGCACCACCATCTCGGATGCGAACTCCATACCGTCGGCGCGAAGATCGAGTCCGAGAATCGCATCGCGCCGCATCGCCCGCATGCCGCAGTGGAAATCTCGTATCCGACTGCGGAACAGCCGGCGACCGATCATCGAGAGAACCGGATTGCCGAGATATCGGTGAAGAAACGGCATCGCACCGTCCTCCACGCCTCCTGCGAACCGATTCCCCATCACGAGGTCGGCACCGCCTCTCAACGCCTCGACAAACGGTCCCAGATTCTCGAGGGCATAGCTGTCGTCTGCGTCAGCCATCACGACCCACGTCCCGCGGGCTGAAGCAATCCCATGGCGAAGTGCTGCCCCGTACCCGCGCACCGGAACATCAACCACCCGAGCCCCAGCGGCGACAGCCAACTCTTGCGATCCGTCGTGAGACCCGTTGTCGGCTACGACCACTTCGCCAGAGATCCGGAGTTGGGCCATCGCCTCGAGAGCCCGTGTGACGCACCTCGCAACGGTCTCCGCTTCGTTCAGGCAGGGCAGCACCACCGACAGCACCGGGTCTGCGCCGTCGACGGGTGGAGACGATGTCCCGACTTCGGTCATTGCGCCGAGCCTAAGCCGAACATCTGGTCCACCCGTCCCACCCGACCCTGATCAGGAGCTTCGTACCTCGTCCGCGATCGAGGCCAACACACCATTGACGAACCGTCCGCTGTCATCAGTGGAATAGCGCTTGGCGAGCGATACCGCCTCGTCAAGCACCACCGCCGTCGGCACGTCAGGCCGTTCGAGCAGCTCGAACGTCGCCAGGCGCATCACGGCAAGA
>JAQCGT010000065.1 GCA_027730505.1 Actinomycetota bacterium | reverse complement strand
ATACTCATCCGAGCGATGCTGATCGGCGAGACGGTCGAACCCTCGAGCCAAGTTGCTCTGATCTTCGGTCAGCACCGCCGACTGAATCAGTGCGTTGCCACCCGGATAGGACAACGCCACCAGACGATCCTTGATCGCCGGGTCGGCATAATCGCGTAGCCAGTTCGGCGTCTCCATGATGTGGGCATCAGCGTCGTGAATCACCAGACCGGTGGAGTTGTAGGCCATGAGGCAATTCTTGCCTCTGTGACCACCGTCATGCGAGATGGAACATGCCTGCGAAGCGCCTGCCATACTCCGCCCATGAGCCATCTTGCCGATCTCGGCCTGATCCTCCCGGCATACTCCGCCACCCGAGAACGGATCGTGCATCTCCTTCGGACCGCATCGACGGACGACGCCAACCGTCAGGTTCCGGCCTGCCCCGAGTGGACAGTTGCCGACCTCGCCGCCCATATCGCTGGGCTCGCCGAAGACATCATCGCCGGGCGAGTTGAAGGCGCAGGAACCGACCCGTGGACAGCGTCCCAGGTTGACCGTCACCGTGGTGACTCACTCGCCGTCCTCGCCGACTCGCTCGAATCGAATGCGGCCGCGTTCGATGGCCTCCTCGTCCACATCCCGGCCCCGGTCAACTCTCAAATCGTTATGGACACCGTTACCCACGAACACGATCTGCGTGTCGCGCTGGGCAAACCGGGTGCAAGAGAATCTGATGCAGTCACCGTTGGCCTCGGCTATCTCCTTCACGGCCGCGCAGAACGTCAGCCCGACCTAGTCGCAGCGAGCCTTGCCGCCGACATCGATCCGTGGAATCTCATGCGAGTGTTATCCGGTCGCCGCACAGCCGAGCAGATCACTGCGCTTGGGCTCGATGCAACAGCGATCATCAGCCCGATGACCGGTTCCCCTGTCAGCGCACCTACTGAGCCAGTCGAATGACCGACCGCTACTCATATGTTGCCGGCGAACGCCTGCCCGTCGAGGTGCTCGTGTTCGGGATGGATCCGGGCGTCGTCAAGGAGTTCCTCGCCGTGGATCATGACGTGTGGACTCTCGGCGAGGCACTGCTGCCCGGGTTTGACCGCATTCCCTTTATCTCCAAAGAGGTCTGGCTCGATGATGCAAAGCCCGGCGAGGTCACCCTCGTTTTCGTATGGGAATCACTCGACGCCTGGATGGAGGTCGGGTCGGCCGAGATCCAGACTCGGCTGCAGGCCGAATTCGACGCACGCTTCTCGCACCGGGTCGAGTTACTTGCTGCTCCCCACGAGGACAGCAACCACGGCATCCACCGCTGGAGCCGATTCGAACGTCTCGACTGATCTCCTGGTCAGACGAGAAGCGTCGACATGAGGACAGCACTGAAGTTGCGGTAGAGCGACCGCAACACATCATCATCACGGTCAACGAGCCACTGCGCGTTGGCACCAATCGTGAAACCGAGCACACCGCGCCCGACCAGCGCCGGATCAGACTGCGGATTCGCAAGACCTGCTTGCTGAGCCCCGATGACCCGCCCAGCCACCAGATCGCGCACCCGCTGATCACGGTCGAAGAAATACTGACGCAGCGGGGACCCGTCTTCGAGGTTTTCGACCACGAGATTCGTCATCAGTTTGATCACCATCGGTCGCTCGATGACCACTTCGGCGAACTCGACCAGGTGCTCGATCGGTTCCAATCCCGGACGGCTTGCGAACCAGTGCTCGAACAATGACGCGAAGGCATCGCGCTCGTGCACCACGGCTTCGAGCAGACCGACCTTGGTGCCGAAGTGGTGAAGGACTCCGGCATGACTGATCCCCACCTCCTTGGCAATCGGGATCAGACCGGTCGAGGAGAAGCCATTCTCAGCAAACATGCGAAGAGCTACGTCGATGATCTCCTGACGCCGACGTTCGCCCTTCGTCATCGACACCGCGTGATCACCTCCCCCTCTAGACACGGCCGCTGTTGCTATCACGGGAGTGGCATCGGATGCTCCAGCAACACACATATCTCTATAACGACAGTACATCTGTCACTCATGACAGATCTCGGGTGGTTGGTCCGGATCGACAGCACCCGATCTGTGATCCATGATGTCGCCCATGGCAACCGCCATCCACGGGCGACCTCATGTGATCGTGCTCGGCATCGCACAAGACGGCGGCCGCCCACAGGCGGGATGCCGACGCCAGTGCTGCGCCGCCGGTCAACCTGAGCGTCACCCGGCATGTCTCGCCATCGTCGACCCACGGACCGGCCACCGGTGGCTGATCGATGCCACCCCGGCGCTTCCCGCGCAACTGCGCATGCTCGATGAGACCACCGGCATCACCGAGCGAGTAATCGATGGGGTGTTTCTGACACACGCCCACATCGGTCACTACACCGGGCTCGTCCATCTCGGACGCGAAGCGATGGCCGTGGAACACGTACCCGTCTGGTGCGGTGATCGACTGCGTCAAATGATCGCCGCACACGACCCTTGGCGGCGGCTCATCGAGCACGGTCATGTGACCGTGCACCCCGACGACACCGTCCACCTCGCCGACGACATCACCGTTCGGGCACTGCCGGTGCCTCACCGTGACGAAATCTCCGACACCGTCGGATACATGATCTCGGGCCCGACTCGCTCGGTACTCTGGCTTCCCGACATCGATTCGTGGGAGGCGTGGGATCAGGTGGGCACCCATCTCGAAGACATCCTCGACACCGTCGACATAGCCTGGATCGACGCCACCTTCTGGGACGACGACGAACTCGAACGTGACATGTCACTCATCCCGCACCCGCGGGCACGGGCCACCCTCGAACGCCTCAGCTCGTCCCGACCCGATCTGCTCGACCGCGTCCGATTCGTGCATCTGAACCACACCAACCCTCTCCTCGACCCGATGTCATCACAGACCCACACAACCGAAGCTGCAGGTGCCCGAGTCGCAGCACAAGGCGATGCCGAAGCCATCTGATCGCTCCTCAGGCCAAGTGGCCCTCGGCGGCGCTCTCGCTGCGATCGCCGCCCTGGCCACCGGACAGTTCGTCTCGTCGCTCGACCCCGACGGGCCAACCCTCATCGATGCGGTTGGCTCAGGGTTCATCGATCGATTCGCAGCCACCCTCAAGGACATCGCTGTTGCCCTGTTCGGCGTTCATCACAAAACGGCGCTCATCACCGGCGTGTGGGTCGTCGGAGCAACCCTCGGCGCGATCAGCGCCACCGCCCGGCGAGCGGTCACGGCAGCCGTCTGGTCGATCGCCGCCGTGATCGGTCTCTGGGCGCATAGCACGAGACCGGAGTCGTCAACCGTCGTCGGCATCGCTGCTGTGGGGCTCGCCGCAATCACCGGTGCCGGTGTGATGTGGTTGTTCAATCGTCGCCCGAACGAGACCGCCAACGACGAGCAACACATCGCGCCCGGTGCGGGTACAGGTGACCGCCGCCAATTCATCTCCCTCGCTGTGGGAACCCTCGCCGGATCAGCGGCGCTCGTTGCGCTCGGCCGCACGCTTCACCAGCGCACGCCGACCGTCGCGAGAGTTCTTGGGATCCCGGCGCCAGACAGTTCAGTCCCCGTGCCAACCGACGCTGGCCTTGAGTTAGATGGCCTCAACACGACCGGTCTGACCGACTACATCACGCCAGCCAGCGATTTCTATCGAATTGACACTGCTCTGCGCGTGCCACGCGTCGACCCAGCGACCTGGAAACTCAGCATCAACGGCATGGTCAAGACTCCCCTGACCATTGACTATGCGTCGCTTCTCGCCGAAGAGTCGGTCTCCACGCCGGTCACCATTGCATGTGTGTCGAATCAGGTCGGCGGTCCGCTCGTCGGCACTGCTGTCTGGCAGGGTGTGCCACTCGCCCGACTTCTCGAACGCTGCGGCGTCTACCCGACCGCCACTCAGATCGTCGGCCATTCGATCGACGGGTTCACCGCCGGCATGCCCACCGCCGTGGCCCTCGATGGTCGAACGTGTCTGGTCGCGTACGCCATGAACGGGGATGTCCTGCCAGAAGAACACGGCTTTCCGGTTCGCCTCATCGTGTCCGGACTGTACGGATACGTGTCGGCCACCAAATGGCTGACGAGAATCGAACTGACGGTGATGGAGGCGACGGACGGATACTGGATTGAGCGCGGTTGGGCCAAAGAGGCGCCCGTCAAGATCTCGTCGCGAATCGACGTGCCCGGGCGTGACGACATCGAGGCCGGCCTCAACCCGATCGCCGGAGTTGCCTGGTCGCCGTCGATCGGCATCTCTGCGGTGGAAGTGTCGATCGACGAGGGTCCCTGGATTCCAGCTGAACTCGGACGCGTCGCCAACAACGACACGTGGGTGCAGTGGCTCGTCCGATGGGATGCGACTCCGGGCACCCACACGATCGCGGTTCGAGCCACCGATATCGACGGCAAGGTGCAGACCGACACCGTCACCGGGATCGCCCCCGACGGTGCCACCGGCCACCATCGACGTCGCGTCACCGTGCGCTGACCCGCAGCCGTCTCGGCACCGTCTCGCAGCCGAGTCGCCTCAGGTGGCACAGTGTCGGGATCACTACGGGGATACGGAGGGGACATGTCCGAACTGAACACTGGAACCGATCATCTGCTCGGCCGCATCGAGGGGCACGTCGCCGTGCTCTCGTTCAACCGCCCCGAGGCACGCAACGCCCTCAGTGAGGAGATGTACAACGGCTTCGCCGCTGCGCTGCCACAGGTGCGTGACAACCCTGACGTCAGGGTGTTGATGGTCACCGGTGAAGGTGGCGCCTTCTGTTCAGGCGGCGACGTGAAGGGCTTCCGAGCGCGCCACGAGTCGGGGGGTTCCTCCGCCACCCCGGAACATGCTCTTGACCAACTTCGACGTATCCAGGCATCGGTGAGCCTCGCCATCCGCCGGCTCAACAAGCCAGTCGTGGCAGCCATCCCCGGTCCCGCAGCTGGCGCCGGTCTGTCCATTGCGCTTTCGGCTGACCTGCGAGTCGCCGCTGAGCGATCGATCTTCGTATCGGCCTTCTCCACCATCGGTGCCAGCGGCGACTTCGGCTCATCGTGGTTCTTGCCCCGCCTCTTAGGAGAAGCCAAGGCGAAGGAGTTCATGTTCTTCTCCGAGCGGGTGAGCGCCTCCGAGGCGCTCGACCTCGGCCTGGTCAACGCGGTGCTTCCCGACGACGGTTTCGACACCGGGGCCCTCGACTACTGTCATCGTCTCGCTGGCCGCTCACCCATCGCGCTGCGGTTTATCAAAGAGAACATCCATCGCTCGTTCGACGTCGGACTTGCTGAAGGTCTTGACGCCGAAGCGACCGCCATGGTGCGTGCCATGGCAACCGCCGACCACCGCGAGGCTGTGGCGGCATTCTTCGACAAGCGCACCCCCGACTACCAAGGACGATGACCACCATGACTCGACGACATCACCGACTGTTCGCCGGTATCACCGCGTTGGGTCTTGCGCTCAGCGCATGCAGTGGCGGCGACGACGCCGTCATCGACCCGCCAGCCGAGGCCGCAGCGACGTCCACGACCGAGGCTCCGGCCCCGACAACTGTGGCGCCGACCACCACGGCGGCACCGACCACCACGACCACCACCGAACCACCGCTCGACACCGACGCGCTCATCGCTGAATTCGACGCCGCCATCGCCGAATTCCTGAGCGACACCGGCGTGCCCGGGGCCACGCTCGCCGTGCTCATGCCCGATAGCAACGGTGACCTCATCGAGCTCGCCACCGCCGGCGGTCTCAGCGACGTGCTCGCCGACCGCGCCGCAACCCCCGATGATCACTACCGCTGGGGATCCATCACCAAGACGATGACCTCGGTGGTCGTGCTCCAACTCGTGTCCGAAGAACTGATCGATCTCGACGCAACCGTGTCGACCTATCTCGGTGACGGTTGGGCGGAGGGCTACGTGTGGGAAGGCGTCGACTACGGCGATCTCATCACCATCCGGCAGATCCTCAACCACACCGACGGGTTCCCTGAGTACGCCTTCGATCCGGGCTTCTACATCCAGTCGAGCATGCGTATGGAGACCGCGTACGAGCCCATGGAGATCGTCGACTGGGCCATCTCGGTCGGACCGCAGTACGAACCGGGCACCGACTACATGTACAACACCGTTGGCCATGTCGTCGCCGGACTCGTCATCGAGGCCGTGACCGGCGAAGCCGCCCATGACGTACTGCGCGAGCGGCTCTTCGACCCGGCCAGCGCCGATGACGTCTACTTGCCGCCGGCCCAATATCCACCGAACGATGATGTGGCCGGATACGTCCAGGGCGATCTGAAACTCGCCATCGACGTACTGCCCGGCTACGCCCCTTACAAGGAGGCATCGGTGGTGGGTGACTTCTACGACGTCACCATCGCTCCCGAGGCGGTGGTGCGCTCAGCCGGATGGACTGGTGGCGGCCTCGAAGCCCAAGCTGACGACGTCGCTCGGATCTTCCGCAGCGAATTCACCGGCGCCCTGGACGACGCAGTGTTGGACGAATTCTTGACCACATCGGAGTTCTCCAACTACGGCCTCGGTATCAACGTCGGCGAGTACGACGGTCACACCGCATACAGCCACGGCGGCGGGGTGCCGGGTTTCCGTTCCGACGCCGTGCACCTGCCGGACTTCGACATCACCGTGGTGGCCTCGTCCAACTTGATCCCTATCGAACCTGACATCGGATCGCTCACCGACGCCATCTTGGACATCGTGCTCGCCGCCATCGGCGCATGACCACGGGCCTCCGGGCATATACGGCGAACGATCTCGAGTCGATCGCCACACTGATCACCCGAATCGACTGCGAGGGGGCCCAACCGCGTCGTGTCACCGCCGTCGAACTCGACGAGGAGTTCGACGGTGTCCACACCGATCGCAACCGCGACGTGATCGTCGCCGTCGTCGACGACCACGTGGTGGGCTACGGATATCTCACCGTGCTCCTGGGCGCTGACATCCACCGCTGCTACATCTGGGGCGGTATCCACCCCGACCATCGCGGCCATGGACTGGGTTCGGAGATGATCGACCGTCTCATCGAGATGGCGAGCGAACGAATGGCAGATCACACCGATGCGCCGGTCGCACTCCGGGCCTATGTGCCGACAAGTGACGCCACCCTCGAAGCGATGTTCGACCAGCGAGGGTGGACTGCGGTTCGTTGGTTCGACGACCTCCACCGCCCGGTCAGGCCGGTGCCGTCGGTGCCAGAGCCCGTTGGGATCACCATCGTCGACTGGGATCCGATGCAAACGAACGAACTGCGGGACGTGAAGAACGCAGCGTTTGCCGATCACTGGGGTAGCCAGCCGAGCACCGAACATGAATGGAGCCAGCTCACCGACGGCGGTGCCGCCCGCCTGCGCTGGTCGACGATGGCGCTCGACCGCAGCAGTCGAATCGTCGGGCTGTGTCTCGTGCATCGCCACGACGCCGACGACGAGGTGCTCGGCACGACCTATGCGTGGATCGACAAAGTTGCCACTCTTGCCGAGCACCGTGGTCAGGGCATCGCCGCTGCCCTCATCTCGGCAACGATGCAGCATCTGAACAATGCCGGTATCGCCAATGTGGCACTGGGTGTCGACAGTGACAGTCCAACCGGTGCACATCGTCTCTACGAACGACTCGGCTTCGAGCCCTGGACGCGTTACGTCACCCGAGAGCAATGGCTCAGCCATGCCCCCGGGTGACGAACCGACAGAATCAGGAGGGTGCGCCGAAGTGCGCTTCGGTGGCTGCTGCCACCGCACGCTCCACGCGGTCACCGAGTGACTCCCACTCGCCGATCGCCCTCTGCTCAGCGTCGATCGGACCACGCGCCATCGTCTGGAAGCGAGGCTTCACATACCGGGCGAACAACTCATAGTGGTTGTGCGTCGCCGACGTGTTCGCCCACTCATGGTGCATCATGAGGTAGGCACCGAAGCCGCCGTTGGACTGCTTCTCGAGACGCTCGATCTGCCGGATCGCATCGTCGGGCGTACCGATGACACCGAGCCCTGACTCGTTGACCCACTCGATCCGCTCCTCGAAGGTCTCACCAGCAGCACGGAAGTGCGGCACCGCCAGGATCTTCTGGGTGTAGTGACACCAATCATCGAGACCGAACTTCACGTCCTCGATTGCTTGCTCCTTGGTCTCAGCGATGTGCATCGGGCCGACGAGACGCCACTTGGCACGATCAGCACGCTGACCGAATTCAGCGGCACGCTGCTCCATCACGTCCCAGTGATGAGCAAGAAGATCGAAGCCGCCCTCGGCTGTCGCCCCGATCGACAACAGGCCAAGCCCATGACGGCCAGCGATCCGCGGCCCGGTCGGCGACGCGATCGCCGCCACGGAAATGTCGAAGTCGGTGTAGGGCCGGTACTGCGTCTTCGCGTCCACGAGGTTGTACCGCGAGGTCTTGTGCGTCACGGTCTCACCATTGATGATGCGCATGAGCACCTCGGTGTCCTCTTCGAGTGCACCGCGCTGATCTTCGATCGAGATGCCGAGCATCGCTGCGTCGCCGGGCAACGCGCCCGGCCCGAGGCCGAGCATGAACCGGCCGCGCAACAACTGGTCGAGGAAGATCGCCCGGTCAGCGGTCAGCAACGGGTTGTGATAGGGCAGCGACAACACACCGGTGCCGAGTCGAATGTGCCGGGTCATGTTCGCCACATGGGCGATGAAGATCATCGGATCGGGAATGATCTCGGTGCCAGCCGAGTGGTGCTCGCCGATCCACGCCTCTTCGTATCCGAGACGATCGAGCAATTGCACGATCTCGATATCGCGCTGGACCGCTGAGATCGGATCCTGTCCCGCCGGCGGGTGGAACGGTGCCATGAAGATGCCGAAACGCATGTGACCCTCCTGAGTCGTCGTGCCGGCCCACAGGCCGACGGCTATGGATGATTCAGGGGGTTGCGAAGACCGTAAGCCGGTCTCAGCACAGCGTCAATAGACGCTAAACGGACCAGTTCTCGACCAGATCAGCCTGAGCGCCCGACTCGGGTCCGGCCCCCGGCCGTGACTCGGCGACTATCCGACGAGCCTCGCTGGCAGACAGACCGGCGGTCATCAGCGTGAGCACCGCAATCGTGCCTGCCCGTCCCATCCCGGCCGCGCAGTGCACCACGACGGCACCGTGGACGCCGAGGTCGTCGATCACGCCGCTCACCGTCGACCGCATCTGTTCGACCGGCGCCACGCCGAGGTCATGGATCGGAGCCCATCGAGCGCGCTCGTCGACACGCAACCACGACACGTATCCCGGATACCGGTCGACGAGTTCGTGTTCGTGATTCAGACACCACACGGCTCCCGCACCGCTGTCGTCGAGCACAGCGACCGGGTCAGGCGCGATCAGATGTTTCCCACAGAGCCACAGCGTCCCGACCTCGGGCACCATGACCGGATCGAGCCCGCCGTGACGCTGACGATCGGTGAGCCAACTCATCTCAACCAGCTCATGACGGAGCGGGCGGTGCTGGCCGGTGCCACACAGCAGCCGTCGGGGTGAACGACACCACGTCGCCCATCGTGTCGATCGAGCCGTCGATGATGAGGGAATACTCCCCGAATTCACCGACGCCATCAGGCGCCACCACGAACGTTGCCACCGATGCGGCATCGGCACGGCGCCACATCCCTCCCGACCCCACATCGAAGGCCAGCTCCGTGTTGCGCACGGCCGGGCGCAACGACAGCACCTTCGGTGACGCCCCCGGATCATCCGCTCCGATCACGAGGAACCCCCACCGGTCACGAACCAGTCCAGGCACATCTGTCACATCGACCACGATGCTCATGCACACGAAACCTACTGTTCGCCCACAGGGGTGGGCAGTTCGGAACCTCGCTGACAGACTGCCCGTCATGTCCGCCATCACCCCCACGACCGCGGCAGCCGCTGCGATCGACGCCGTCAAGACGTATGGAAGCGGCGACGCCGCCGTCACCGCACTCGACCATGTGAGCGTCGAGTTCGCTCCCGGACGCTTCACCGCGATCATGGGTCCGTCCGGTTCGGGCAAGTCGACGCTGATGCACTGCCTCGCCGGTCTCGACGACCTCACGTCGGGTGACGTGATGATCGGCGATACCCGACTCTCCACCCTCAACGATCGCCAACTCACCGAGTTGCGACGCACCAAGGTCGGGTTCATCTTCCAGTCGTTCAACTTGATCCCGACGCTGACCGCGGAGGAGAACATCGTGCTGCCGCTCACACTCGGTGGACGGAAAGGCGATCAGGCCTGGGTCGACACCGTGATCGACACGGTCGGACTGCGGGACCGTCTGAGCCATCGTCCCAGCGAACTCTCCGGCGGCCAGCAGCAGCGAGTTGCCGTCGCCCGGGCACTCGCCAGCCAGCCGACGATCATCTTCGCCGACGAACCGACGGGCAACCTCGACTCGAACTCGGGTGGCGAGATCCTGTCGTTCATGCGCCGAGCTGTCGACGACTTCGGTCAGACCATCGTCATGGTCACCCATGATGCCAATGCGGCGGCCACAGCCGATCGGATCCTGTTCCTCAACGATGGTCGCATCGTGCACGACATGAGCGAACCCACCGCCGAGCGGGTGCTCGACACCATGAAGTCGATCGGCAGCTGACATGTTCCGTCTCGTCCTACGCGGCATCCGCGCTCACCTGGGACGTCTGGTCCTCACGCTCATCTCGGTGGTGGTCGGCGTCGCCTTCGTCAGTGGATCGTTCGTACTCGCCGACAGTCTCCGGTCCATCTTCGACCAGGTTTCAGAGGACGCCTTCGCAGGCGTCGACGCCCAAGTTCGGGCTGTCGAAGGCGAGATCAACTCGTCATCAGCCGACATCGCGCGATTCAGCGACGATGTCGTCGAGGTCATCGCCGCACTCCCCGAAGCGGCCTACACCGAAGGCGGCATTTTCTCGTTCGAGAAGGCGTACACGGTCGACGCCGCCGGTGAGGTGGTCCGACCGACCGGACCCCCGGTGTTCACCGGCTCATGGGACGGGCCGAGCCCGGTGTCGTCATTCCGTCTCCTCGAAGGGTCAGCACCGTCGGGTCAGCAAGTGGTGCTCGATCCGGTTCAAGCCGAAGCGGGAGGCTTCGCCGTCGGAGACGAGATCACGATCAGCCTCCCGATTGGTGAACCGGAACAGTTCACGCTCGCGGGCACCATCGACTTCGGTGAGGGTGGCACCGGCGGGGCCTACTTCATCCTGTTCGACCTGCCCACGGCGCAACGCATCCTGGATCTTGAGGGTCTCGTCGACTCGGTCGTCGTCTCGGCCGCTGACGGTGTCAGCCCCGAGCAACTCGTAGCGGCCATCACGCCGGTGCTGCCCGACAATCTCGAAGCCGTCACCGGCGCCGTGGTCATCGGCGAACAACAAGAGCAGTTCGGGTCGTTCATCAGCATCTTCGGCAATGTGCTGCTGGGCTTCGCTGTCGTGGTGCTCTTCGTCAGCACCTTCATCATCCACAACACCTTCGCCACGCTGGTCGGACAACGCACCAGGCAGTTCGGCCTACTCCGATCGATCGGTGCGAGCGCGTCACAGATCCGTCGGATGGTGCTGATCGAGGCCAGTGCCGTCGGTGTTGCCGCGTCAGGACTCGGTCTGGTCGGCGGGCTCGGCGTTGCGTCTCTGCTCAAGCAACTGTTCTCGGCGGGCGGCGGGGAGTTCCCCGATGGCCCCCTACAAATCCGCTCACGCACGATCATCGTCGTGGTGATCGTCGGCATGGTCGTCACATTGGTGTCAGCGCTACTCCCGGCAGTTCGGGCGGCTCGGGTGGCACCACTCGAAGCCTTCCGCACCGGCGGTCGTCCCGAACGGTCAGCTACCTTTCGTGCCATCAGCGGCTCGGCGGTACTCGCGCCCGGGCTCGTGCTCATGGGCGTGGGCATGTTCGGCGACGCCGGTGGCACGGCCGCAACCTTGGCGGTACTCGGCATCGGAGGCGCTCTCACCTTCATCGGCGTATCGATGCTGTCAGCGATGTTCGCCGGCCCCGTGGCCTCAGCAATCGGTGCGCCGATCGCCCGGCTGCGCGGTGTTCCCGGTTCGATCGCACGGGGCAACGCCAGCCGCAATCCGCAGCGCACCAGCGCAACAGCGACCGCGCTCATGATCGGCCTCGCCCTCATCTCCGGTGTCGCCGTACTCACCCAGTCGATCCTCGACACCTTCGATGAGATCCTCGAGGAGTCGATCTCGGCTGACCTGTTCATCTTCGAGGCAAACCAGGGACTCGAGTTCTCCGGTGTGCTCGTCGATCAATTGGCGACGCTTCCCTTGGTCGACCAGGTCTCGGGATTCTCGACCATCGAGGTGCTCATCGACGATGAGGTTCGTTCAGCGACCGGATTCGAGTCGTCGACGGGAACGAGCGTCGTCAACATGGGCATTGTCGATGGCACCGCTGAGATCGGCATCGATGGCATCGCGCTCCTCGACGACCGGGCAACCGAATTCGGCCTGGCTGTCGGCGACACG
>JAQCGT010000064.1 GCA_027730505.1 Actinomycetota bacterium | reverse complement strand
CCTCGAGCGCTCAGGCCGTCGGGTGAGGAACGAACTGCTCTGGTGCTCACATCTCCCCGATCCTTCGATGCGCCCCCCACGGGTGGCATTCGCGATCGGTCGCGCTCACGGCCCAGCAGTGGCGCGCAATCGACTCCGTCGGCGTCTCAGACCGATCTTGTCGACGCTCGCCGCAGAAGGCACTCTTCCCCCCGGGCATCTCTTGGTGGGGATCAACCGTTCGATGAGCACACAGGTGTTCGCAGCAAGCGCCGCCGATCTACGGGTTCAGCTGATCGACCTGATCGCAAAACTGGTGCCCCGGCAGGCGAGTTGACCGTGATCCAGCGCCGCATGCTTGCTGCCATCGAGTGGTATCAGGGTGCGTTCTCGTGGCGTCCCTCCCCATGTCGCTTCAGTCCCACGTGTTCCCACTATGCCCACGAAGCCATCGAAACCCATGGTTCCGGGCGCGGTCTCTGGCTGGCGATTCGTCGACTGGCACGCTGCCGTCCGTTCGGCCCGTCCGGCTTCGATCCGGTGCCGGGAAATGAGAGGAAGTTCTAGATGTCGCCCACACCGATCCTCGCCGGAGTTTTCGAGGTCCCTGCTGCTGTTCTGAACTGGCTTTACGAAGTCACGGGCAGCTTCACCGTAGCGATCTCACTTGCGGCGTTCATCGTGATGGCGATCGTCACGCCGCTGACGTTGAAGAGCACCAAGGGAATGCTCGAGATGCAACGGCTCGCACCGGAGATGCGCCGGCTGCAACAGGAGTACCGCAACGATCGTCAGAAGCTGAATGAAGAAATGATGCGGCTCTATCAGGAACACAAGGTCAACCCGATGGCCTCGTGTCTTCCGCTGCTGGCGCAGACACCGGTGTTCATCGTGATGTTCCGTATCCTCCACGACGCCACCTACGTGCCCACCGGAACCAACGAACGGATTGCACAGGCGGTGTTGGCCTCTGTCGGACGGGCCGATGAGACGATCGGGTTCCTCCCCCGCTATCTGTCCCGCGGGTCGGAGATGTACCAGGCTCTGGTGCGTCAGACCGAGATGCCGTCCTGGGGCCTCGACCTTTCAAAATCGCCTGCGGTCATGCTTGGGGAGAGCTTTGGCAAAGGTTTGATTTATGCGGGTTTGGTGGTGATCCTTGGCCTGTTGTATCTGTTCCAGCAGCGGATGGTCGCCGCGAGGGCATCGATCAGCCCGACCATGTCGGAGTCGCAGCAGAAACTCATGCAGTACCTGCCGGTGGTCTTCGCGGTGTTCCAGATCTTCTTCTTGCTCGGTTTGGTGGTCTATTACATCGTCCAGTCGGTGATTCGTATCGTGGTTCAGGCGTACATCACGAAGCGCTTCTACGCCGGTGACGAGTCACTTGGCCGCCAAGCCCAAGCAGCCAGCGTTAAGGCACGGGAGATCTCCAAGGCTGAAGGCGGCGGCGGGGGCCTTCTTGCCCAGGCCAAGCGCGATCTCACGGCAGCTCGTGGTGAGGCCAGCGAGAAGGCTGAGCGCTCCAAGAATGGCGGCGAGCCGAGCGGCAAAAGTGCTGGCTCTGCCAAGGGTTCGAATTCGCGTACCGGCGGCGGTCGACCGCAGGCACGTCCTGCCAGCCAGAGCGGCGCACGGCGTGACCTTCAACGGCCCGGCGGTCAGCGGAAGAAGAAGAAGTGACGGCAGCGGGCGAACGCCCCAGCCGACCACACGACGCACACGAGAGGTGAATGCATGGAATGGGTGACGATGACGGGGAAGACCGTCGAAGAAGCGACCGAGATGGCGCTGGAGCAACTGGGCGTCGCTTCTGACGAAGCAGATGTGGAGGTGCTCGAGGAGCCTCGCAGTGGACTGTTCGGTCGCACACGTGGCGAGGCTCGAATCAGGGCCCGTGTCCGCCCGGCCGAGGTTCGGCCCAAGCGAGACAACCGCCGGCGGCGGTCGAATGACGGCGGTCCGCAACGCAATGGCGACGGCAAGCAGCAGAATCGGCGGGAGTCAGCATCGAGCAGCAGCCGTCAGAGGCAGAACCAATCGAAGACCGGATCAGAGCAGAAGGGGAGCCGGAAGATGGACGACAACGAGAACAGGGGAGAGCCGGTCGATCCGGCGCTCGTCGGCGAAGCGGCGGTCGCCTTCATGGACGGCTTGGCCAAGGCGTTCGGAAGTGAGGCCACGGTTGAGCTCGATCAAGACGGAACCGAACTCGAAGTCCGTGTGCGGGGAAGCGATCTCGGTCTGATGGTTGGCCCCGGCGGCCGCACACTGACGGCGGTGCAAGACTTGGCTCGGGTCGCAGCGCAGCGTCGCCTCGGCGATCACGAGACCCATCTCCGCGTCGATGTCGCTGGCTACCGCGAGCGCCGCAAGGCATCACTCGAGGCGTTCGCCCGCAAGATCGCCGGCCAGGTTCGCGAGAGCGGCAAGGCACTGGCGATTGAGCCGATGGCATCGCCTGACCGCAAGGTGATCCACGACGTGTTGTCATCGGAGGAGGGGGTCTCCACTCGCTCCGAAGGCGAAGACCCGAACCGTCGGGTGATCGTTTCCCCCGCCTGACATAGGCCGAACGTATGGACAGCGCGCCCGATCACACAGGGCGCGATGACGGGGCGTTACTCGAGGCGCTGGGCATCGCCCAGCGCCTCGGTGTTATTGGCGACACCGACCTGGTCGCTGAGATCGCCCACGCCCGCGGATACGTCGCAGCGCTCACCGATTTGTCCACAGGCGGCTGGGTGCTCGACATTGGTTCGGGGGGCGGTCTGCCAGGACTGGTCATCGCCCATGATCGCCCCGACCTTCTCGTCACCCTCGTCGATCGACGCGAGAAGCGAACCGACATCCTCCGCCGCCAGGTGGGGCGGCTCTCCGCCGCCAAGCCGTCAGTGACAGCGACCGTTGTTTGTGCAGAGGTTGCGGACATCTCGAGGCCCGAGCGGGGATTCGACGCGATCACAGCGCGGAGTTTCGGCCCCCCCGAGGTGACGGCCAAGTTGGCCGCACCCCTGCTCACGCTCGGCGGATTGCTCGTGGTTTCCGATCCCCCCGACACCGAGGCGTCGACCCGCTGGACCGACGAACTCCTCAATCAGAACTTTCTTGAGCGCAGCATTGCCCCGACGGGGCACCGCATATCGGTGCTTCGGCGGGCGAGCTGATGTTTCCCGGGAAACATCAGCGGCATGCCACGATCGTAATTTCGGCGCTGAAACTGCGCGCGTCAACCTGAGGTCAAGGGTTGAATTGTTTCCCGGGAAACAACTTTGACCAACCCCTTGTCATCCGTGGTCGGAGACGGCAGGCTGTGGGGGATGGATGACCCGGCTGAGGACGCAAAGGACAGGGGTGGTGACGGGCCAGCACCACCGGTCGGCTCAGTCGACGGTCGCACACTCCCCCGTGTGATCGCCGTCGCCAATCAGAAAGGCGGCGTCGGTAAGACGACCACCACGATCAACACCGCAGCGGCGTTGGCGAATATGGGTCATCGCACGCTCCTCGTTGACCTTGATCCGCAGGCGAACGCCTCAAGCGGGCTTGGCATTGATGTCCGATCACTCGATACCACGCTTCTGGACGTCCTGATCGACGATCTCTCCCTTGCTGACTGCATTCAGCCGACCACCACCCCAAATCTGTGGGTTGCGCCATCGAGCCTCCGTCTGGCGGATGCCGAAATGACCCTTTACGGCATGCTCAGCCGCGAGACGAGACTCCGCCAAGCGGTCAATGCGGTGCGGAGTTCGTATGACTACATCTTCATCGATTGCCCGCCGTCACTGGGCCTGCTCACACTCAACGGCCTCTGCGCGGCGCAAGAGGTGATGATTCCGATTCAGTGCGAATACTTCGCGCTGGAGGGAGTCGGACAGTTGCTCGAGAACATCTTGAAGATCCGTCGCAGTGGTCTGAATCCGGAACTCGAGGTGTCAACGATCGTCTGCGTCATGTACGACGCCCGCACCAGGCTTGCCGACGAGGTGGTGCGCGAGATCCGCAACCACTTCGGGGCGCTCGTGCTCCGAACCGTGGTGCCGAGGTCGGTTCGGTTGTCGGAGGCCCCGCAGTACGGGCTCACCATTCACGCATTCGACCCGAGGTCGCGGGGCGCCGTGGCCTATCGAGACATCGCACAGGAGGTGCATGATGGCACGGCCACCACGGCAAGGTAGGGGGCTCAGCTCGCTGATTCCGTCAGGAACTGACGAAGTTCTCGGTCGAGCACCCGGCGGGCCGGTGCTTCGTGACATCCCCATCGGTGATGTGACACCGAATCCGCACCAGCCACGCCGGCACTTCGATCAGGAGGCACTCGACGACCTTGCGTCGTCGATCATGCAGATCGGCGTCCTCCAGCCGATCCTGGTGCGACCAGTATCCAATGGATACGAATTGATCGCCGGAGAGAGACGTTGGCGGGCCGCAACACAAGCTGGCCTGACGATGATCCCTGCCGTCATTCGCTCCACTGATGACATGGCGTCGATGGAGCAGGCGCTCGTCGAGAACCTGCACCGCGAAGACCTGACGGCGCTCGAAGAGGCGGCTGCCTACAGCCAACTCATCGACGATTTCGGGCTGACTCACGAGAAAGTAGCCGAGCGAGTCGGCAAGAGCAGGTCAGCCATTACCAACACGTTGCGGCTTCTTGCGTTACCGGCTGGCGTTCAGCAATACCTCGCCGATGGTCGGTTGAGCGCTCGGCATGCACGAACGCTGCTCACCGTTCACGATCGGGCGGAGCAGGAACGGCTGGCGAGCCAGGCGGTCGAAGAGGGCTGGACCGTTCGGACCCTCGAGCTGGCCATCAGTGGCGCTGACGTGATTGATGGGCCATCGTCAGGTGACCACTCCGGCGAGAGCACACATGAACCGATCGATGGCGCAGGTATCAGCCCGATCACCCGGCTACGGCCCGCTGGAGTCCTCGAACTTGAATCTCTGCTTTCGACGAGGCTGAATACGAGGGTGAGGATCTCGATGGGCGCCAACAAGGGCCGGATCACCATCGATTTCGCCGATCTGGATGATCTTGAGCGCATCCACTCAGCGATGAACACCACGAGCTGACACCCAATCATTCAACCTCGACTTCAAGTCGAATGTCTCGGCTCTCATGTGGAGGCTGAGGGTTGTACACACACGGTGGACAACCCTGTGTACAACTAGGGAAGCCCCTGTGCATCAACGCTTTTGTAGATCGTCGATCCCGGGTGGACCCGACGACGACCGCACCCAGCGCTCCACCGCAACAACGACGGATCGCACAATTGACGGCGTCTCAGCCACCACCGTGTTGATCGGGCCCATCCGCCAGAGCACAGCGGGCATCCTCGTCTCCCGGAGAATTGGCAGACGGGTTCCCACCCGCACCACATCCTCCCGACGCCATGGTCTCGGCACGTTGGTAGCCAACTGCTCGGACAGAAGGCGACCCCCCGTCGACTCGAACCCAGGCACGCAGTAGTGGTGGATGGTGGACACCGACTCGTCGATTGCCTCAAAGCCCAAATATGCGTGCGCCCGATACCGATTCGCCAACGCCGCATGTGCTGAGGCATCCGAACCGTCGACTGTTGTGGCCGACGCCGCGTGCTGACGCAACGCAACCGTTACTTGACGGGCGAGTGCCCCCAAACCCCCGAACTCACCGATCACGATTCGCAGTCGGCCCAAGCTGCGATCACCAGTCGTGAACCGATCGGCCTCGCGCACCATCACCACCCCTGGTCCCGAACCGCTTTGGCGAGAGAGGGTCATGAGGACGCGCACGGTGTCTCGACCGCACACACCATCATCGGGAAGGCCGGAATTGCGCTGGAAATCTCGAAGCGCAGCGACAGTCTCCGGGCCATAGATGCCGTCAACCCGGCCGCAGTCGAAGCCCAATCGGGCCAGATTCGCCTGAAGTTCCGCCACATCGTCACCCCGCATATTTGGAGCTGTGTGAGATATCAGGCGGTCACCAAGAACCCAGCCGGCCTCGACGAGTGACGCCCAGGTCACCTCGTCACAGACTCCGTCCTCAGACAGGCCCCGAGAGCGCTGAAACTCTCGCACGGCTACCTCGGTGCTCTCGCCGAACCATCCATGTTCAGTGGCTCGGATCGAAAAAGAAGCGCGGATCAGCCTGCGTTGAAGGTCGCGAACCGCCTCACCGCGGTCACCGGATGTCAGTGGGAGTCGTCGAGGAATGAGCCGAACTCCGCGAGGAGGGCCGACTTGCTCTTGGCACCGATGACCTTGTGGACCGGCTGTCCACCAGAGAACACGATCATGGTTGGGATGCTCATCACCTGGTAACGCATGGCGATGTCGGGGTTCTCATCGACATTCAATTTGGCGATCGTCATCTGGCCCTGATGCTCATCGGCGATCTCATCGAGAATGGGTGCCACCATCTTGCATGGGCCGCACCACTCGGCCCAGAAATCCACGACGACGGGGACAGCGGACGACCCCACCGTCTCATCGAAGGTGCTGGTGGTCAGTTGGATCGATGCCATCTCTGCTCCCTTTTGACGTCGCCGAACAGCGCTCAGATGCGTCGCTCAGACTACCCGCAGCACATCAGCCGTGCTGGGTCTCGAGCCACCGCTCGGTGTCGATCGCCGCCATGCAACCCGAACCAGCAGCGGTGATCGCCTGCCGGTACGTGTGATCCTGCACGTCACCGCAGGCGAAGACACCCTCGATGTTGGTCCGCGTCGACCCGGCCTCGGTGACGAGATAGCCGGTCTCGTCCATGTCGAGAATGCCGGCGAACAGATCGGTGTTCGGGCGGTGGCCAATCGCGATGAACACTCCAGTCACCGGCAACGTCGACGTCGACCCATCCACGGTGTTGGTGAGTTCGACGCCGTCAACCTTGGACTCGCCGAGAACGGCGGTGACCGTCGAGTTCCAGATCACCTCGATTTTCGGATTGGAGAACGCGCGGTCCTGCATGATCTTCGACGCTCGGAACTCGTCACGACGGTGAATGATCGACACCTTGTCTGCGAACTTCGTGAGGAAGGTGGCCTCCTCGATCGCCGAGTCGCCACCACCGACCACTGCGATGTGTTGGCCACGGAAGAAAAAGCCATCGCAGGTTGCGCATGTCGATAGGCCATGTCCGATGAGGCGCTGCTCCTCGGGGAGACCGAGCATCAGCGAACGCGCCCCGGTCGACACGATGATCGAATCAGCGATGTACTCGGTGTCGCGGACCCACACTCTGAACGGTCGGGCCGAGAAGTCGACCCGTGTGGCCTTCTCGGTGAGGAATCGGGCACCGAACCGTTCGGCTTGGGCGCGGAAGTTGGTCATCAACTCTGGACCCATGATGCCCTCGGGAAATCCGGGAAAGTTCTCGACCTCTGTGGTGAGCATCAACTGGCCCCCCGGTTGATCACTGGTCGACGACGGCTCTCCTTCGATCACGAGGGGGGAGAGGTTGGCTCGTGCCGTGTAGATGGCGGCGGTCAGGCCGGCCGGCCCCGACCCGATGATGATGACCCGTTCGTTCTGGGGGGCGTTCATGTCTGTTCGATCCTTCGCTGCGGGTTGTGGAATCGGCCTGATGGTCAGTCGCCACTGCGGCGACGCATACACATCCCACCGCCGAGCAGCAACAGACCGCCGACAATGAGATAGCTGACATACACCGAACGGCTGTGTCCGATATCAGCATTGCCGGTGAAGAGACTCACCAATGACTGCAACCCGCGGGTGACCATGATCATGCCCACAATCGCAAGCGCAATTCCGAGGAGGAGGCCGATCAATCCGAACACGACCGCCCGAACAGCCTTGACGGCGTTGTTCGTCACTCGGTCTCTGACAACCCCCACGATCCGGTCGACACGCTCGACCGTGTTGTCTGCCCAGTTGTCGTCGGTGAATGGATTCCCGATCATGAGCCGACTGTAGCGGCCGACGCGTCAGCACGACACGGGACGATCATGCTGCGTGGAACTCAGGGCTCGACGACAACCTGCACGATGGTGCGACAGTCGTCGACGGCGAGGGCGGTGTAGGTGCCCGACGCCAGGTCACGGAAGAGCACCACCTCGATGTCGTCGAACACGGCCCGCCCGACGGCGCCTCCGCCGATCATCAAACATTCGCTGTCGGGTGTCTCGGCTGATCCGTTCGCAACCATGGCGGCGAACGCATCGGTCTGGTCGACCAACTCTGCCTTGTTCGCCAACATCGGAAGTTCGTCATCGACGCCGTACGCAGTCACCGCAGTTTCTGCTGTGTCGGCCTCGGCGAGAACGGCTTCTCCCGCACCGGCGTACTCCAGTGCCGGCTCCGAGGCGGCTTCTTCTGCTGGAGCCGATTCGATCTCCATGCGCATGTCGGCTGTCGGCGCTTCGGCTGCGGCCGGTGCATCGATCGCAGCCGAAGACGTCTCAGCAGCGTCGTCACCCCCGCTTGACGGGGCGACCGAAATTCCCACGGCAACAAGCATGATCGCTGCCGCCGCCGCCGACAGCGAACTCATCACCCGGACGCGTCGGCGTCGACGTTCAGCATCGAGCGATGTGACCTCAGCGGGTGCCACAGCGCCAAGCGCGGCGGTCACGGCGGCCGCTCGAACCGTCGGATCAATCGGGCCCACATCGCGCAACGCAGCAGCGAGGCGGGGGTCGAGTTCGATCACCCCGTTCTCTGTCTCATTGCGGTCATCGTTCATGCCGTCGTTCGGTTCCATCGCATCACTCATGAGGGACCGTCCGAGGATCCCATGTGTGTTGGACGCCCATCGACCCCGGTTCGGTTCCCACCAAGCAGATCGTTCAGCATCGAGCGACCCCGAGAGATGCGAGACTTGACCGTTCCGATCGCCACCCGTTCGATCTCGGCGATCTCGGCATAGTCGAGATCCGCCACATCTCGCATCACCACCGCCCGGGCGAACTCGCCCGGCATTGCAGCCAGGGCGGCGGCGACCATTTGGCGTAGTTCGCCGCCCTCGGCGGTGGCGGTGATGGCGGCCTCGGCCGACGCATCCACCGGGTCGACCGGGGGTTGTCCGTCCTGGTTGGTCGTGACGGTGAGCGGGCGGCGACGCTCTCGACGAATCGCGTCGAGTGATGTCGTCACGGCGACCCGGTGACACCACGTGGACAACGCGGACCGCCCGTCGAACCCGCCGAGACCCCGCGCAATGCGGATCATCGCCTCCTGAGCGCAGTCTTCAGCGGCCGCGCGATCGCGCATCATTCGCAGGCAAACCGCGAACACATTGTCATAGTGCTCGGTGAGCAGGTCACCCAATGCGTTGCGGTCCCCTGAACGGGCTGCATCGAGGCGCTCAGCGTCGCTCAGCTGGCGGCGGACCAACGGATCTCACCGATCCGACCCCGATAGGGGTTCGTCGACGAACACGCATCGTCGGGTCCGAGTTCGCGCAGCCATACGAGCACGTGAGTGGAGGGGGTGGTGACAGGCACGGTGACGAGACCCGGTTCGACGTCAAATGCGGTCGGGCCGGTCTGCCGCCACACGTCGAACGAAAGCGGCGGGGTGGCCGCATCAGTGGTGAGCACATCGACCTGGAACGGGGCATTGAGGCTCTCAAACTCGATCGTTCCAGCCGAGAGTCCAGGCAGCGCGACGATCAGGCCGACACCGTTCTTGGCGCCCATGTACTGATCTGAGTAGCACTCGGTCGACCACGCAGTGTCACGACTCCCGTCGGCAAGCGCCAGAGCTGCTTGTGCGTTGTTCTCCGAGCCATTGTCACCGAATGGGTCCCAGGCCGAGGCGCTTACGCCACCCAGCGGGGACTCAGGTTGTTCGGCCTCGCTGAAGTCGGCCTCGGAATCGGGCAGCACCAACGGGGTGTTTGCATCGGGCACCGTCGCGGTGGCGACGGTCATCTCCGGGAGGGGGCTGACCTGGTCGGAGCCGGTGTCGTTGCGATTCCAGACCAAGATCGCCGTGAGCAGAACGGCGAGCAGCACCACTGCTGAGGCCACAGCGACTGGAGGCCCTCCGAAACGTCGGCTTTCGACGACGCCTGTGTGATCGTCAGCGTTGAAGAGCTCAGGTGGCTGTTCAGGTACGGCAACCGGCTGGCCGGGAATCGTCGATGTGCCACTCGGTGAAACTGGCACGGTTGGCGTGACCGGCGCCCTCCCCAATCGTCCCGACTCGTCAGGACGGACCGGCCGGGTGCGCACCGGCGGCGGCTCGGCAGGGGTGCCGTCGATGTGGGGCGGACTTGTGTCAACGGCCATCAGCTCGCTGCGTAGATCGGCTCCGGTGGCGGGGCGATGCACGGGGTTGCGCGCCAAGGTGCGATGGATCAGATTGACCAAGGCGATCGGCAACGTCGGCCGCAGGTGTGCAAGGTCGGTCGGATCACGTTGCAGGCGCGCCAAGGCCGTGTCGGCGTCGGACTGCCCGAGAAATGGCACCCGGCCGGCGAGGCATTCGTACAACACGAGGGCCAGCGAATAGAGATCAGCTCGACCATCGAGGCGCGTGCCACGCACCTGTTCAGGCGACAGATACTTCGCCGTGCCCATCATGACGTTGTCGCTTGTGAGATCACGGTCGCCGCCGTCGAGACCCTTGGCGATACCGAAGTCGGTGAGCAGCACGCGACCGTCATCGGTGAGCAGGATGTTGCCCGGCTTCACATCGCGATGCACGAAGCCGGCACGGTGCGCAGCGTCGAGCGCCGCCGACACCGACGCTCCGATGTGGATGGTCAGCTCGGGCCCGAGCCGCTTCTGACTGTCGAGCAGTTGACGAAGGCTGCGACCCTCGACCAACTGCATGACGACCGCCTGACGGCCGTCATGAGCGACGACGTCATAAACGGCGACGATGTTCGGGTGGTGCAACTGGGCGACAGCGATCGCCTCACGTCGGAACCGTTCAGCCACAACCGGATCGGTGGCGAGATTCGGCTTCAGCCACTTGACGGCAACACGACGATCGAGCTGCTCATCGAGCGCCACCCACACTTCAGCCATTCCGCCCTGACCGATGCGCCGCTCGAGCCGGTAGCGACCGGCAAGCAGGGTCGGAGCCTGCACGGGGCCATCGGCGAACGAAGAAGGGTCAGTCGGGGACATGATCGACCCGCACGCTAGTTGCGGGACCTGACGCGAACGGGTCAATCCACGTGGCTAGGCGCGACGCCGGTAGGCAACACCGATGGTGCCCATACCCGCATGCGTGCCGATCACCGGACCGATGTGACCGACCACGATGTCCCCCAACTGTGGGGCAGCTGCACGCAGCATCGCCACGAAGTCATCGACGTCGGGACACTCGGCGTGCAACACAGCGAGACCCTCCACCCGGTCGGCGTCAGCAGCCACCTGGTCGACGATGAACGCGAGCGCGCGCGACCGGGTGCGTTGCTTGCCTGCCTGTTCGACGACACCGTCGATCACCTCGATGATCGGTTTGATCGACAACGCCGTTGCCAGAAGGGCCTTTGCTCCTCCGATTCGGCCACCCTTGCGGAGGTTCTCAAGTGTGTCGAGTGCTCCGATGACACGGGTTCGAGCTGCCATGTCGGTGACGGCGGCGACGATCGACTCGGCGTCGTCACCAGCCTCGGCGGCCTCCGCCGCGGCCAGCACCATGGTGCCGAGCCCGAGGGTGACACTGCGGGAGTCGACCACATGAACGCGAACGGCGTCGGCCACCTCGCGCGCCGCCAACTCAGCGCTCTGAATGGTGGCTGAGAGCGCTCCGGACAGCGACACGACCACGATGTCAGTCGCCCCGTCTGCTGCCATCGACCGGAATACGGTCTCGAACTGTCCTGGCGCTGGTGCAGCCGTCGATGGAAGGTCATCGCTGGCGGCACACCGCCGCCAGAATTCGTCCACAGACAGTTGCTCGCGATCGATCAACTCCTCATCACCGAAGCGGATGCTGAGAGGAACGACACCGATTCCGTGGCGCTCCACCAAGTCGTCGGGGAGGTCACAGGCACTGTCGGTGACGATGCGGACACGGCGGGACGGTTCGCTCCCCCCGCCGATCCTAGGTGTCGAGAGAGCGAGACGCTGCCGGGTGGGCGTCAACCGAACCGGTGAGCTGGGCGAGGCGACGCTCCCGGTGGCGTTTGGAAAGGTGGCTGTACCACCAACTGAGCAACACCAGAACGAGGCCGAGAGCAACAAGACGACCGAGACCGGTCACCGAGTTGGCCCGGGCGGTCAGTGTGGTCGCCTCGATCACCGGAACACCAAGCGGTGACAGCACCTCGACCAACACGGGGAATGTGCCGTTGGCTCGGGCTGCGACATCCACTCGAACAACTGTCTGTCCGGGTTCGAGGACGACGGCCACGGGTTCGGGCGGCACCTCGAGCTTGGCGGACTCGATGCGTACCATCACCGACAGCGTCGTGTCACCGGTGTTCTCGATCTGCAACGGCAAGGGCGAGTCCCGGCCCGTAAGGTTGAACGTGCCCGATGACGGCAGCACAACAGCGGACCGCACGCTGGCGATGGCGTCGGTCACCGACGCCACACCCATCTCGAATCGTTCGAGCGTGACCCGGCTCTCGTAGAGATCGATGAGCGTGCCTCGCCATTCGACGGGACGCGGATCGCTCGCTGGCAGCATCGAGGCGACATCATCGATGTCAGTGAGCAACGCCTGGATGACGAGTCGCCGGGTCGCAAGATCGACATCAGGTCCCGTCGTCCACTGCGCCGTGTCACCCAGGTTGCGGCCACCAGTTGATGCGAGCTGTGACAGCGGGTCACCGCTCACCCCTGCCGGGTCATCCATGAGCAGCCGTTCAAGCGCGGCGACGGCTCCCGGGTCGGGAGGGGAG
>JAQCGT010000063.1 GCA_027730505.1 Actinomycetota bacterium | reverse complement strand
AAGGGTTCGAGGATCGGCCAGCGAACATCGCCGGGCAACAATGTGCCGTACACGAATAGGTGAGCCTCGTACGCCCCCATTGCTGTCAGCTCTCGAGCATGTCGTCATCGGCGGTCGGCACGTGGCCCGGAACCATCAGCGCCGTGCCGATCACACCAGCGAGAATCGAGGCGACAAGCACGCCGAGCCGGGCATCCTCGCCGAGGATCGACTCACCGAAGGCCAACTCGGTCACGAACAGCGAGACGGTGAAACCGATCCCACCAAGCGCAGCCGCGCCGATCACGTATCGCGGGGTCACGCCACGAGGTAGCCGTCCGATACGCAACTTCACGGCGATGAGTGTCGCCAATGAAATGCCGACGGTCTTGCCGACAACGAGACCGAGGATCACGCCCCAGGTGACCGGATTCGACACCATGCCTCCGAGTTCGGAGATCTCCACGTGCACGCCGGCGTTGGCAAGCGCGAACACGGGAACCACCACGAATGCTGACCACGGATGCAGACGATTCTGCAGCCACTCGACGACCGACACCGTTGCCCGCGCCTGTCGGCTGACCTCCCATGCAGCCGAGAAACCTGACTGGTCCTGCATAGCGGACTCGTCGATGAGCACCCGGCTCCTCGTAGGCGTCACCGGCGAGGCCAAGCCAAAGGCCACCCCGGCGAGCGTCGGATGGATGCTCGCTTGATGCAACGCGAACCAACAGATCGCGCCGAGAGCGAGATATGCGCCGATCCAGGGCACCCTCGAACGGATCACAATCGCCACAGCCAAGGCGAGACCCGCAACCGCAAGCCACACGAATGACACACCTTCTGAATAGAAGATGGCGATCACCACGATCGCACCGATGTCATCGACGATGGCGAGAGCGAGGAGGAACAACTTCGCCCACGACGGCGCTCGCGTGCCGAGCATCGCAACCACGCCCATCACGATTGCGATGTCGGTCGCCATCGGGATCCCCCAGCCGCGAGATCCATCACCGCCGGCGTTGACGATCGCGTAGATCAGCGCTGGGACCACCATCCCGCCGAACGCTCCGATGATCGGCAGCGCGGCCTGACGCGGATCGCGGAGTTCGCCGTGTGTGAGCTCGCGCTTGATCTCGAGGCCCGCCACGAAGAAGAACAGCACCATGGCGAGATCGTTCACCCACTCCCGCAGGCTCAACTCGAGCACCCGTCCGCCGAGATCGACTGCGAAGTGCGTGTTCCAGATGTTGTCGTAACTTCCGGACCATGGCGAGTTGGCCCAGGCAATGGCGATCACTGCCGCGATGACGAGGAGGATGCCGGCGCTGGCCTCGCGATGGAGGAAGTCGACGAGCGGTCGGACGAACTTCGGAGGACGAGCGCTGGGAGACAGCTCAGGTGCGGTCACGGACGGTGAGTATCGCACCAACTGGCCCGCGAATTGCAGGCTGGTACCGTCAACGACGTGAGTCACACACCTCGGGTCACGGTCACCGAGACCGGCACCGGCACCTACACCAATGACGTCACCGTCGGTCGCCACCGATTCCAGAGTGACGAACCGACTGACCTCGGCGGCGACGATCACGGTCCGAACCCCTATGACTTGTTGTGCGCCGCACTCGGATCATGCACCTCGATGACCGTTCGTATGTACGCCGAACGTAAAGGCTGGGCCGTCGGTCAGATCTCGGTCGACGTCGACCATGACCGTGTCGATGGCGAAGATGTCTTCACGCGGCGTATCTCGCTACTGGGTGACCTTGACGACGCCCAGCGCGCTCGGCTCGTCGAGATCGCTACTCGCTGCCCGGTGCACCGGAGTCTCGAGCGGTCGGCGACCATCACGACTGAGGAGGCATGACCGAGATGGAACCCACACTCGCTGAACGCGTCGCCCTGCTCGCTGGTGCCGACACCTGGCACACGCCAGCCTCGGGCGGTGTACCAGCGATCCGCATGTCCGATGGCCCTGCCGGCGTGCGCGGCACCTCATGGTCGGGTCCGCGGTCAGCCTCGATGCCCTGTGGCAGTGCGCTCGGTGCCACATTCGACCCCGATGTCGTGCGCGCCGTCGGGGAGGCGCTTGGTCGTGAAGCCCGATCGAAGTCGGCGCAGGTTCTTCTCGCTCCAACGGTCAACCTGCATCGCACGCCGGTCGGCGGACGCAACTTCGAGTGCATGAGCGAGGACCCGTATCTGACCGCAGAGTTGGCAACGGCCTACATCACCGGTGTCCAGTCGCTCGGTATTGCGTGTTGCGTGAAGCACTTCGTGGGCAACGACACCGAGTTCCAACGCATGACGATCTCGAGCGAAATCGACGAACGGACACTGCGTGAGGTGTACCTGCAGCCCTTCGAAGCGGCGGTAGGCGCCGGGGTGCGCTCGATCATGACCGGCTACAACCGTCTGAACGGCACGTTTTGCGCTGATCACGAATGGCTGCTGCGCACGGTGCTGCGCGGCGAGTGGGGTTTCGACGGCGTGGTTGTCTCCGATTGGTTCGGCCTGCATTCGACCGTGGAGGCGATGCGCGCCGGCCTCGACATCGAGATGCCGGGTCCGACCCTGCACCGCGGCGACAAGTTGCTCGCCGCTGTCGCCTCGGGTGATGTCGATGAGTCGTTGGTCGACGAGGCCGCCGCCCGGATCGCTGCGCTCGCCGAGTGGACGGGTGCTGGGTCGAGCGACGGCACGGAGACCACCGATGTCGACGATGAGACGCGAGGGGTACAGCACCGGGCCGCCGTTGCGTCGACAGTGCTGCTCACGAATCGCGATCGCGAGTTGCCGTGGGCACCAAACGCAGCCGGCACGGTCGCAGTGATCGGTCCGTATGCCGATTCCGGCCGTCCTCAAGGCGGTGGCAGCGCCCGAGTCAGCCCCGATCGGGTTACACCCGTGCTCGCAACGTTGAGAGCACGCGGTGTTGATGCGGCGTGGACACAGGGTTGTTCGATCGAGCGATATCACGCGCCGATCGACGGCGACGTCGAACTCGAAATCGTCGACGAGCACGGGATGCGGCACACCGATCGGCTCCGTCGAACGGTGGCGTTCTGGCAGGAGGCGCCGGCCGACGGCTTGAGCCGTCGGTTCGCAGCAACGATGCGGACGCGCTTCGAGCCGGACACGACCGGTGAATGGACGGTGGGAACTCGATCAGTCGGTGCCTGCATCGTGCTGGTCGACGACGACGTCGTGCTCGAGATCGCAGCAGACGATCGCGGCGGGTCGTTCTTCGACTACGGCTCGCCCGAGCGGTTCGGTTCGGTGCACCTCGACGCAGGGCGCGCAGTGAACATCGAGGTGCGGTATCTGCTCGATGACCACCCGGGAATTCGGGCGGTATCGGTCGGGTTTCGTCCACCCTCCGGAGACGACCCGGTCGCGGAAGCGGTGCGAGTCGCAGCAAGCGCTGATCGGGTGTTGTGCATCGTCGGCACCGACGACGATTGGGAGACCGAAAGCGTCGACCGCATCACCATCGACCTTCCGGGTCGACAGAACGAACTCATCGAGGCGGTCTCCGCTGTGAATCCGCACACGGTCGTCGTCGTGAACGCAGGCTCGCCGGTGGCAATGCCATGGCGTGATTCCGTTGCGGCCGTGATGCAGATCTGGTTCCCCGGCGGCGCGCTCGGCGAGTCGCTGGCCGATGTCATCCACGGCGAGGTGGATCCTGGTGGTCGACTGCCATTGACCTTCCCCGCGTCGCTCGATTCCACGCCGGCAGCGCCGTACTACCCGGGAACTGGCGGTCGGGCCGTGTACGGGGAGGGCCGTGAGATCGGTCACCGCTGGTATCGGTCGAGCGGGACTGAGCCGTTGTTCTGGTTTGGCCACGGCCTGTCGTACACCGACTTCGACGTGTCGGATGTGGCCACGTCAGGTGTCCCCGCAGAGGGGGTGACCGTGAGCGCCCGGATCAGGAATGTCGGTGATCGGCGCGGCGTCCATGTGGCTCAGGTGTACGCCTCGTACGAGGGTGACCACTCTGAGATGGGCGAGGAGTTCCGTCTTGTCGGATTCGCCAAAGTCGAACTCGACGCCGATGCCGAGACGGTGGTCAACATCACGATCGGTCCGCGTCGCTGGTCATCGTGGATCGACGGCGGTTGGCAACTCGTGTCAGGACGACACGTCCTCCACCTCGGTCGGTCCGCTGGCGACACGTCGGTCGTCGCGAGTTTCGACGTCTGAGGCGAGTACGGCATTCACCTCAGCGGCGAAAAGGCTGATCGAGGCGTGGATGCTCAACCATCCGGTGACGGCCAGCACTGAGGCGAACGCGCCGTAGACACCTTGGGCTCCGGCCAAGAGGCGAGCCACGACGGTGGTGCCGATCAACTGCAGCACGGTGTACGCGACCCCGGCGAGCACGGCGCCGCGCCACACCATCGGCCATGTCGCATCGGCTGCGGTCAGATACCGCAGCATCGTGCCCACAACCATGGTGTTGACCGCCGCTGCGCCGATGACGATCAGAATCTGGCCCGCATCGGGAATCACCGGGAGCGACGAGATGGCAGTGATCGTCACAGTCGCAATTTGCCCGCCTCCGATTGCCAGCATCCCGACGAGCGAATGCACACGCCGAACCACAGGATTCGGACGGTGCTCCGGTTCGACCTCCCAGATGTCATCCAGGGCGTCTTGAAGCCCGGCGAAGGCTCGGGTGGTCCCCCAGAGAGCGCCGAGGACACCGATGAGGAGGGCAGCGATGCTGCCCTCGAGGTTGCCCGACTGGTCGAGTATCTGGCGGCCGAGTACGGGTATCTGGGCGATCGCCGAGTCGACGATCGATTCCTGCAGCCCGGGGCGGCCCTGGAGTACGAAGCCAAGGATCGCTGTCGACAACAACAGCATCGGGAACAAGGCGAGGAAGCCGTAGTAGGCGAGGAGCGCGGCATTGCGGCCGGATCGATGCCGGGCGAACCCGATCGCCGCCCGCACGGCCACATCGACCGGTGCGATGTGGCGAGCTGCGCGCATCCCTGGCCACTCGGACCAATGCGGTATCACAACGACCACACCACCGGATCCAGGCCGGCCTCAACGAGCGCATCGTTGGCGCCAGAGAACGGGCGAGATCCAAAGAATCCGTTTCGAGCCGAGAGCGGTGACGGGTGCGCGGACTCGATGATCACGTGGCGATCGGTGTCGATCATCAACCGTTTGCGACGAGCAGCGGCACCCCACAGGATGAACACCACCCGCTCCGGCTTTGCTGCAATGACCTCGATCACCCGGTCGGTGAATCGTTCCCACCCGTGACCCTGGTGCGAACCCGCATCGCCGTGGCGAACGGTGAGCGTGGTGTTGAGCAACAGCACCCCGTTGTGTGCCCACGACTCGAGGTTGCCGTGGTCCGGAATCGCGATGCCGAGGTCGTCGTGCAGTTCGCGATGGATGTTCACGAGCGAGGGCGGGACCCTCATGCCACGGCGCACCGAGAAGCACAGGCCGTGGGCTTGGCCGGCACCGTGATACGGATCCTGACCGAGGATCACGACCCGAGTGTTCGAGTACGACGTGAGGTGCAGAGCAGCGAAGACTTCATCGGCCGGGGGATACACGGCGTGGGTGGCACGTTCAGCAGCCACGAATGCCGTCAGCGCGTCCCAGTACGGCTCGGCGAACTGATCGCGCAGCAGAGGATTCCAGTCGGTCTTCACGTCGAAACATCAAGGGTACGCCGGCTGCCTAGCATGCGGCCATGGACGGCTCAGAGGGACGCTCGTGTATCGATCTGCTCGACGCGCTCCCGAGACAGCGGTTCGTGCCAGGTCCGACACCGGTGGAGCACGGTCCGGTGCTGCCCGGTGGGGCTCGGCTGTGGGTCAAGCGAGATGACCTCACCGGTCTCGGTGGCGGGGGCAATAAGGCCCGCAAACTCGAATACCTGTGCGCCGATGCCATCGCCCATGGAGCGAAGGCTCTCGTGACCGTCGGTGCAGCTCAGTCGAATCACTGTCGCATGACGGCGGCCGCCGGCGCAGTTCTCGGGCTTGAGGTGCATCTCGTGCTCTCCGGTGAATCGCCAGAGGTAACCGAAGGCAACCAGGTGCTCTCAGAACTCTTCGGGGCCCAGATGCATTTCACTGGCGCCGATCACAGCCATTGGGGCGAACTCGAAATCGCCAGAGAATCCGTCGCGGACCAGCTCGAAGCGGAAGGCCTCTCGCCGTATTCGATCCCAATCGGTGGGTCGACCGCGGTCGGGGCGCTTGGGTACGCGCGCGCGATGGTTGAACTGGTTGAACAGTGCGATGCGATGGGAGTCCAGCCGAAGGCAGTGGTGCACACCACTTCGAGCGGCGGCACCCACGCTGGTCTTGTCGCCGGTCGTGCGCTGTTACGTGCGGCCGGAATCGGGGTGCCGGATGTGATCGGTATCGGTGTCGCCAAGGGCGTCAACATGGGCCGGCCCGATGTCGCTGCGTTGGCGAGAGATGCACTCGCATTGATCGGGGCGTCTGACGTGCACGTCGATGAAGCTGATGTCGTCGTCGATGCACGCTGGATGGGAATCGACTATGCGGTTCCAACGCCGGAAGCCGACGATGCGATCCGCTGGGCGGCCCGCTCGGGTGGTTGGGTCCTCGACCGTGTCTACTCGGGCAAAGGCCTGTCGGGCCTGATCGGACGTGCGGAGTCAGGTGAATGGGGCCCGCGTGACCACATCGTGTTCATCCACACCGGAGGTCTCCCATCGGTGTTCGCCCGTGGGGGCGCACCGTCCATCGCATGACCGGATCGCTAGCGTGCCGCCCGTGACGCTCGAGGACCGACGCGAGGTGATCTGTGCCGTCGACATCGGCGGCACGAAGTTCGAGGCCGGACTCGTGACGCTGCGAGGTGACCTCATCGACCGTGCCCGTGTGCCGGTTGACCCTGACGTTGGGCCGCAGTCGCACTTCGCCGCGCTCGCCGGCATCGTCACCGAGCAACTCGAACGGGCGCGAGAACACCACCGGGTCGAGGTGCTGGCCATCGGTATCGGCAGCGCCGGACCGATTGAACGCAACTGCGAAACGGTGTCACCGGTGAACATCCCATCGTGGAATCGCTTCCCGCTTCGCCGCTTCCTCATTGAATTGACTGGGCTGCCCGTCTACGGCGACCTCGACGCGAAGGCACTCGCCCTCGCCGAAGGGTGGCTGGGAGCGGCGCGCGGTGTGCGCAACTTCTGCGCGATGACCGTGTCGACTGGAGTGGGTGGAGGGATCTTCGTAGACGGTGATCTGCTGGACGGCGACAGCGGAAACGCCGGCCACATCGGGCATCTCATCGTCGAGCCCGGCGGGCGTCGCTGCGGCTGCGGTGCACGCGGATGTCTTGAAGCCGAGGCATCGGGCACCGCCATCGAGGCGATCACCGGTCGTTCACCGACCGAACCAACCTACGAGATCATGCAGCGCACCGGCCGACTGGTCGGTCGCGGTGCAGCGATGATCTGCAACACCTTGGATCTCGACCTCGTGGTGGTGGGCGGGGGAGTGGCGCTCGGATTCGGTGCGACATTCTTCAACGCCGCACAACTTGAACTCGATGCGATGGCCCAGATCGGCAGCGGACCGCCCCCGCGCATCACGCAGACTCGTCTCGCCGATCGTGGCCCGCTCATCGGCGCCGGAGCTGTGGGAATCCGTCACATGCGCCGAGTGGTCGGGGTCTGACTCAGACCCAGTCGATCTCGTCGATCATGGTCCACGTCAGTGGTCGCTGAAGATCGAGCCAGTCGCCGATGGCGGGCGGAGGGATCTCGGCGGGACAGATGAGCATCGATGTGTGCATGTGCGGAGCCTCGAGCAGGTCGAGTCGTGTTCGCCGATGGTGGAACGGGCTGCGTCCGTCATCGAGAGGATGGACACCATTGGCGGTGCCAGCCCCAACCATCACCAGGTTGCCATCGACGGGAACTGGAACCTGGCGGTAGCCGGCGTTGTCTCCAGCACTCACTGTCCGAACGTCGAGCACCTGGGCCGAGAGATGGAGCGCTGATCGTTCACCGTGCCACAAGGCGGTGCCGACCCGAACTCGCCACGATCGATCGTCGGGCAACGTGGCGATCGCCTCCGGACCCACGTGGCTGATCCACACGTCGAGTCGGGGATCGAGGTGTGGGAGGTGAGTGAGAATCTGGTCAATGTGTTCTTGATCGCTACCGGCGAGCGGTGGGTGTATCGAGACCCCGACAACGTCGAGACCGGCAGCAGTGGCCTCATCGATGAGCCTCACATCGCCGCCGTAGCGATGCATCCGGGATGCGAGCTTCACCAGTACCCGACGCGGTCTGCCGGCCAACACACGGATGTGATCGGCGTTAGCGACGGTCAGGATCACACGCTCGGTGGGAGGTTCGACCAGGGTCGGTGTGAGCACGATCGGCTCCACACCGGTGGGCAGTTCGTTCAGCTCGTGGATGGTTCCGACGCAGATGCGATCGGCGAGGTCTGCGGCGATGCCCGCGAGCCGGGCTCGCCCGAATCCGTATCCATTGCCCTTCACCACCGGGACCGCCTCTGCATGGCGATTGATGGCGTCGAGGGTGCTGGTGACGTGTTTGAGCCATCGCGCGCGGTCAACGGTCAGGCGGACGGTCATGAGCGCGAATGGTAGGTGCTGGTGGTGGCGCGTTCGGGTCGGCCGGTCACCAGCCTCGGGATAATTGCCGCCAGAGAGCGTTCGCGGAGCATCCCTCGCCAGACGCCGAGACCATGTGCCACATCGTCGACGACGGCGATCGGCGATCGGGCGGCGATCGCTGAGATGACGGCGAGGCGTCGTATCGGCCGCAACCAGCACAGCGCAATGACGACCGGCCACCAGGCACGGCGGGTCGCTTTGGTGAGGGCCTCGGCGGTTCGCATGGTGCCGACGGAGACGACCCGCGCTGATGCAGTGAGATCGAGTTCATGCACACGTCGCCGCAATCTGAGCGACGCAACAGCCATGATCGTCGTTGACAGTGGCAGCCCTCGCCACCATCGGCGAGGGACGATCACCGCGGCGATCGCAGCCGCGCTCCACGGTGACGTGACGAGCGGGGCGAGTCGACCCGGATGCCGCTTCTCGAGCGGCGCGGTTGATTCGCCGTATCCGATGCGTTGTTCGATCCATGCCCGCCACGTGGCGCGCGGTTCGTGAAGCACTTCAACCGATGGGTCATAGCGAACACGATGGCCAGCGGCCACGAGTCGCCAGATCAGATCGACGTCCTCGCCGGTTCGCAGCGTTTCATCGAAGCCACCGATGTCACGGACTGCGTCGGTGCGACATACGAGCACGGCCGACGGGACGTACGCGACTCGGGTCCCGGGCCTCACCGGTCCCTCTCGGTCGCCAAGGTCGAGCGCCCCATGTCGATGGTCATATCGAGCACGCAGCCCGGGCCCAGGACGACTCCGAATTCTTGGGGCGACAGCAGCAACTCGAGGATCGTCGAAATGGGCGAGCAGAGACTCGAGCCAACGACCGCTGTCACCGCCGTCACGGCGAGTGTCAACATCAGCATCGACGAAGGCGCAGAACTCAGTCGTCACCATCTCGATGCCACGGTTACGAGCCGCTGCTGGACCCAGATTGTGCTCGGAACGAATCGTCGCTCCCTCAACCGGTGGTGCCGATCCGTCGTCGACGATGATGACCTGCTGGGGGTCAAGTCCGTGGCGCTGCCGATGTGCGGGTTCACCCAAGGTGGGGGTCACCACACTGATTCGGGGGCGACCCGATGAATCGACGAGCGGTGCTGGGTCCACAGCGGGGTGCACGATGCCGAGATCGACGAGTCGGTCGAGGAGTTGTCCCGGTTCGACGTCGTCGCCGGCGATGATCCGATCGAGGGTATGTCGGCCCGCCTCGGAGACCTTCAACACGCTCGGGGGAGAACCTCCGACAATCTGATGCCCATCGATGCGCGTCTCAGCGTCGACGCGATACCTCACGACGATCCACTCTCAACGGCGCTCGTGAGGTCGTCGATCCACGCTGCGAGAATTCGGGCGCCTTCGGCCGCGCTGGCACCGGTCGGGTCGCCGAGTACGCCACTCGACGAGTGGGCCATGACCCCGTCGGTGATGAGGGCAGTGAAGGGAGGGGGTTCGACGGGTGCCGGAATCGGGCCGATGAGATCGGGGGCGAGGTGCAGCATCACCGACGTCTCGATCCGGCCAGCGTGGAGATCTCCGGGTTCGCCTGTCGGCCACCAGTCGAGGACATGACGCCCCTCTGAGCGCAAGACGTCCACGGCGGCGCGAACCGCCTCGTGGTTGCCGCCGTGGCCGTTGACGAAGACGAGGCGCGCAGCCCAGTCACCGGAGCGACCAAGTTCGATCAGCAAGTCGCGGGTTGTAGCCGTGCCAAATGACAGCGTTCCGGCGAAGCCGGCGTGTTCACCGCTTGCGCCGTATGCGATCGCCGGGGCGACAATCACGTCAGCAAGGCGGCGGGCGGCACCATCGGACACCGCCTCGGCGATGCGGGTGTCGGTGTCGACCGGGAGATGCGGTCCGTGCTGTTCACACGACCCGATGGGAATGAGCACGGTCACCGAGGGCGAGAGATCGGTCCATGCACGATTCCCGAGGCGCAGCGAACCGGTCATGACGACATTGTGGTGCGTTCGATGCCCCACCGACCACTGGTCGATCTGGGACAATGACCGAGTGAGCGAGATCGACATCTCCGAAAACACTGCAACCGATACATCCTGGCTGTCGCCGGCCGACATGGAATCGGCCCGCGCCCGGTTACCGATCGTCTACGTCGATGCGGTTCCGGTTCGTGTCGACGGCCACGGCAATGTCACCGAAGTCGGCATGTTGTTGCGGGTGGCGCCCGACGGCTCGATCTCTCGCATGGTGGTGAGCGGGCGAGTGCTGTTCGGTGAGCGAGTTCGCGATGCGCTCTTGAGGCACTGTGAAAAAGACCTCGGACCAGTCGCACTGCCGCGAATCCCCGTCGACCCGTCGCCGTTCACCCTCGTCGAGTACTTCCCCGATCCCGATCGAAGCGGGTTCTACGACCCTCGTCAGCACGCTGTGAGCCTCGCCTTCGTGGTGCCTGTCGATGGTGACTGCCAGCCCACCCAGCAGGCGCTCGACCTGGCATGGTTCAGCCCCGAAGAAGCCGTGTCGCCAGCGGTGCGTCAGCAGATGACGAGTGGCCACGATCGGCTCATCAGACTTGCGCTTGCGCATGTCGGGCAACTGCCCTGACATCGCGGGCGCGCGAGTCCACCACCAAGGCGCGGCGCGCACCTACGATTCATCTCGTGCTCGAAGCGCCTGAGATCCGTCGCACCGCTAGCGCGATGCGCACTGCGCTCGTCGGACGCCAAACACTTCGTTTCGAGTCTCCACGGTTGGCTGGCCCGGCCCCACAGGTTGGACGCGTGGTCGAACGCATCGACTGTCGTGGGCGTGATCTCGATCTGTACTGGGACGACGGCTTGGTGTTGCATACCTCGCTGCGTCGCTCTGGCACCTGGCACCTCTATCGGCACGGCGACCGGTGGCGTCGGCCCCAGCGCGAGGTCAACGCACTGCTCGAAGCCGATGACTGGGTGGCGGTGTGCTTCAACGCCGCTGAAGTCGAGACGTTCAGAACGGTGCCCATCGATCGGCACCCATCACGTGGCCGGGTTGGTCCCGACATCTCAGACCACGATGCGGAACTCGATCTGATCGTCGAGGAGTTGCTGGCGTACCCGAATCCGCTGGCCCGGGTGCGAGATGTGTTGCTCGACCCACGAGCGTTGCGTGGTCTCGGCAATGTGTTTGCAGCCGAGGTGATGTGGGCCAATCGTCTGAGCCCGTGGGCGCATATCGGTGATCTCGCCCGCAGCGATGTGATCATGTTGGTGAACACCGCGGCACGGGTCTTGCGCTCTCATCTCGCAGCGGCGGTCCCCACCCCGTACGGACGTGATGTGCTTCCGCTCGAGGTCTACGGGCGCAACGGCCAGATGTGTTCACGATGCGGTGGAACCGTTGACGTCGCCCGGGCCAAGCGAGACAGCCGTCTCGTCTACTGGTGTCCCGAGTGCCAGACGCGCATGGATCGTCGACTGCTCGATGACACGCCACCTGCTGGTGCATCGGCTCGAGACGATCTCTGAGCGGCCAGCGATCGGTTAGGCGCGTCCGAGCACCCGATCGACGCTGATCTCAATCGCCACTCGGTCATTGCGGGGCCGAGGCTCCTGGTAGCGCTCGGCGTATGCCCGCTCGGCTGCCGCCACCGAGACCTCGTCACGTTTGACCGTCGGTGATCCCTCGAGGCTCAACCAACGTCCGCCATCTACCTGGCTGACCACGGCGCGTCCGCCTCGTTCGGCATTGCGGACCTTCTGTGAGTTGTCGGCGGAGATGATCCGAACGATGCTCCGTTCGGCATCGAAGGCGAAGCCGACCGGCACTGCATGGGGTGATCCATCGGCACGCTGGGTGATCAGAAATCCGAGATGCCGTTCACCGAGGAACATCAGCATCTCCGGGGTCAGGTCATTCGGTGCGATCGCCATGGCATCACTCAGTCGAAATTGCGTCGAGTACGTCGAGGCGTGCAGCACGACGAGCCGGGAACCAGGCAGCGATCACGCCGAGGATGCCTCCGAGCACGATGTACGCAACGAGTTGACCCCACGGGATCCCAATGGTTCGAACAAAGCTGTCTGGGATGGCGATCACCGCCGCGGCACCGAGAAGCAGACCGAGCGCTACCCCGAGTAGCGCACCGAACAGGCTGATGATCGCAGCCTCCCAGCGCACGCTCGACTGCAACTGTCGACGGGTCATGCCAACGGCTCGCAACAGGCCGATCTCCCGGGTGCGCTCGAGGACGGCGAGCGCCATCGTGTTGACGATGCCGAAGAAGGCAACGACGAGACAGAGCACGAGAAGACCGTTGATGACAATCTGCAATTGGGCGATCTGGCCCTCGGCTTCCTCTTTGAACTCGGTGTTGTCCTGCACGCTGAGTTGCGGGAAGGCACTGGTGATGTCCTCGACCACGGTGCGAGTTGCGGCCGGGTCGGCGTCAGGCGCATACGTGAGACCGATGAAGGCGACATCGTCAGCGATCGCATGCTCGCGAGTGAGCGCCCGGTCGAGCAGCCAGTCGGATTCGACCACGGCGGCATCGTCGTAGATGCCTCGCACGGTGAGCGTGGTTGTGAACCCGTCCTCGAACTCGGCTGTGACCGTGTCGCCGACAGTCAGGCCGAATTCGGTTGCCCGGTCGTCGAGGAGCGCGATGCCATCGATGCCGATCTCAGCGGTGCCATCGACAATGCCCATGTTGACGACGCTCGTTCCCGTCGACGACTCGAATCCGGTCGCTGAACGAACCTC
>JAQCGT010000062.1 GCA_027730505.1 Actinomycetota bacterium | reverse complement strand
TGGTCACCTCAGCGAAGGTCGTTGCGAGAATCCGTGCGCCGAGTTCGGGTGGTCCCGGGTAGCCGGCCGCTGCGGCGACGACCGTACATGCCGCTCCATCGATAGTCGGGATCTCACGGAGGTCCGATTCGGCCAGGCCTCCGGTCGCAGCGCCGAGCATCAGCGCCGCGAGATCGGTGTCGACGAGGGGCAACACGGCTTGGGTCTCGGGATCGCCGAAGCGGCAGTTGTACTCGACGAGACGTGGTCCATCGGGTGTCAGCATCAGTCCGGCGTAGAGCACTCCGATGTACGGGCTGCCGGACGTGTGGAGATACTCGATAACCGGATCGATGAATGTCGTGAGCAACTCGGACGCCGAGTACGGGACGGGTGCTGGTGCAAAAGCACCCATCCCGCCGGTGTTGGGTCCGGTATCACCTTCGCCGATGCGCTTGTGATCTTGGGCGAGCGGCAGCGAGCGAGCGGTGACGCCATCGCACACGGCGAGGAGTGAGCACTCCGGCCCAGACATGCGCTCCTCGAGCACGAATGGGCCGAGACTCGCTGCGGCTCTGATGGCGCTGATGGTGGCGTCATCGGAATCGGGAACGCTGACTCCCTTGCCTCCAGCCAGACCGTCGTGTTTGACCACCACCGATCGCCCGAACTGACGCCACCATTCGAGCGCTTCGTCGACACGTCCGTGGTCGAACCGTGCCCAAGTAGGGCCGGGGATCCCGAGCTGTGTGGCGAGTTCCCTTGCGAAAGCCTTCGAGGATTCGAGTCGAGCGTTGGCCGCTGTCGGACCGAAGCACGGCACGCGCAACTCTCTGCAACGATCGGCGATCCCAGCCACGAGCGCGGCCTCCGGTCCGGGGACGACGAGGTCGTGAGCAGTGATGAGTGAGTCGTCGGGGTTGGCGTGGATCTCGACGGTGTGGCCGTGCTGTCGGCAGACCCAAGCGATGGCTTGTTCGCGCCCACCGGATCCGATGACGAGCACTCGCATCAGGCGAGCACCCCCTCAAAGGAGAGTTTCGCCTGTCCGATCGCAACCGGCACGGGATACTCGCCCGTGAAGCAGCCGGTGCAGTAGTCGCGGTCTGAACCGATCGCCCTGGCCATGCCCTCGAGCGACAGGAAGTGCAGGCTGTCTGCACCGATGTGGGCCCGCATTTCGTCAACAGTGGCGCGAGACGCCAACAAGTCGCCGTCGTGCCCCATGTCAACGCCGAAGTGACAGGCGTGCGTGATGGGCGGACAGGTGATGCGCAGATGCACCTCCGTGGCCCCGGCCTCGCGAAGCAGGCGGACGAGGGGGCCAGCGGTGGTGCCTCTCACGAGTGAGTCGTCGATCATGACGACGCGACGTCCCGCAAGGTTCTCCGCGAGCGCGTTGAACTTGAGGGCGACACCTCGATCGCGCAGGTCCTGGGTCGGCTCGATGAAAGTACGGCCGATGTATCGGTTCTTGATGAGGCCATCGTTGAAAGGGATTCCGGTGGCTGCGGAGAAGCCGATGGCGGCGGGTATTGACGAGTCGGGCACTGGGACGACCACATCGGCATCCACCGACGACTCGACGGCCAGTTCTGCCCCGAGTCGCTGCCGAACGTGATGAACGCTGCGTCCATCCCACTCGGAGTCGGGGCGCGAGAAGTAGACGAATTCAAAGGTGCATCGGGCGCCGGTCGCCGCCGGCGCGAGCGCCTGTACCCGGGTGATCTCATCGCCGTGGAGCGAGATGAGTTCGCCCGGGGCGACCTCGGTGATCTCGGCACAGCCAAGAGTGCTGAGAGCACAGGTCTCACTCGCCACTGCGTGTCCGCCGTGAGGGAGCCTGCCGACGGACAGCGGCCTGAATCCCCATGGGTCACGGAGTGCCAGCACCCGATCAGCGGCGAGGATCACCATCGAGAAAGCCCCCTTCCACGCCGGAGCGGTACGTTCGAGGCGTTCCTCCCATGTCGATCCACCCGATGCGGCGAGCATGAGCGCCATCACTTCGGTATCGCTCGTAGCGGTGAGGCCGAATCCCCGGGTGAGCAGCTCGCGACGGAGATCAGCAGCGTTGGTGAGATTCCCGTTGTGGGCAACGGCGAGCGGTCCGTGCATCGTTTCGACCAGGAACGGCTGGATGTTGCGCTGGGCATTCGATCCCGTGGTCGAGTACCGCGTATGCCCGATGGCGTGGTAGCCGACCAGCGGGGCGAGAGTGTCGGAGGTGAACACATTGGCGACGAGGCCCTCGTCTTTGTGGAGACGTGCCCGCTGACCATCACTGACTGCGATTCCAGCGGCCTCTTGTCCCCGGTGCTGGAGGGCGAACAGACCGAAGAACGTCATCTGGGCGACACCGTCGCCGTGGGGGGTTGAGATTCCCAGAACGCCGCATTCATCGTGTGGCTGGTCATCGTCGATGATCTGGCCGTGTGTGGTTTGGCTCACAGCAGTGCGGCCTCCCTGAGTCGTTGGATGAGTCGGGGCGCTACCGGTTGGTTTCCCGCAACGAACGGGTCTCCGGTGATGCGCTCGTACGCGTCGATGTAGCGATCTGATGTCTGGGTCCACACCGATTCGTCGAGCTTTGGTGTCGGGCCATGGCCGGTGTAGCCGAGTTCGGCGTAGGCGCGGCGCACCACTTCTTTGTCGAGGCTCTCCGGCTCCTCACCAGCTGCGAGTCGACCTTCGAGGGTCTCTGCGACCCACCACCGCGACGAGTCGGGGGTGTGGACCTCGTCGATGAGGAGCAGATCGCCATCGGGGGAGAGTCCGAACTCGTACTTGGTGTCGGCGAGGATCAGGCCGGCGTCGTCGCCGATCTCGACACCGCGTTGGAACAGCGCAAGCGCCACCTCGGTCACCTGGGACCAGAGCGCAGGCTCGACGAGGTTGCGTTCGGTGACCTCGGCCACGGTGATCGGTTCGTCGTGTCCACCGGCTTCGGCTTTGGTGGTGGGCGTGACGATCGGTTTTGGAAGTGGCGTGTTCTTCTGGAGCCCGTCGGGGAAGCGATGCCCATAGAGCACCCGCTCCCCAGTCGAGTACATGCCCCAGAGCGACGTGTCGGTGACGCCGGTGATCCGACCGCGGACCACCACCTCAACGGGCAGCGGTTTCGCGCATCGGGCCACCAGCGCATTTGGGTCAGGTGCGCCGAGCGCATGGTTGGCGACGATGTCTTGAGTGCGTTCGAACCACCAGGCCGACAGTTGGTTGAGCACCTGACCTTTGTACGGCACGCCGGCGAGCACTCGATCGAAGGCGCTGAGACGATCGGTGGTGACGAAGAGTCGACGCTCACCGGCTTCGTCTCGTGGCAGGGTCCACGAGATTCGTACCTTTCCCTCGCGGCGATCGGCGAGTGGCAGATCGAGTTCGGTGAAGGCGTCAACCACGGGCGTACTCCACAGCGTTCTGAAAGAGCCTGAGCCCGAGATGGGTCATTGGCTCGATACGGCCAGCGTTCGGATGCTGGCGGTCGACGATGTGATTCTCCGGGTGCGGCATGAGCCCCAACACACGGCCGGTGGCATCACAGACCCCGGCGACGTCGTCGACCGAACCGTTTGGATTACATCCGTGGTAGCGCAGCGCCACCTGACCGCCAGCGGCAATCGCCTGGGGATCGGGATGGACCCATCGACCCTCGCCGTGGGCGATCGGTGCGTGAATGACGTCGGTAATGCCGGCCGTCCAGATACTCACCGAATTGGTGGTCGGTGCGAGTTCGACCCAGTCGCAGATGAAGTGCCCCCCATCGTTGTGCGTCAGGGATCCGGGAAGGAGTCCCGCACGGGTGAGCACTTGAAAGCCGTTGCAGATGCCGAGGAGTAGACCGCCTCGCTCGACGAACACAGCAAGATGCTCCCCGAGTGCGATCTCGAGATCGAGGGCGAGAAGTCGTCCAGCGCCGAGTGCATCGCCGTAGCTGAAGCCGCCAGCTACGACCGCGATCGTCGCTGAGGACAGCAAGGCGGGGTCAGCGGTGAGGTCGCCGACAAGACAGGTGCGTGGCTCGGATCCGGCCAGTTCGAGTGCGGCTTCGGTGTCGGGATCGCGGTTGGTTCCGGGTCCAGCGATGACGACAGCGCAAGGTCTTCTCATGGTGCTGCCTTGTGACGACCGGTGTGAGCGGCGACAAGGTCGGCCACGGCGATCGTCGTGCCATCGGGGAACGTCATCGTGTCGTCGTCGCTGACGGTGCCGAGCACGGTCAACGAACCAATTTCGGCGCGGACATGGTCGAGGTCAGCAGGGGAGAGTTCGATCACGTGGCGACCGCATGACTCGCTGAACAAGGCGGTGGTCGTGTCCTGATGGCCGAGGTCGGTCAGCGCCACACCGAGTCGACCGGCAATGCACATCTCGGCCACCGCCACGGCGAGACCACCTTCGGCAATGTCGTGACACGCTTTGATCAGGCCTGCCCGAATGCAACGGTGAAGTGATCGATAACGCCGAGGTGCGTCGGCATCGGGCTCGGGCACCGACCCGGTGGCGACATCAGCGGAATCAACGACTTCGTCGAGGTGGCTCCCAGCGAAATGTATGCCGGTCGTACCTGTCATGACGAGCAGGTTGCCGGGAGTTGTGAGCGTCGGCGTGGTCCGGCGATCAACGTCGGGAACGTGGGCGACTGCCGTGATGACGAGCGTCGGTGGCACGGCATGTCGCTCGCCGTCGGGCCCGGTGTATTCGTTGTTCAGCGAATCCTTGCCTGATACGAACGGGGCTCCGAACGCAACCGCGGCTCGTGTGCAGCCATCGACCGACGCGATGAGATCACCCATCGTGACCGGCCGACGCGGGTCGCCGAATGAGAAGTTGTCGAGCAATGCGATCTTGTTGGGATCGGCGCCGACAGCGACGACGTTTCGAATCGCCTCATCGACGACTGACCAGGCCATCCACTCTGGGTCGTGCAGCCCGTGGAACGGATTGGCGCCGATGCCGATGGCGATCCCCGACGCCTCGAGCGGCCCGGCGAGCAGTGCAGCATCGCCGGGGGCATCGCGTTCGACGCCGATGATGGGTCGTCCAAGCGTCGCACCGCCGATCTCGTGGTCGTATCGACGCAGGAGTCGTTCTCGGCTGTTGATGTTCGGGTGGGCGAGAAGTGCGAGCAACGTCGGGACGATGGCAACTGCCGGCCGACCCGTAGGGGTCCGCTCGGGTCGGCGAATCTCGGCCGCCATGTGCCGCCGAGGCCGGCCATCGTGGAGGAAGCCGGTGTCAAGGTCGACGACCGGATGGCCATCGTGGCGGACGACGAGTCGACCGTCGCCGGTGAACACACCGATATCGGTCACCTCGACACCATGGCGTGCACAGCGCTGCTCGATGGCGTCGATCGATGCTGGGGGCACGGCGATGACCATTCGTTCCTGAGCCTCCGACAGCCAGATCTCCCACGGCTCGAGCCCGGGGTACTTGAGTGGGACCATGGCGAGCTCAACATCGGCACCGATGCCTTCTGCCATCTCACCGACCGCCGAGGACAGTCCTCCCGCGCCGCAGTCGGTGATCGCTGAGTAGAGATGCTCTGCGCCGATCAGGGCGTCGATGAGCAGTTTCTCGGTGATCGGGTCGCCGATCTGAACGCTTGCGCCCGCGACCGATCCGGTGGATGCATCCATGGTGAGGGACGAGAACGTGGCGCCTCGGATGCCGTCTCGGCCCGTGCGGCCACCAAGCACAACCACGCGGTCGCCCGGATGTGGTCCGTCGTGCTGACGCCAGTTGTCGGCTGTGCCGATACATCCCGCGAACACCAGTGGATTCGTCGTGTAAGCGGGATGGTGAAACACGGCGCCTGCCACCGTCGGCAGGCCGATCTTGTTGCCGTAATCGGCGATGCCGTCGACTACCCCATCGGCGATTCGGCTCGGGTGGAGGGCACCTTCGGGAACATGGTCGAGCGGCATGTCGCTCGGTCCGAAGCACAAGATGTCGGTCACGGCGATGGGCTTGTGCGCCATACCGAGCACATCACGGATCACACCACCGACGCCCGTGTTGGCGCCGCCAAATGGTTCGATTGCCGATGGGTGATTGTGCGTCTCGGCTTTGAGCGCGATGGTGGTCCCACGTTCGAACTCGATCACTCCGGCGTTCCCGACGAACGCCGATCGGACGAAGGGTGCTGAGATCTCGTCGGTGCAGCGCCGCAGGGTCTCGAGCAGCGGTGCGAACTCGCGCACGGTGCCGTCGGCATCGGCGGCTTCGATCGTCGCTCGGAATGTCTTGTGGGCGCAGTGCTCGCTCCATGTCTGGGCGAGTGTTTCGAGTTCGACATCCGTCGGTTCGCGACCGAGGTCGGCGAAGTGTTGGGCGATCGTCGAGAGTTCGGCCGGATCGAGTGCGAGACCTCGCTGGCGTGACAGTTCACCGAGTTCGCCATCACTCAGTGTTGTGACGGCCACGGTTGACGCCGGTGGCACCACAGCCTCGGGTATCTCAAGAGGCGGTGATGCGTTGCCGTACCAGTGGGCCTCCACCACGGGATTTGCCAGTAGCCGATCGACAAGTGCAGTGATCACTGTTGGTTCTGCGTCGGGGCCGAATTCGTAACGGCGTCCCGACACGGCCGCATCGACTGGGACATCGATGGTGCGAGCGACGTGAAGGATGGCCTCAGCTGCGGGGTCGGTGACGCCGGGGAGGGGACAGATCTCGATGGCATTGCCCACCGGGGGATCCCACGATGCGTGTTGGGTGTTGGCGTCGACGAGCGCTTCTTCGAGGCGGGTGCGATCAGTGTCGTTGAGGCCACCTCGGATGTGGATGACATCGGCAACACGAATCTCATCCGGACACTCGAGTCCAAGATGGCCGGCAGATCGTCGCAGTGCCTCGGCGCGCGGATCTGGTGAGGCCGATCTGATGGTCAGCCGAAGGTCCTGCACTAGTGGTCGAGACTAGGCGCGACTTCGGATCGACAGTGTCGTTTGGACAATTAGTTCAAGCTGTGGCTGGCAGGATGGCGTCGTGACTGACTGGTTGGTCGTCGGTGCGGGCGTGGCGGGCTCGGTGGTGTCCGCCCGACTCGCTGCAGCGGGGGCGATCGTGACGGTGGTCGATGCCGGTCCAGCCACCGTCACCGGCGACGATCTCTTCGCGGCATTGGCGGTGACCGACCGGGTTCGCTCGACACCACTGGTGCGCAGGGTCGAGGGTGGGCCGTTGGTGCCGTACACATCCGGCGTTGGCCCCGGTGGTGGGTCTGCGGTCAATGGGTCGATCATGTCGATGTCGGGTCCGTTCCGACACCGGCACTCAATTCCTTTCGAAGTGGTCGAGCGTGTTGTTCGCTCGACCGTGAACGGCCATCGCGTCGACACCTGGGCGGCGTACCACGGACCGTCATCGCTGGCAATGGATCGGCTCGTGCTCTCGACACCGGTTGAATCGTTGCTCGTCGATTCCCGACGGTGCGTGGGGGTGAGAACCGAGTCGGGAGAGGAACTCTTCGCTGATCGGGTTGTTGTGTGCGCAGGTGCGATCATGACGCCGACGCTGTTGCTGCGGTCAGCGATCGGAGGCCCTGCTGTCGGGGTCGGCCTGCAGGATCATCCGGCTGTTGCGCTGGTCCACGGCGTTCGTTCGAGTCTTGGTTCGACAGGGCCGTCGATTTCGACCCTCGAACGCGTCGGGCCCATTCAGATCATGCACTTGCGACGTCTCGGCCCAGCGGGTGACGACTCGTCAGTCAGTGGATTGGGGGCGACGGTGGTGATGTTGATGCGGCCAGAGTCGCGCGGCTCGGTCCGTCTCGATCACGAGGGATACCCAGCTGTGTCGTTTGGGATCGGCTCGGTTGATGCTGACATTGAACGGTTGAGCGGAGGAGTGTCTGAGATCCTCGGCGAGGGTCTCGCTGGTGACATCGTCGATGCTCCGCGGGGGGACACCGTCGAGGATTGGGTTCGAGAGCGGTTGGCGACCGCAGTTCCCGTGGTTACCCATGCGGCGTCGGGGTGCGCAATGGGATCGGTGGTTGATCGTTTCGGCCGACCAGATGGCGTGGAGAATCTCTACGTCGTTGACGCTTCGATCTTTCCGGCTGTGCCCTCGGTCAACCCGATGCTTCCAACGGTTCAGCTGTCGGAGACGATGGTGGATCGGTGGCTTGCTGCTGGGTTCGTCTGATTGAAACCCTCACTGCTAGGACCCAGCCGGCCGCGACGGCAATCGAGAAAATGAACCACTGGATCGCGTACGACAGGTGGTTGCCCTCGCTGAGGTCGGGGCTGATCACTGGCTCTGGCAGGCCACCTGTTTCAGGTGGGTCGGACACCGTGAGGTCGAGATACACGGGTAGGAGACGACCGGGCATCTGGTCGGCCAGCCGTTCAAGATCCACCCGTTGCGCTTCGGTGAGCGCTCCTCGATCAGGGTCGCGGGCAGCGATACCCGTGCGCTGCTGACTCGGGTGCAGCACCCCGGTGACAGTCACATCAGTTGCGGGCAGCGGTGGATCGTCGACACCGAGTGGCACGAAGCCTCGGTTGACGAGCAGAGTGCGTCCGTCTCCCAGGTCGAGCGGCACCACAATGTTGTCGCCGGCACGTCCGTTCTGTGATCGGTTCACGATTCTGATTGCGGCATCAGGCAGGTATCGCCCCGAGATAGAGGCGGTGCGCCATTCGATCTCATCGACGCCGATGGGATCCGCGATGGTGGCGTCGGCGGGGAGAACGTCGTCGAGCGGCACCGGGTCAGCGGCCAGTCGAGCGGTGACGGTGTCGTTGAAGTCCTGTCGTTGATCGAGGCGTCGAAGCTGCCACAACCCGAGATTGACCATAGCGACGATGCCGATGACCACGAGAAGGTGGAATGCGATCCACCTCGGGCGGGTCAACATGGCGAGGTCCCGTCGCTCCATCGATGAATGACGGTATCGGCCCGTCAGGCGGGCGGCTCGTCGAGGTGGGAGGATGGCCACATGGCGTCGAGCGATCTGCCGGACTTTCACATTCCCCATGCCGAGAAGATCGAATGGATGATCGAGACCAACGGTTGGGCACTTGAAGCATCGCCACCGATGTCTGACGCCGATCCGCCCGTTCCGGCTCATGCCTACACGATTGGACTCCCCGCCCACGTTGACTTCCCGGAAATCATCGTGTTCGGGCTCACACCGGTGGCGGCGAACGGGCTGCTGTCCATGGTGATCGGGGCGCTGGCGGGTGGTACCGACCTTCCGCTCGATGCCGAACTGGTCGGTCTGCTGGACAATGGGCTCCGATGCCGTTTCGCAGCGGTGCCGAGTGGCGAGCGGGACCGATGGTGTTCAACAGCGGTCTCTTGGTACCGCGGGTCGGACTTCGGTCTGGTGCAGTTGATCTATCCCGATCGAACGGGTGTGCTCCCGTACGAATCGGGTTACGACCATCGCATGCGTTTGGCCCAGCCGGTGATTGGGGAGTTGTGACAACGCTGCCTGTGCTCGTGTTCGACGGCGACTGTGCGTTCTGTACGTCATCGGCTCGGTCGGCGAAGCGCCTGCTCAGGCTCGATGCAGTGGAGCCATGGCAGAAACTCGATCTCGAGGAACTCGGTCTCGACCCTGAGCGATGCGGCGCTGCGCTCCAGTGGGTTGGCGTCGACGGACAGATACGCGAAGCCGAGCACGCAGTGGTGGCGGCGATGCGCCACGCAGGTGGAGTCTGGCGACTGCCGGCGGCGGCGTTGTCGGCGCCCGGGATCAGGTCACTTGCAGCGCATATCTATCGATGGGTGGCACGTAACCGGCATCGACTACCAGGCGGCACGCCTGCGTGTCGCCTCGATCAACCTGATGTCACTGATCGGTGACGAGGGGAGCCTTGTCGCGGTATTCGAGCCACTCCCATTCTGAGCCGTAGGCGTCGAGAAGGTCGAGGAAGGGCTCTGACGGAAGGGCTTCAGGCCCGACCACACCTGGGCGGAACCATGTGCGTGATGCGATGAGTTCGATGGCGACAGCAGGCATGACTGCCGTCTGCCAGACCACCGCCTGGTGTCGATACTCGTTCATCGACCAGTCGTTGTCGACGAGGTGATAGAGGTAGACCTCGCGGGGTTCGCCGTCGGGTCCGAGGCCTTTCACCCAGGTGCCAGCACAGGTCCTGCCTCTCATCTTCTCGCCGAGTTCTGCCGGGTCGGGGAGGGCAGCGGCGACGACGTCACGTGGTGACACTTTCACCCCGCGGACCTCGACGGGTTCGGTGGACACCAGGTCGAGTTTGTCGAGGGTCTTGAGCACGCCGATGAATTCGCGGCCGAGGCCGTATTTGAAGGTGACCCGTTGCACGTCGATCCAACGCGGTATGAGGATCACCTCTTCGTGTTCGACGTTGACGCATTCGATCGGTCCGATGCCTTCGGGGAAGGTGAACACCTCCGGTTCGGAGAACGGACGCGTGGTGAACCACCCGCGGTCACGCTCATAGATGACCGGCGGATTCAAGCACTCCTCGATAGTGGTCCAGATCGAGAAGGTGGGGGCGAAGTCATAGCCGTCGACGACGAGGTCGGCGCCGTCGCGCACGCCGATCTCATCGATACGGGAGAAGAGATGATCGGCGGCGTAGCGTGCGGCCACATCGGAGAAACCCGGCTCGACTCCCATGCCGACGAGTGCCATCAACCCGCGGTTCTTCCACACCGGTGACTGGGCGAACTGAGCGTCGCCTAGTCGACGCCCAGTCTTGGTGTAGGGCTGCGTCGGGTGCGGTTCCGACAGGTGCATGGCCATGTCGACGTAGTGGCAGCCCGCTGCGAACGCTCCTTGGAAGATCGGCGGGTTGAAGCGCGGGTCGCAGGCGTTGAGCACGACTTGAGCGCCGGTTTGACGGGCCAGCGAGGCAACTGCGTTCTCGTCGCTGGCATCGACGGTCGCCGATTGCAGTCGTTGACCACCCGGATCAGTCAAGGCGCCGGTCTCGATCGCTTCTGACACGGCGCGCTCTGCTCGTTCGGGGTCGATGTCGGCGATGGTGATGTGTTCGTAGGCCTCACGGCGCGATGCAATTGACATGAACGCTGAGCCGACCCCACCGGCTCCGACCACGAGGACTCGCATGGGGCCACGGTAGCCGTGTGGTCCCGAAGTCGGACTGGTATCGTCACGTCAGCATCTCGAGCGGTCGTGGCGGTTCGCCTCCTCGACCCGGCAACCTGGGAACGCCCCCAAGGTGCCTGCACGTCAGTGCGATGCGGTCGGCAATTCCGGCAAACCGGCGTCCGATCCGCTCGAGTTGCTTATGGTTCACACGAGCATGTTGGAGGACAGGTGAGCGAAGCACTGCCGGCGAGTGGTGGATGGCAGTCCGGTGACGACGTTGGACGTCGCCTGTTCTTCACCTTTGCCGACGACCGTCCCTTTGCACTCGACTCAGGTGCGGTGCTGACCGACGTGACGATTGCATATGAGACGTGGGGCGAGCTTGCCCCTGACGCCTCGAACGCAATTCTCGTGTGTCATGCCTGGACCGGTGACTCTCATGCCGCTGGGCGAGCGGGTCGGGGGCATCTGGCTCCGGGTTGGTGGGATGCGCTCATCGGGCCGGGCAAAGCGATCGACACCAATCGCTGGTTCGTGGTGTGTTCCAACGTGCTCGGAGGTTGTCAGGGCTCGACTGGTCCGGCGTCAGTCGATCCCGGTGACGCAAACGGGCGTCGTTATGGGCCCCGGTTCCCGGTCGTCACGATCCGTGACATGGTGCGAGCACAATCTCGCCTCGCGGCGCATCTTGGCGTCGGCCGTTGGGCGTCGGTGATCGGCGGGTCGATGGGTGGCATGCAGGTGCTCGAGTGGGCGGCGACGTACCCCCGCCGGGTTGGTTCGGTGATCCCGATCGCCACATGTCTGCAGTCAACCGCTCAACAGATCGCGTGGGGGATGATCGGACGGCGCGCCATCGCGCTCGACCCGCATTGGAACGGTGGCGACTACTACGACGCTCCCGACGGGGAGGGCCCCGGAGCCGGATTGTCGGTAGCTCGACAGGTCGCCCAAGTCACCTTTCGAAGCGACAACGTCTTCACCGAGCGCTTCGGCCGTGGAATCAACGATCGTTCGTCGGGAGAAGGCTTTGGCCTGTGGGGTGAGTTTCAGGTCGAGAGCTATCTCGCATATCACGGTGAGAAGTTGGCGCGCCGCTTTGACACCAACAGCTATCTCGTCATCTCCAAGGCAATGGACCTTCACGACATCGCTCGTGGTCGCCAATCGGTCGAGGCGGCGCTGCGTGGGTTCACCGGTCCGTGCTTGTCGATCGGCGTGTCGAGCGACATGTTGTATCCGTCGTATCAGCAGCGCCAGATCGCCGACGCCTTCATCGCGGCGGGGGTTGCGGCCGACTATCTCGAGATCGGCTCGCCGCACGGCCACGATGCGTTCTTGATGGAGACCGAGCAGGTCGGCGCACCGATCGCTCGGTTCCTCGATCGGTTGCAATCCGGCAATGCCTGAGCGATCCGATGCCTGAGGGACTTGAAGCCGAGATCTACCGCCGGGCTGGTGAGCATCTCGTCGGCGGTCGGATCGAGGGAATCACCGTTGACCCGGCCTGTGGGGATGCGCGTTCGTTGGCTGTGCTGGTCGGCGCTCAGATCGAGTCCGTGCGTCGGATCGGCAAATTGGTGCTGGTCGACACTGCGGCCGGGGTGCTGGGCATGCATTTCGGGATGACTGGCCGACTTGTGGTCGACGGGTCGGCCCCGATCGAAGCGCTTGAGTACGGAAGCGCACGCGATGACCCCCGCTGGGATCGATTGGTGCTCGTCGTCGACGGCCGGATGGCCCGAGTGAACGATCCGAGACGTTGGTCCAGGCACACACTTGACCCGGATCTATCTCGACTCGGCGTCGACATCTTTGCCGGCGCTAGGGCGCTACGGCTGCGACTCGACGCGGTGTCGCACCGTTCGACGTCGACCAAGGCGGTGCTGCTCGATCAGTCGGTGATCGCTGGTATCGGCAATCTGATCGCCGATGAGGTGCTGTTCATCGCTGGAATCGATCCAGCTCGGTCGTTCTGCTCGCACGACCAGCCGGCTCGCGCAGAGCTGGCGAGGGTGATCTCGAGGGTGGTGCGTCGTCTCGATCGCCTTGGCGGCAGCCATATGGGTGTGACGGGGCCAGCCATGCGATCGGCGGGAGGATCGTGTCCGAACGACGGCGCTGCTTTTGCTCGCAGCGAGGTTGCAGGTCGAACCACCTTTTGGTGTCCCGTGCACCAACGCTGAGGTTCTGGCACACTCGGGTTGTGGTCACAACGTCACTTACGGGCACGGTTGCCGCTGTTGGTGATCCTGGTGCATCGCGGCTGGTGTTGCTCATCGTGCTAATGCTCGTTGGGCTCGGGGCCGGGCTGCTTGCGGTCGCCGTCTGGTTGTGGCGGGTGACCAGGGTCGATCCACCATCGCTGGCGGTGCTCGAGGTGATGGGGGAGCGCCGCTACGCCCGCGCCGACATTGCGAATCGACAGGCGCTCGTCGATGGGGCACGCGGGCAGGCTGCGGTGGAGGCCGAGCACGAGCCGCCGCTACCCTCG
>JAQCGT010000061.1 GCA_027730505.1 Actinomycetota bacterium | reverse complement strand
CGCATTGCGCTCGATCGCAGGGCGCGAGCCTGAACTCCTCCTTCCCGCTCATGGGCTTCCAATCGCGGGCCGGGAGCGAATCGCACGGGTGCTTGACGAGGTTGCCAGCGCGCTCGAAGGTCTAGTGGCCGGGGTTATGGCAGCGATGAACGCTGGAGCGACGCTCGATGAGATCGTCCACACGGTCACAGTCGATCCTGACACGTTGGCGAGGCCGTTTCTGCGGCCGCTCTACGACGAGCCTGAGTTCGTGGTCAGGAACATCTGGCGGATGTACGGCGGTTGGTGGGACGGCGCAGCGAGCCGCCTGAAACCGGCGCGCGATTCAGACTTGGCCCGTGCGATCGCTGCCCTCGCCGGTGGGGCGGAGGCGTTGATCGACGCGGCCCGAGCACACGCCGACGCCGGCGATCTGCGAGTCGCGTGTCACTTTGCCGACCTCGCCGGTTGGGCTGCCCCGGACGACCCAGATGTGCACGCCGGTCGGGCTGCGATCTATCTGCTTCGACGCAAACACGAGTCGTCGCTCATGTCAAAGGGCATATTCGCCGCGGCGGCGCGCGAGTCGTCCGCCGTGGTTGACGCGCTGTCAGCCGCCGATTCCGACAAGGACGAGCGCTGACAGCGCAAGTGCTACGCCGATGCCCTGAACCACTGAGAGTCGTTCACGGTCGAGGAGCATTGCGAGCGCAACAGTTGATGCCGGGTACAGCGACACGACGGCAGCTGTCACCGAAAGCAGGCCATCGCGAACTGCGATCAGGTAGGCGATGTTTGCTGCCAGCACCATGACGCCTGCGCCGATGGCCCACCCCAGACCGACCCGACCCGAGAGACCGACGGGGTCAAATCCCCTCCGACGCAGCACCATGTAGACCGTGAGGACGGCGGGCAGGGCGAACATGCGCGCCGCTAGCAGTGGCCACCAGCCGCTGTCGTCTCCAGCGCGTTCAAGACCGATGAACCACAGCCCGAACGATGTCCCTGCGACAAGGGCAAGCGTCAACTGGCGCTGCGAGGCACGGTGACCACCACCGCCACCGCCCCCGCTGACAAGAGCGACTGATCCGATTGCGAGTGCGATCCCGACGAGCGTGATTCCACCCGGTCGTTCGCCGACGAGCAGCCCCACCACCACCGGGATCACTGCTGAAGTGGTGCCCGTGACCGGTGATGCAACACTCATCGAGCCCGCTGCGAGCGCTGCGTAGAAGGCGGTCACCCCGACCGTTCCGCCGAGACCCGCAAGCGATCCCCACACGAACGCTCGAGTGGTCAATGATGCCGGATCAAGCCAGGTTGCCCCCGCATACACCGTGATCATCATGAACTCCATCAATAGGGTGACACGCAATGCCGGCATGAGACGTGCCGCTCGACCGCCCATGTAGTCGGACCATCCGTACAGCACGGCTGAGACGATGGCCACGACGATGATCACCCCCGAGGGTGTAGCACCGTCGGCCGGACGACGACGAGTGACGCAGTAACCAACGGCTACGACGAGCTTCGGGGCGATCTACACTCGTCGCATGATCGGACCCGTCATCGGCCGTACTCTCGCCGACTCCGTCCCCCACTGGCCAACCCCCGCTCGCCCCCCAGAAGGGTCGCCGAATGTCCTCGTCATACTCCTCGACGACGTCGGCTTCAGCGACTTCGGATGCTATGGAAGCGAGGTCGAAACGCCGGTCATCGACGGCCTCGCCGCCGACGGCGTCCGCATGACCGGCTTCCACACCACCGCCATGTGCTCGACCACCAGGGCCAGCCTTCTCACCGGCCACAATCACCACCGCGTCGGCATGGGTTGTCTCGCCAACTTCGACTCGGGCTTTCCCGGATATCGAGGCAAACTCGACCCGAGCATCCCGACCATCGCCGAGGTACTGCGGCCTCATGGCTATCGCAACTACATGGTCGGCAAATGGCATGTCGTGCGCTTGACCGAGACCGGACCGAGCGGTCCGTTCGACGGGTGGCCACTCAGTCGCGGCTTCGATCGCTACTACGGGTTTCTCGATGCCGAGACCGACCAGTACACCCCGGAGTTGGTTCGTGACAACAGCCATGTGACCGCTCCGGGCACATGGGAGACCGGCTACCACCTCACCGAGGACCTCGCCGACCGGGCCATCGAGTTTCTCTCCGGTCACCAGGTCGGGTCGCCCGACACGCCGTGGTTCATGCTGTTCGCCCCGGGAGCGTGCCATGCCCCGCACCAAGCACCGCGCGAGCTCATCGACAAGTACGACGGCGTCTTCGCCAAGGGTTGGGATCAGACACGCATCGATCGACTCGCCCGACAACTTGCCGCCGGCATCGTGCCCGAGGGCACTCAGCTTCCGCCGCGCAACGACTGGGTTCAGCCATGGGATGAGCACAGCGACGATGAGCGCAAAGTGTTCACTCGGTTGGCTGCGGCGTATGCAGCAATGCTCGAACATACCGACATCAATCTCGGCCGAATCGTCGACTTCCTCGAGCGTTCTGGAATGCGCGACGACACCATCATCATGGTGCTGTCGGACAACGGTGCCAGCCAAGAGGGCGGCCCCAACGGCTTCATCAACGCCATGGGTCCCTACAACGGCATCACCGAGTCGCTCGAGGACAAACTCGCCAATCTCGACTCCATCGGCGGCCCCGACAGCCACTCGAATTTTCCCTGGGGCTGGTCGATGGCTTCCAACACGCCGTTGCGTCGATACAAGCAGAACACGCACGGAGGAGGTGTTCGCGACCCACTGGTGATTTCGTGGCCCGGGCACCTCGGTCCAGCGGGCTCGCTCCGCCACCAGTTCTGCCACGCCAGCGACCTCGCGCCGACCATCTGTGAGATCATCGGCATCGAACCCACCCAAGCATTCGGTGGGACTTCCTTTGCCTCAGCGCTCACCGATCCCTCCGCTCACACTGGGAAGTCGACGCAGTACTTCGAGATGTTCGGCCACCGCGGCATCTGGTCGAACGGCATGAAAGCCGTCGCCTTCCATGCCCCCGGAACGCCGTTCGAGGACGACCGCTGGGAGCTCTACGACCTTGCCGCCGACTTCAACGAGGTGCATGACCTCGCCGAGCAGCGCCCCGACGACTTGGCTCGGCTGATCGAAATGTGGTGGGACGAAGCCGCGCGCAACCATGTCCTGCCTCTTGACGATCGATTCGCCGAGCGGTTCGCTGAGAATGCGAATCGCCACCTCGGTGATCGCCGGATGTTCACCTTCTGGCGCGGCGTCGGGCATGTACCGACCGATGTTGCTCCCGACCTGCGCAGCCGCTCGTATCGCATCACCGCTGACGTCGACTATGCCGCAAGTGATCAAGGTGTGCTCGTCTCGCACGGTGATCCGACCACCGGCTACTCGCTCTTCGTGCGAGACGGACACCTTGTGCACGACCTCAACATCGGCGGCTCGCACCAGATCGTCACATCGAATCGCCCCATCCCAGTCGGCGCCCGCACCCTCGGCTTCGAGATGGTGCGCCATCACGAGGGCTTCGGTAACCGTCGACGGGGCGTCGGCACATTACTGATCGACGGGGAACCCGCCGGCTCGATGACGACGGAGAACATCTTCTGGCTGCTGGTTTCGTGGTCCGGGCTCGACATCGGCTTCGACCGTGGATCCACCGTGACCAATTACCGAGGCCGCGGCTTCGTCGATCGCTTCGAATACACCGGAATGCTCGAGCGCGTCGTCTTCGACCTGACCGACGACCAAGATCTCGACCACGGCGCGGCTGGCGAGATCGAACTCAGCCGAGACTGACGGTGACAATTGCGTTGTAGTCGGGGATGCCGCTCAACGCATCACGACGATCTGAACCGATCAGCACGTTGCCCTCGGGCCACAGTACTTGCAGGCTTCCAGCCGCAAGCCGGGTCAGGTGGACTCTGCCTCGATAGCTCCCCACCGGCGACGTCAACGTCACCACATCGCCGTCATCCAGACCGAGGCGAGCGGCATCGTCGACGTCCATGAACACCGCATTGCGATCGGTGCCGGTGAGCGCATCATGCTCACCATGCACGATCGAGTTGAACTGCTTGCCTCGACGGGTCGAGACGACGAAACATCCGTCGGGAACCTCGAGGACCCGGCGTTCCGGAATCGTGAAGCGGGCACGGCCATCAGGCATCGGGAAATTGCCGTCCCGGCAGAGGTGACGTCCGCCCCACTGCACCGAATCGCCGGTGTCCGCCAGTGTCTCGATCCCAGCGTAGAAAGGCACCACGTCGGCGATCTCGGCCCTCAACGCTGCATTGTCCGGCCACGAGAATTGGTCCGTCAACTCGGGCCGAACCGCTGTTGCGAGGTCGGCCCAGAGCCGCCACTCACTCGCCGCCTCGCCGACGACGCGTGGGATCTCGGGCGAGAAGATAATTCGACGCTCGGTAGACGTCTCCGTTCCGCCGCCCTCTTGTTCATATCGGGTGCGCACCGGAAGCAGGATCACATCGTCGCCTGGGACGAGCATCTGGGTCGTCGCCACCACGTCGAGGTGGACTCGCAAGGCCACCGAGGCCAGGGCACGTCTCACACGATCGGGTTCGGGGAGGACCTCCACCATGTTCCCGCCTGATGCGATGAACACATCGATCATCCCATCGGCCATGGCGTCGATCATCTCGGGGGCGGTCAACCCAGACTGTGACGGCACCTCAAAGCCCCAGCGCTGGCTGAGCCGCGCCGCACTCGATTCGTCGATCGGCACACCACCGGGGAACGCCGTCGCATATGCGCCCATCTCGGCGCCGCCCTGCACACCGGAATGCCCACGTATCGGCATCAACCCGGCTCCATCCCGGCCAACGTTGCCCCGGGCCAGCGCCACGTTGACGATCGCCCGCACCCCGTCGACTGCATCGGCATGTTGGGTGATCCCCATCGACCAGAGGAGAATCGCAGCGCCAGCACGTTCGTACACGTCGGCAAAGGCGTCGACGGTCGCTGCGTCGACACCGGCCTCGCGGCACAGGTCCACATCGTCGAGCGACACCAGGTGCGCCTCGAGCTCGCGCCACCCGGATGTGTGATCATCGATGAACGATCGATCAATCGCTCCCCGCTCGATGAGCCGTCTGAGAACGGCCGACGCCAGAGCGACATCACCTCCTGGTCGCACCGGGACGTGAAGGTCGCACAGCTTCGTGCCGAACATCGCCGAGTCGATGTTGCTCGGCACCCAATACCGCTCCAACGCTGGCTCGAGGTACGGATTCACCACCACCACCCGAGCACCACGCATCTTGGCGAGATGGAGGTACTTGGCGAACACCGGTTGGTTCGCCGCCGGGTTCGAACCCCAGATCACGATCAGATCACTCTCGATCACGTCCTCCATCGAGCACGTGGTGGCGGCAACACCGATCGTCTCTTTCAGACCGACCGTCGACGGCGAGTGACACACCCGGGCCGCCGAGTCGATCGATGGGATCCCCATGGCACGCGCCGCCTTGGCGGCCGCGTAGTACACCTCGTTGGTGATGCCGCGACTCGTGAGATACACCGCGCAGCGTTCCCCGCCGGCAGCCGACACGGCGCCGCCCACTGCGCCCAACGCTTCACTCCAGCTGATCCGCGTAAAGCCGGGCTCGCCCGCTCTTCGACGCATTGGGTGAGCCAGACGCCCGAGCGCCCGCAGTCCGGCCCCGTCGAGGTCTGACAATGAAGCAACATCACCGAGTACCGAGTGATCCATCGGTGGCGCCGTATTGAACTCGAGCAGCCGAAGCCGAGTCGTACACAGATGCACACCGTCCTGTCCCCAATCGTGCAGACCCGCAACACCGAGAGCACAGCCGTCGCATGCGCCTCGGGTCAGCACCTTCCACGCGTACCCGAGATCATGACGGTTGTCGATCACGGCTCGCACCATGTCGCCGTAGTGGTTCGGCTTCGTCAATCCGATTCCGTTCGGACGCCATGACGCCCACAGTGACGGGCGTATCGGTCGGCGGTGCCAGCGCCACGGCCAGATCCGCAGCGGCCGCCACGAGATCATCGACGTGGGTCCGGGTCCGGAGCGACGTAGACGGTGAATCGGTCATCTCGAGCGAAACCCACGAGCCGCAGTCCTGCGCGAGTTGCAGCGTCCACGGCGAGAGACGATGGCGCGCTCACCGCTACCAACGTGCCGAATCCCGCCGAGCAAGCCTTCTGCACCATCTCGAAACTGGCTCGTCCGCTGATCACGAGCGTCCAGCCGACGGCGGGAAGCGAACCCTCGCGGTGGAGCCGACCGACCACTTTGTCGACGGCGTTGTGTCGACCGACGTCTTCGGCGATCTCGACGACGCGGCCGTCGGGATCGACAGCTGCTGCCGCATGCGACCCGCCGGTGAGGGCGAACACCTCTTGGCCTGATCGCAACGATCCCGCTGCGGCCGCGATGACCTCATCAGAGGGAGCCGAGCCGGATTCAACCTCTGGGACACCTGCGATGAGCGCGGCCATGTCCGGCGTGCCGCACGCACCACATGATGACGAGATCGTTCCGAGGCGAGCGGTTGATGAACCGGGAAGGTGACCGGTGGCGATCCGCACCGTGGTCACCGCTCCTCCAATGTCGACAGTGATGTCAGGCACAACGCCCGGAGCGAGAAGACCCTCGGCCACGCAGAATCCGGTCACCATCGCTGGCAGATCATCAGGTGTGCACATCGTGGTGGCGATTACCGAACCGTCGGCCTCGATCGCCACGGGATGTTCGACGACGAGCCATTCCTCACTGCGCACGGACCAACCACCGGTATGACGATCCGCGCCGTGGCGCCGGGCACGGCCGTTGAGCGGTCGAGTCGTCACGTCGCCAGTCTGGCAGGCCAGAGGCCCCGTCTCGCCAACCAGATCATCGCTGCAGATTCACCCATAGCTGCGCCCGAGACCGGCCGTGGCGTCGGACTGCACCCCATAGGGCGGAATCGGATACCGCAGCCCGTTACGAGACAGCGCTTCGAGTCCGTCGATCACACCGGGAAGGAATCGTGGCGGCAACGCCATCAACAATTCGTCCTCCATGACGCCGCCGTAACGGCGTTCGGCGAAACACGGGATCGACAGACTCGGCTCGCCTGTCGCCAGCGCCCGTCCCCACGAGTCAGCGCATGACGACTCGCCGACGCATCCCCACTCGAGTTTCTTGTAACCAATCCACTGGAGCCCGTTAATGAACAGGATCATCTGAGCCGGTGTCGCATAGATCAAGCAGATGTCGGGCGGGTCGAGTCGGCCCGATGCCAGAGGTGACACAGCCATCGCCTCCCACTTTCCGAACGGTGCTGTGGTCATTGCGTGCTGATGCGCTGACGCGTCTTCGGAGGTGCCGTACCAGACACCGGTCATTCGCTTTCCCGAAAGCCACTCATCGTCTCGGGGGTGAAGGCCAATAACGGTGGCGCACTGATCGCCGACAAGGTCGTCGACGGTGATGCCGACCGTCCACCCGAGGCGGCTTGCTTGGCCGACGATCTGATCGGTGGTGTGGACCGCGTCCGGTCGCCGAATCTTCGGAATCGCCTCCATCTCGGCACGTTCGGCGAACATCTTCATGCCGATCGGCGTGGTCCTCAGCCGCAACAGCCGATTGAGATCGGCAACTGTCCGCTCCCAATCCAACCGGATACCAACGTTCACCCTCACGTCCGATGCCTCGGTCATCGTCCCCCCTTGTGTCGTCCGGCGACGCACCACCGCCAGAAATACGCCACCATGGTGTCATGGCGTGGCAACCACGAGTGCACTGGGACTGGCTGGTCACCGAGAGTCAGCTCGCCCCGGCCGAGAGCGAGTATTCGACGACACACTCGTGCGACATCTGTGGCGCATGGCTTATCCGGCGTGTCGAGCACCAGCCCGGATCGATCCGTGTGAACAGTGATGACAACAGACCAGATCGCGGTGTTGTCATCGAGGACTCCGACCCGGTGACAGCGCTACTTGCCTGGTCGGTCAGCGGCGGCGAGATCGCGGTGAAATGCGAGTGTGGATGGCCCCACACCTTGCGCTCTGATGCTGGTTGGTGACCTCAACCGGCGGGTCGCATCCGTTGCAGAAGGTCAGCGGTGGGAACCGTTGCGAAACCGATGCTCTGGTCAGCACACCCGTAGGGAATGAACAGGCGATCCCCCACCAATGCCGGACCGCAGCTGTAGACCACGTTCGGGACGTAGCCATCTCGCTCCGAGTCATCTGGTGAGATGAGCGGCTCATCGAGGACACCGAGAACACGGTGTGGTTCGGTCAGGTCGAGCAGTATCGCTCCCAATGTGTAGGTGCGTAGCGGGCCCACCGAGTGTGTGAGCACCAGCCAACCCTCGGGCAGTTCGATCGGGCTGCCGGCGTTGCCCGACTGGGTGAGCTCCCATGGGGCGGTCGGGATGTGCACAGGGAGACTTTCTCGCCAACAGCCGAGCGATTCGCTCGACGCGATCGACAGCGTTTCGTTGTCCGGCCTGACGAGTGCATGAAACCGCCCATCGATGCGTCGGGGAAAGAGTGCGACTCCCTTTCCGGCGGCTGCCGGCCCCGCAAATGGCGACATCGCAAACTGGACAAAGTCATCGGTGCAGATCAGTTGTCCAGAGATCGACCTGCCGTCGAAGGCCGTATATGACGCAAGGTACGTCGACGTGTCGTCGTCATCGACGAAGCGAACAAAACGGGCGTCTTCCATTCCTCCCCACTCGGCGGCTGCCCGAGGAAACAGGACTCGCTGCGAGAGATCGCTGGTCGGGTCGTGGTGCACCTCGTAGAAACGCTCGGCGACCGCCCTGCACTCGTGCATCGCATCGGTCACGTTTCGATAGGTGAAGGGGTCGATGCGGGTAGCAGCAAGTGCTTCCATCAAGTGCACTTGGTCGAAGCGAGGCCCGAGCGCGTCGATCAGCGCTCGAACATCGTCTCCTAGGTGCTCGGGCTTGCGCATCAACCCGAGCAGTACGTCACGCTCGACCTCGCCAGGTTGTGCATGACCGACGAACACCTCATGTCGGGCTTCGGCGACGTCGACCTCACCGCCCGCGCGGACGATCACTTCGCGGAAGCCGATCGACGAGCGGTGACCCTCGCCGATTCCTCGCACGGCCAGGATGAGTCGAGTGTCGCCCTCATCGAGACCGGTTTGGTCAGGATGTTCAACCGCTGATGGGTTGGTGACGCACGCACCCTCCACCGCGTACTCCTGGGTGAAGCACGCGCCAAGAAGCAACCTGCGATCGCGACTGAGGTCCGAGGTGTCGAGGACCGGTGCGAGGCGATCGAGGTGCTCGAGGCACATGTCGATGAGATGTTGGTGCCGACTCGAGAAGCGTGACGTGACCTCATCGAGGGTCTGATTCACCTCCTCGTCGTCAAGCGCCATCACACGGGAGTGGACCGCATCTGCACGCGAGCGCGCCGTCCATAGGTCCTCTTCACCAGGCACGAAGAAGCGGAGCGCGACCCGAGCCGGATTGGGCAGGATCCGCGTGAGGCTTCGTGTTCTCATCGTCCCGTAGCGCCACGCGCCGCGACCACCAGCGTCTCGAGCATCGCGATGGTCGACTCAGCTCCTTGATTGAGATTGACCCCATCTACGGTCAGGCCGTCGTAGCCGCCACCCGTCCGCCCGTCGATCATCGGACTGCCACGATCGTTCTCACCGAGGAACCAACCCACCGAACGACGTAGGACCTCGTCCCACAGCGGGTCGGCGTGATGCTGCATGGCGCGGGCCGCAGCCGAGGCGATGGCCGCAACCTCGATCGGTTGTTGATCGAAACCAGGGGACGTGTCACCAAGCGCCCGACCAACAGCAGGCGTCGGCGACAGGTGACCAGGCTCCGTCTCGATTCCGACCAGCCATCGCAACATGGCGAGCGCGTCAACCAACTCGTCAGAACGACCCAACGCAGCCGCGGCGGCGATGAGCGCTTCTGGAATGACGGCATTGGCGTAGGTGAGTCGAGGCTCGGGCCATGGCCACTCTGCACTCGCCGAGGCCGACCAGATGAGGTCAGCCGTGTCGGCGAGCAGATCGAGAGCGACGGAGTGCCCGGGGATTCGCTCGAGTAGCGCGGCCGCACCAAGGCTTGCGTGGCACATCGAGCGCAGGTGAAGAGTGCGATGCGAGGCACTTCGATTGAAGCGATCAAGGGCGAGCGCCGCATGGTTGTCATCACTGCTGGCAATCACACCGAGCGCGTGCACAGCACGGCCCCAATTGTCACCGATGTGGGGCTCATCAAGCCACCGGCCGGCCGCATGCCGTCGATTGCGCACCCGCCCATCGGCAGCAACGGCATCCAGCACGAACCGAGCCGACACGTCACGAAGTCGCTCAACGCCGTGGATTGATGTTCGGCCGACACCGCCCAGGCGAGCAATGAGGACGGCCAACCGGGCATTGTCGTCGGTGCACAGTCCGTGCTCAGGTCGAATAACACTGTGCCGAGCGTGTTCGAAGATCCCGTGCCTGCCGGTCAGGTTGTCGAGATGCCGAAGACTCAACGCCGAAGCGATGAGATCGCGAGCGCCCAGTGTGACGGGTTGTTGAACCGACATTGGTGCCTCACACAGCCCGATCGGCGTCAGCGAGACGGCTTCGCTCAGCGAGGAGCAGATAATCGCCGGCTACCCGTTCCCAGCGGTGCCGTTCAGCGACGGGACGACCCGCTGCAATCATCGAGGCGCGCATGTGAGGCCGGGTGAGAATTGCACCAACCGCCGCTGCGATCGCTGCTGGGTCGCGATGAGGGACCACAATTCCGGCCCCATCGGAGAGCAACTCCGAGGCGTGAGGGAAGGCAGTCGCCACCACAGGCACCCCAGCGGCAATGGCATCCACCAGCACTCCTGAGGTGACCTGGTCGGTCGAGTCATAGGGAAGCACCACAACCTCGGCAGAGGCCACGAGCCGCACCAGGTCGTGAAGGCTTCGATAGGCAGGGTCGAGGGTGACCTGGTCAGCGACGCCCCGATCGTGACTTCGCCGTCGCAGCATGTCCCGGTAGACATCACCGTCGCGCCGGAGGATGTTCGGATGCGTTGCTCCGGCCACGAGGTAGTTCGGTCTGGGTTCGACCCAATCCATCGCAGCAAGGGCATCGATCACCCATTCGATCCCCTTACCCGGCCCGAGCAGGCCCCAGGTGAGCACGAGGCCGCGCCGAGTCGTGACCGGTTCGTCGACAATGGTGGCACCGTGCGGGATGCTGACCAGCTTCGCCGGATCGACCGAGTAGCCGTCGACGAGTCGCGACCGGGCTGACCATGTCATCGTGACCGTTGCGTCCGAGTCGGCCACCACAGCTTCGAGCACCGATCGCTGCCGGCGAGTCGGCTCTGCCGGCACGCTATGAAGGGTGGTGATCACGGGCGCATCGATCGAGCTGATCAGATCGAGCACGGCGATGCCGTCCTCAGGGCCATAGATGCCGTACTCATGTTGAAGCAGCACGACATCAGAATCAGCAAGCAGCCCAGCTGCGCATCGCCGACTGCTTTTCGACGACGGATCGAGGGCACCCATCACACGGGGGTCGCACGAATCCTGTTGGGGGGAACCCACCGACACGATGCCGATGTCGTGAGCACCATTTCGTTCGAGACCCGTCGCCAGCGCAGCGGCAAATGTGGCAAGTCCACAGGCGGTGGGCGGGAATGTGCTCACCATGCCGATCGAGCTAACGGTGTTCGGCGCCTGGAGAGCCGGTGCATCGGCGACCGCAGCAGCGGCCATCGGAGGGTTCATGACATGCCCCGATGAGCGGCAACCAGCGCGAGCGATCCTGCGAACACCATCGCTGCTGCAGCAGCCATTCGCCCGTCGTCGAAACCCGTCGACGGCAGGCTTGTGGAGGGTTCCTCGATCATGCCGCCAACGACCTCGGTGGCGTTGGTGTTGACAGTGGCCGATGCCACTTCGATGTCGCCGGACACGACGATGACCTTGTTGATCGATGGCGCCTGGCCTTCGGATTCGTCACCGTCGTCGTCGACGTCATCGGGCACAGAATCCATGGTGGTTGGGGTTTCCTCAACGCCCTGCGCAACCGCCGATGCGATGCTCAGGACGATCACCAACAGGACGACGCCCGTCACAACGACGATCGGAACGATGATGAACGCTGATCGTCGGGGTTGGTAGGGGTGGACCGGTCGCATGCTCGCTCCTGGCAGTCGGGCTGCTCGTCGCAGCCTGATGACGACCGAGGTCTGGGGTCGACGCTCCACTACGGGCGGCCGGAACGCCCCACCACCGTATGTATCAACCAGATCCTGCAGAAGACCCAAACGTCACTAATTCACAAAAGTACATAAGTGTCCGGTTCCCACTGGGGTATCGATGTCAGTATCAACGGATCGACCCTGATGCGACGCTCGTGCCTCCGGCCACCGAATGGGGGCCGTTGAGGCCCACCGTCAGCGCGACCGAGACAATCGAGCGAGTTGACCAATGAAAGGAATCCCGATGACACGAGTCCTGGTATTCGATGAGCACGCCATGTTGTGCAGAGCGATCTCACTGCTACTGGCCGGTGAGGACGACCTTGAGGTCGCCGCATCGGTCTCCCGTCTTGACGAGGCCCTCGACGCGCTCGACCACGCCACGTACGACGTGATCGTCGCCATGGCCGGAGTACGTGACGGCCATCTCCAAGGTCTCGCTCTCGCAAGATGGGTCCATGAGAACGAACGGCGAGAGAGCATGGTCCTCGTCGCCGATTTGGTGTCGGACGAACTGGTCCTGGCGGCAGCTGACGTCGATGTTCGTGCCCTGGTCGACCGGTCAGGAACTCCGTCAACCCTCGTTCGCGCTGTGCGGATGGCGGCGAACGGCACGAGTGATATTCACTACCGCGACGTGCTCGAAGCTCGGAGGCGGCTCGCACAGACCGGTGCCATGACACTGCGAGAGCTCGGCTCGACGGACCTCGAAATCCTCAGACATCTCGCAAGAGGCGCCACCGACAAAGAGATCGGTGCAGCCCTGCACCTCAGCCCGCAGACGATTCGCAATCGCGTGAGTCGACTCCTGATGGTGTTCAACATGTCGAACCGGACCCAACTCGCCGTGCTTGCATCACGATCGCTCGATGCAATGGTCGCGCTGGGGAGCGCCGCTTCGTGAACGACATCGAAGAATCAATCTCGGCCTCAGAGGTGATCCTTTTCGCCCGCGTTCTCGACGAGTCGACCCGGGCAGGGATGAACGAGGAGCAGTTACTGCCGGTGCTCGACCTCTTCTGTGCCGTAGCGCGCTCGGACTCCGGCGATCTCGAAGTTGGAGCGAATGGGCGCAGCCTTCGTTGCACAGTAGGAAGTGCCACCCCGACGACAGCAGAGTTCGAACTTCGTGGCGATGGTGGACTGATCGGCCGCATCTGCGTAGCGCCTCCGACCAGAGGCACACCATGGACGCATGACGAGTTTGCGCTCCTCACGTTGCTCAGCACCCTGATGGCCGAACGGTTCGAAAGAACACTTGCTGCCGAAAGTTCACGCCTGGCGGTCGTTCAACTCAGCGCAGCCCTCGAGAGTCGAATACTGCTG
>JAQCGT010000060.1 GCA_027730505.1 Actinomycetota bacterium | reverse complement strand
CGCCGTAAATGACAGGGACCTCGTTGTCGTCGCTGCCACAGGACTCGGCTGCGTTATCGGATTGGCATCCTTCTCAACGCTGCTCGACTGGCTGCTTCGGCACCATCACGACGTCGTCATCGCCGCCATGGTCGGGCTCATGCTCGGCTCGATGCGTGTTCTATGGCCATGGCCAGCCGGAACCGAGACCACCGCCATCAGCGCGCCAAGCGGTGACGTGGCGATGCCGATCGTTCTCGCTGCCGTCGCGTTCGCTGTCGTGCTCGGCGTCGACCGCGTGGCCCGCCGTCGACCGGCTGATTGAGGCTACGCAGCGCCCGCGAGTACCGAACGGTCGATGCCGTAGAGGTCGGCCACATTGCCTGACAGGATCGCTTCGGTCATCTCAGTAGTCATCCCGGCGGTGTGTTCGGCGAGCACGTCACGCGACCATGGCCATGTCGAGTCGCTGTGCGGGAAGTCATTCGCCCACATGAGTCGTCGCCAATTCATCCGATCGGCAAATTGGAATGCCGTCCAGTCGTCTTGGAACGTGGTGTAGATGTGTTCGGCAAAGTACTCCGACGGGAGTCGGCGAAGTTCAACACCCGGTGCCATCCAGTTCCGATGGCGCTTCCATGCATGGTCCATTCGATACGTGTAGTGCGGGACCCAACCCGCATCGGCCTCCACACACACCACTCGCAATTGCGGATGCCGTTCAAACACCCCGCCAAACACGAGCGTGCCCATGATGTCTTGGATACCTCGGATAATGCCGAGAAATCCGTTGAGGCGCGACCCTCGAGGGCGACCATTGAAAGCGCTATTTCGCGACGTCAGGATATGAAAGCTCAGCGGCATACCGATCGCGACTGCTGCGTCCCAGAAGGGATCCCACATGGGATCGTCGTAGTCCCCGGTGCCATCGGGCTGCAAGGTCGCCGGTTCCCCCGGCATCATCACCCCGCGCAGTCCGAGGTCACGAATGCGCTCGAGGTCGGCGACGCCCTCGGCCACCGATCGCAGGGCGGTCTGGCCACAGCCGAGAAGACGGTCCGGTTCAACAGCGCAATACTCAGCGATCCAGCGGTTGTAGGCCACAAAACAGGCCTGTTTGAAATCAGCATCGGGGTGATTGCAGATCATCATGCCAACCGTCGGGTAGATGATCTCAGCCGACACCCCATCGCGACGCTGGTCGGCAACTCGGTGGGAGGGGTCCCAACCGGACCGATGCAATTCTTCAAAGGTCACACCGCTGACGCTCAATTCCTCCGCAGCTTTGCCCGCTGCTGCGACGAGACCCATCGCCACCGGACGCATCCCTTCCACCACGAACATGTCGCCCCGTTGGTCATCGCGCACCATCTGAGGTGCTCGATCCCTCCACGCCGGATCGATGTTTGCCACGTAGCAATCCGGTGGCTCGGTGATGTGCGAGTCGGCGCTGATCACCGGGAAATCGAAGCTCATCGCGCCCCCCGAACGAGCCGACCCGGCGTTGCGCCGGTGGACTCGCCATCAGCCATGACCTCAACGCCTGCGACAAAGGTGTTGCGGTAGCCGCTGGCACGTTGGATCATGCGTCGGCCGCCCGCTGGGAGGTCGTACCGCATCTCGGGCGCATGGAGTCGCAGACCCTCGAAGTCGATGATGTTCACATCGGCGCGGTATCCAGGGGCCAGCACCCCGCGATCGCCCAGGCCGACGGTTTCAGCGGTCATCCGACACTGCTTGGCGATGAGCGCCTCCACCGGGATTCGGCCCTCGGGTCGATCCCGCCCCCACCACTGCAGCAGCGTGGTCGGGAAACTCACGTCGCAGATCGTGCCGACATGGGCCCCACCGTCCGACAGGCCGGGCACGGCTGCCGGGTGGCGCAGCATCTCTCCAACGGCATCGAGGCTCTGGCCGTGCCAGTTCAGGATCGGCTGGTACAACAGCGCATGACCGCCATCAGCGATTGTCCAGTCGTACAGGACCTCAAGCGGGTCGACGCCGCGACGTTGGGCCTCGGCGGCCGCTGATGTCGACGGATGCGGCTCGTAATTCGGCGGGTCGCCAAGTTGGAAGATGAACCGAGCGCGGTGAATCGACCGGCTTCCGAGTGCCGTGTCGTCAACGCGTGCAGCGCCGATGATCGCTCGACGCATATCCGGGTCGCCCATCAGCGCCACTCGCTCGGCGAGCGGCCGGTCAGCGATCGCCAGATAAGGATCCGAGTACATGAACGGATGCAAGGTCGCCTCGAGGCCGAGCATGATCCCGACCGCGCGCGCTCCGACTTGGCCGCGCATCGTGACGCCGCGACTCGTGGCATCGGCAAAACGATCCAATTCGACCCGCCAGTCATCACCCGAGGCGGCGCCCTGCGCGATCGAGACCGAGATCGGGCGACCCGACTCGGCGGCCATACGCTCGAACAGGTCGAGTTCAGCGTCACGTTCGGTGAAATCAGTGACCACTTGAAGCACGCCCTTGCCGGCGTCACCGAGCGCTCTGGCGATCCCGACCAGTTCGTCCGCTTCGGCCCGGAGCGTCGGCGTTGGCTCACCGAGGCTTGTGCGGTGATTCAAGGTGCGACTGGTTGAGAAACCGAGCGCTCCAGCCTCGACCGCCTCGCGGGCAAGAGCTGCCATATGGGCGATGTCGTCGGGTGTGGCTGGCTGCTGGGTTGCGCCGCGCTCGCCCATGACGTGAAGACGCAGCGCCCCATGAGGTAGCTGCGTTCCGAGATCGATATCGCGCGGACGGCGCTCCAACGCATCCAGATACTCAGGGAACGACGACCAATCCCACGCGAGCCCCTCGTGCAGCGCCGTACCCGGGATGTCTTCAACGCCTTCCATCAACTGAATGAGACGCTCCCGATTGTGTTCGAGTACCGGCGCGAAGCCCACACCGCAATTGCCCATGACCACCGTGGTCACGCCGTGCCAACTCGACGGCGCCAGTTGGGTGTCCCACGTGGCCTGACCGTCATAGTGGGTATGGATATCGACAAAGCCCGGGGTGACCAGATGGCCCTCGGCATCGATCTCGCGACGACCAGAACTCGACACGACGCCTACCTCAGTGACGACCCCTCGCGAGATTGCGACGTCGGCCACGTGACTCGGTGAGCCGGTTCCATCGACCACCGTGCCGTTGCGGATCACAAGTTCGTGCTCGGCCATGGGGACCCCCTTCCCGAACTGGACGGTAGCCGCCTGCACGGTGGGCCCGTGCGTCGGAGCCCGACCGCGTCAGACAGTCACGAAGTCAGCGATTCGCCTGATGCCCTCAGCGATGTCGTCGTCGCCCATCGCGAACGAGAATCGCGCGTAACCCGGGGCGCCAAATGCCTCGCCAGGCACGAACGCCACTTTGGCCTCGGTCAGCACCAGATCGGCAAGTTCGAGCGTGGTCGACGCAGTGGCCCCTGATATCGGCCGTCCAAGAAGGCCCGAGACGTTCGGGAAGCAATAGAACGCTCCTTGGGGCTCGGGACAACTCACTCCCGGAATCTCATTGAGGAGGCGGTGCATCAACGCGCCGCGACGGGCGAACGCCTCGCGCATCATCAGCACGTCGTCGAGGCCACCCTCGAGAGCCGCAATCGCGGCGCGCTGGGACACGTTCGCCACATTCGACGTTGCGTGCGACTGGAAGTTCGTGGCTGCCTTGATCACATCGGCCGGGCCAGCCATCCAACCGACACGCCAACCGGTCATGGCGTACGTCTTGGCAACACCGTTCACGATGATGCACTGGTTGGCGACTTCGGGGACCAGCGCCGGCATCGACGCAAAGACATTGTCACCGTAGACGAGATGCTCGTAGATCTCATCGGTGATGACCCACACCCCGCGCTCGACAGCCCATTGTCCGATCGCGGCGATCTCATCGGGCGTGTAGACCGCTCCAGACGGGTTGTCCGGACTCACGAACAGCACCACCTTGGTCCGATCGGTGCGAGCGGCCTCCAACTGGTCGACGGTCACCTTGAACCCTGCTGCGTCGTCGGTATCGATGACGACGGGTACACCACCGGCAAGGGTGATGGCCTCGGGGTAGGTGGTCCAGTACGGCGCCGGAAGGATCACCTCATCGCCCGGATCACACAGCGCGGCGAACGCCGTGTAGACGGCGTGCTTGCCACCATTGGTGACGAGCACCTGATCGGCTGAAATGGCGACCCCGGAGTCTCGAAGGGTTTTTGCTGCGATGGCTTCACGCAATTCTGGAAGGCCGCCCGCAGGCGTGTAACGGTGGTTGCGAACCTCTCGGCACGCAACCACCGCGGCGTCCACGATGTGAGCAGGCGTGGGGAAGTCCGGCTCGCCGGCACCGAAACCGATCACATTCTCGCCCTGGGCCTTCAGCGCCTTGGCCTTTGCGTCGACGGCCAACGTCGCCGACGGCGCGATCGATGCGAGACGGGCAGATGTTCGGTTCACACGACAATGTTGCCACCAGATCAGGCCTGTCGCACCGGCGTCAACGATCTTGCAGAGACGAAATGTCCACCATCGACGGTGGGTGTGAGTCCTCGACGCTGCCATCCTGTGGGCGTGGATCCCTCCAGCATCAGCATCCCAGCCGATCTCCTCCCCGTCGACGGCCGGTTCGGTTGTGGCCCGTCGAAAGTCCGAGGCGAACAGATCGACGCCGTCGCCGCCGCTGGGAGGTCGGTGATGGGCACCTCACACCGCCAGGCGCCCGTGAAAGACATCGTCGGTTCCGTGCGCGCGGGGCTGGGTTCCTTGTTCAACCTGCCCGACGGCTACGAGATCCTGCTCGGCAACGGCGGATCGACCGTGTTCTGGGACGTGGCCACCTTCGGTCTCATTCGTCAACGGAGCCAGCACCTGGTGTTCGGCGAGTTCTCTTCGAAGTTCGCCGAGGCTGCCGCTGCGGCGCCACACCTGGGCGAGCCGGAGGTGATCCGTTCTGAGACCGGCTCGCACCCCGATGCGGTCGGCACCTCGGGAATCGACGCCTACGCCCTCACGCACAACGAGACCTCCACCGGGGTGGCGATGACCCTGCGCCGACCCGAAGGCGCCGACCTCGACGCTCTCGTATTGGTGGATGCAACCAGCGCCGCAGGAGGACTCGGCTGGGATCCGTCCGAAGTCGACGTGTACTACTTCGCTCCTCAGAAGAGCTTCGCCTCCGACGGCGGTCTGTGGCTTGCAGCATGCTCCCCGGCCGCCATCGAACGGATCGGTGAACTCACCGACGGCCGGCGCTGGTGTCCTGCGTCGCTCGACCTCGGCACAGCGCTGACGAACAGTCGTCAGAACCAGACCTACAACACACCCGCGCTGGCGACGCTCATCATGTTGGATGCACAGGTTCGCTGGATGCTCCACAACGGCGGGGCCGAGTGGGTGGCGCGACGTGTCGCCGAATCGGCGAACATCGTCTATGGATGGGCGGAGGCCCGCCCATGGGCCACGCCTTTCGTCACCGATCCCACGAAGCGTTCGTCGGTAGTTGCCACCATCGACCTCGATGACTCGATCACCGCGACCGACGTGAGTGCGGCGCTGCGATCGAACGGGGTCGTCGACACCGACAGCTACCGAAAGCTCGGCCGGAACCAACTGCGCATCGGCATGTTCCCGTCGATCGAGCCGTCTGATCTCGCTGCGCTGACGGCCTGTATCGACTACGTGGTGGAGGCACTCTCCTCGTGAGCCCGTCGGATGTGCCAGCCGTCGATGACGTGCTGAGACTTGACGTCGACGCGCTCGGAACCCTTCGCCAGCCGGTGCTCGTCGTCAGTCTCGAAGGCTGGTTCGACATGGCCGGAGCGGCCACCGCCGCGGTCGAGGCGCTCTTCGAACCCGACCGGAGGGTGACGGTCGGCGAAATCGACAGCGACCCGTTCTACGACTTCACCGTGGAACGCCCGATGATCGAGACCGTCGACGGCATGGTGCGGCGCATCCGCTGGCCACGCAACACGATCGACGTGTGGCGTTCGCCCGAGGATGCCGAACGCGATGTGGTCATCCTTCTCGGGGTCGAGCCGCATCTCGGATGGCGGACCTATTGCGAGGCGATCCGCAGCGTGGCGGAGCGAACTGAATGTTCCGTGGTGGTCACCGTCGGTGCCGGAGCGGAACAGGTACCGCACACGAGATCACCCCTCGTGACCGGCTCGTCGACCAATCGCTCGCTTGCACGTCGTCTCGGGCTCAGCGCGCCGAGCTACCAGGGAATGACCGGAACGGTAGGTGTGCTCCACACCGTCCTCGAAGGAGCGGGCATCGCCTCGGTCTCCCTACGAGTCGGAATTCCGCACTATCTCTCGAACGCGTCCCATCCCCTCGCCGTTGCAGCCTTGCAACGGCATCTCTCTCATGTCCTCAGCGTCGGCCCGGGTGCTGATCTCACCTCTGAGATCAACCAACATCGTGCACTCCACGATGAAATAGTTGCCGCGGACGCTCAGCTGGCGATGTACGTCGCAATGCTCGAGCGAGAGTTCGACCGCCGCGCCGAAGCCACGATTCCATCAGCAGACGACTTGGGTGCGGAGCTCGAGGCGTTCCTTGCCGAACTCGACGACGACGACTGACTCTCTCCGCCGTTACTGATCGCCTCCGCTAATGTCGCCGAAATGGCCGACACCCAAGCAATCCGGAACAACGACCGCAACGTGGTTGACGACGGGGAGGGCCAACGTGCTGACCGCTCGCTCGTTGAGCACACGTCCCGACTCGAACGTCGACTGCACACAGTTCGTGACGGAGTCTGGTGTCTTGTCGGCAATGGATTATCTAATCAGACATTCATCCAGGGCCCCGATGGCGTCATAGCAATCGACACCGGCGAGTCGGTCGAGGAGATGCGATCCGCCCTCGCTGAGCTCCGCACCGTATGTCACGAACCGGTTGTCGCCGTGGTGTACACCCACTTCCACTACATCAGCGGGACGACCGCACTCACCGAGAGCGAGCCGATCGACGTCATCTGGGGACACGATCGTATTGAGACCAACCTCCGCCGATCGGCCACCGAGATCGCTCCGGCGTACGGTCGGGGCCTTGTCGAGCAGTTCGCCATCCAACTTCCCCAGACCGGACCCGACTCAGTGCCGAACGTGGGCCTTGGCCTCGCCTTCCGCATGCCGGACCACGCCCCGTTCACACCTGGCCACGTTCCGGCGACAAAGACGTTCAATTCGCCAACCACCGTCAGCGTCGCAGGGCTGAGAATGGAGGTCACACCGGCTCCGTCGGACGCCGACGATTCCGTCACGCTGTGGTTCCCCGAACTCGGCACCGCCGTGCACAACATCATGTGGCCAACTCTGTTCAACGTGTTCGCCATCAGAGGCGAGGAGTACCGCGACCCGCGCCTGCTCCTCCAAGGTCTCGACCATCTCCACTCGCTGGGCGCCGATCACCTCGTCGCCACTCATGGACCGCCCCTCTCCGGCTCGGACGAGATCGCGTCACGCCTTCAGCGCTATCGCGACTCCATTCAGTTCATCTGGGATCAGACCGTTCGATGGACCAATCGCGGGGCAACCTCGAGCGAGTTGGCACACCGAGTGCAACTTCCCGAGATCTACGGCGAAGACTGGCTGACGCAGCAGCACTATGGCATCGTCGAACACCATGTCCGCCAGGTTCGGACCGGGCTGTTCGGGTTCTTCGACGGCGATCCGGCGAATCTCCTGCCCCTCGATCGACCCGAGTTCTGTGACCGCACCGTGACGGCGATGGGCGGAGTGGACACCGTTCGATCACAGTGCACCGAGGCGCTCGATGGCGACCTTCGATGGGGTCTGCACCTCGCCGCTCTGCTCGCCGGTCGGGCCGACGCCGATGACGAGGACCGAGCACTCTTGTCGTCGGCCCTTCGTACGGTTGCCCGCCGCACCTCATCGGCCAACCTTCGCAGTTGGTGTCTGACCCGTGCACTCGATCTCGACGGTGCCATCGACATGAATCGTCACCGAGTCCACAGACTCGGACGGCGTCAGGTAGCCGGCTGGGACCTGCCGACGTCGGTTGCCGTGCTCAAGGTGATGGTCGACCCGGATCGCCTCACTGGTCTCGACGTCCATCTCGCCATCGACACCGGCGACGATCGTGCCGGTCTGCACTTCCGGAATCACATTGCGTGCCCCACCGACGGCTCCGGTGCCGACGTCATCATCCGCTGCGAGCGTGCCACATGGAACGACCTCCTGACCGGTGGGATCGAATTCCCCACCGCTCTCGCGTCGGGAGCTGCGGTGATCGAGGGTGACCAACAGGTTGCGATCGACGCCCTTGCCTCACTCGACCACCCAGCCTTCAACGGGGTGTCATGAGCGATCTTCCAAGGCCCAGCACACCGTTCAACGGTCGGATCGAGAGGTTGTTGTCCGACTCTGGCCCGAGCCAACTGCGCGGTGATGACCGAGCCAAGGGCAAACCGAATGTGCTGCTGATCCTTCTCGATGACGTCGGATTTGGATCGATGTCGACATTCGGGGGACCGATTCCGACGCCGGCCCTCCAGTCCGTGGCTGATCGTGGCCTCCGCTACAACCAGTTCCACACGACGGCACTGTGTTCACCGACTCGAGCAGCGACCCTGACCGGCCGCCAACATCATCGAGTCCACATGGGTGGAATTACCGAAATTGCGAACTCGTTCCCGGGTTACGACTCAGCGATCCCACCGGAAGCGGCCACGGTGGCCCAGGTACTGCGTCTGAGCGGCTACTCCACCTCGTGCTTCGGAAAGTGGCATCTGACCCCGTCGTGGGAACAGGGACCAGCCGGCCCGTTCGACCGATGGCCGACTGGACTCGGGTTCGATCGTTTCTACGGGATCATCGGCGCCGAGGCATCTCAGTGGGAACCCGCTGTGTACGACCAGACGACGCCGCTCTCACCGCACGTCGGACGGCCGGATTATCACCTGACGGAGGATCTCGCCGACAAGGCCGTGGACTGGCTGGAACGGCAGTGTGCGACAGTGCCGGACCGACCTTGGTTCTGTTATTTCTCCACGCCGGCGGTGCACGCCCCGCACCATGTCCCGCGTGAGTGGATCGACCGCTTCGCCGGCCAGTTCGATGCGGGCTGGGACGCCCTCCGTTCCGAGATCTACGAGCGCCAACTCGAGATGGGGGTGATACCCCCGGACACCACGAACACGCCACGACCGGAGCAGATCCCCGCCTGGGCTGATTATCCAGAGCGATATCGGCCGGTCGCCAGCAGGTTGATGGAATGCTTCGCCGCTTTCCTCGCCCACACCGACCACCACATAGGAAGAGTCATCGAGGCTGCACGAGCGCTCGACGCCCAGAACGGCTCAGAAACCCTGATCATCTATCTGACCGGAGACAACGGCGCGTCGGCTGAGGGGACCATCCATGGCGCGTGGAGCGCACCGTCGTTTCAGAACGGCGTACACGAGGATCCCGAGTGGCTACTCGAGCACATCGACGATTTCGGCACAGCTCGCTGCGAAAACCACTTCAACGTCGGTTGGGCTTGGGCGCTCGACTCCCCCTTCCAATGGATGAAACAGGTCGCCTCCCACTTCGGCGGAACGCGCAATGGTCTCGCGGTCGAGTGGCCGTCCGGGATACTTGAGGCTGGTGGGACACGAACCCAGTTCCATCACGTCGTCGACCTTGCTCCGACGATCTACGAAGCAACGGGCATCGAACCGCCAGAACGCGTGAATGGCATCAGCCAGATGAGTCTCGACGGCATCTCGATGGCGTACACCTTCGATCACGACGGAGCCAGCCGACGCTCCACCCAGTACTTCGAGATCCTCGGAAACCGGGCGATCTACCACGAGGGCTGGATCGCCTCGTGCTTCCACGGAAGGGTCCCCTGGATTCGGATGCAGGCCTACGAGTTCGATGGCCCGGATGAGCAATGGGAGCTCTACGACGTCGCAAACGACTTTTCTCAGTCGGTCGATCTGGCGGAGGTGCATCCCGAACGCCTCGCAATGATGCGTGATCTGTTCCATTCTGAAGCGGGCCGCAACGGGGTCTACCCACTCCGGGACGCGGGGTCACCTCGTAATGGCGATCTCGCTGTTCCCAACATGCTCAATGGTCGCACGACGATGACATACACAACCGCCCACGTGCGGTTGCCGGAGTCGGCGGTGGTCAATCTGAAGAACTGCTCATGGCGAATCACCGCTGACATCACGACCGACACCGTCGATGAGGGGGTCATTGTCTGCCAGGGCGGAAACATGGCCGGGTGGTCCTTGTGGATGTCCGAGGGTTCTCCACGATTCACCTACAACTGCTTCGGGCATGACATCACAACCCTGGTTGCGCCCCCGGTGAACTCAGGAACGCATCAAGTCGTCGTCGAATTCGCCTACGACGGTGGATTCGGTGTTGGTGGCGAACTGATGCTGACCGTCGATGGCTCGCCCCGAGACAGAGCGCGGATCGAGCGAACCGTTCCGGTCGTCTACTCGATGAGCGGTGAGACATTCGACGTGGGTATCGACACCGGCGCGCCCGTCGGGCCCTATCCCCACGACTATCGATGCACCGCCACCATCCATGGTGTGACCCTTGAACGACTCGACGAGCCCGACGACGAGATCCGGCAGCGACTCGCCGAGGGCCTCTGGAAAGCGGGCCTCAGCACGCAGTGACGCTCAGCCGGCGGCGGCGAAACCTCGATCGAGATCGGCGATGATGTCGCCGATCGACTCGAGACCAACCGAAAGACGGATCAACCCCGGTGCGACGTCGCTGGCGGCCTGCTCCTCCGGCGTGAGTTGGGAGTGCGTGGTACTCGCCGGGTGAATCACCAGGCTGCGGGCGTCGCCAATGTTGGCAACATGGCTGTGCAACTCCACGCCCTCGACAAAGCGCCGGCCAGCGTCAAGACCACCGTCGATCACGAATGCCAGCACCGATCCATAGCCACGACCGCCGCCGAGTTGGTTCGCTCGCTCGTGCCAAGGGCTCGACGGGAGGCCTGCGTAGTTGACCGAGAGCACCTTGGGATGTGCATCGAGGTATTCAGCGACGGCCTGAGCATTGGCGAAGTGGCGCTCCATTCGCAGGCTCAAGGTCTCGATGCCCTGCAAGATCAAGAACGCATTGAACGGCGAGATCGCCATTCCGAGGTCACGCAGCATCTGCACCCTGGCCTTCAGGATCATCGATCCATGCCCGAGGGCCGGCCAGTAGGCGAGGCCGTGGTAACTCGGATCAGGCTCGGTGAAGTTCGCAAACCGTCCGGACGCTCCGTAATCGAAGGTGCCACCGTCCACGATGCCGCCGGCCACTGAAGTGCCGTGGCCGCCCATGAACTTGGTCAGCGAGTGAACGACGATGTCGGCGCCCCACTCGAGAGGGCGAATGAGGTACGGCGTCGCCACGGTGTTGTCCACCATGAGCGGAATACCTTCGGCGTGGGCCACCCCCGCCACGCCCTCGATGTCGAACACGTCGTTCTTCGGATTGGGCAACACCTCGCCGTAGAACAGCCGAGTGTTCTCACGCACAGCGCGACGCCACTGTTCGAGATCGTGCGGATCGTCGACGAAGGTCACCTCGATGCCCATCCGCGGGAGCGTGTGATGCAGAAGGTTGTACGAACCCCCGTACAACGATGGGGACGCGACGATGTGGTGGCCGGCCTCGACAACGGTGAGGATCGCCAGTGTCTCGGCTGCTTGACCCGACGCGGTGGCGAGAGCTCCGGGGATGCCGATGGCCGTGGTGCAGCCACCCTCGAGAGCGTTCAGACGGGCCTCGAGCGCAGCCTGGGTGGGATTCATGATCCGGGTGTAGATGTTTCCGACCTCGGCGAGGGCGAAGAGGTTCGCTGCATGCTCTGCGTCGCGGAACTCATATGACGTCGTCTGGTAGATCGGCACCGCACGGGCGCCGGTGGTGGGATCAGGATCACCACCCACGTGGATCTGCTTGGTCTCGAAACCCCAGTTGCTGCTGTCGGACATGAAACGAGATGTTACGGCGTCAATTCTTGACTTGCAAGGTCGGATTTCAGGGCGCGGCAGCGGCCGACCTGCGGTAGGCCCTGCTCACGACGCCAAACGCCACCAACGACACTGCGATCGCCACCGCCACAATCACCGTCAGACCGTCAGCGACAGCTTCGATCGTCGCTACGGACACCACCGTCTCCTCGCCCGCCAGAATCTGACGAACCGACTCGACGTCTCCGGTGCGGGCGTCGACGACACCGAGAAGGATCGCTCCGCCGATGGCCACCGCATAGGTGATGCAGAGCGTCCGAACGAACTGGTGTGCTGCGTTCACACGACCCATCTCCGCCTCAGGGGTCTCACGCTGCATCCAGGTGATCCCCGACGTCGACACCAGACCAATCGAAACACCAACCATGAAATACCCGACGAACAACCACCACAGCGGCGCCCCCACGAAGAACGACACAAATACCACTACCAACGAGGGCACCATCAGACCCGAGCCGATCAAGGTGGCACGATTTTCCGGCCACGATGCTGGCAGACGAGCGAAAACGATCGCCCCGACCGTCCAACCGACCGTGAGAAACACGAGTGTGAACGCCGCGAAGGCTTCCGAACCGCCACGAACCACTTGGACGTAGATCGGCAGATAGTTGTCCGATGCCAACCCGGCGATCAGAACGACGCCAGTCGACAGATGGATCACGCCGAGCGGAAACCGCCGAAGGTGCTCCCGACCTACGACCGGCTCACGATGCCGTCCGGCATGACGCCAATAGGCGGCACCCGCAGCAGCCGTCATCGCCAGCGCAACCGCCAGAAGCGCCACACTCGATGCTGCCTCACTCACCGCGAGGAGCGAACCAGCCACCAGCAACGCAATCCACCCGATGCCGATCGGATCAGCAGTCGGCCGTCGACGGGGCCCCTCGATCGTCGGCAGCGTGCGCCAGCCCGCCGCCAAGGCAACGACGGCGATCGGAATCTGCACAGCGAAAACCAGCCGCCATTCGGCAACGACAAGCAACAGTCCGGCAAGGGCCGGGCCTCCGAAGCCCATTACGCCCCATACCATCGAGTTCGCGGCGAACGCGGACGGCCGCAGGCCATGGGGATAGGCGAGACCGACCGACGCCAGTGCCACTGCGATGACCAAGCCGCCGCCGAGGCCCTGAACAAGTCGCGCTGCGATCAGCAGCGGCATCGTCGGTGCGACCGCTGCCAACAACGTCGACGCACAGAACCAGGTCCCGGTGATTCGGAAGGTGCGGCGCACGCCGATCGCGTCGATCACCGGTCCCGCCACCACCACCGCGACAGCGGATGTGGCGAGGTATGCCGTGATCACCCAGGGCAACAGATCGATACGTCCGAGATCCTCAGCAATCGACGGCAACGCCGCCACCACTGCGAGGCCGTCGAACGCGGCGATGGCCACCACCGTCAGATTGGCAACGGTGATGGCCAGGTACCGCGACGACCAGATGCCGCCGGTGTGCTCTGCGACGGGAGCGGTCAGCTTGCGCCGCCGGAGGCGTCGGCCACCTTTTGGCGGCCGGCCGAGATCCACGGCATCATGCCGCGCAACTTGGCCCCCACGACCTCGATCGGGTGCGCTTTGCCCTCCTCTTGGAGGCGGTGGTAGTTCGCTCGACCCGACTCACTCTCGGCGATCCATTCATTGGCGAAGGTGCCGTCTTGGATCTCAGAGAGGACACGCTTCATCTCCGCCTTGGTTTCAGCAGTCACGATGCGAGGACCGCGGGTCAGGTCGCCGTACTCAGCGGTGTCAGAAATCGAGTAACGCATGCCTGCGATTCCCTCTTCGTACATGAGGTCGACGATGAGCTTGACCTCATGGAGGCACTCGAAATACGCCATCTCCGGCGCATATCCAGCCT
>JAQCGT010000059.1 GCA_027730505.1 Actinomycetota bacterium | reverse complement strand
CACGCTCGAGCGAAGAGAACACGAATCCGCCGACCGAGTCGAAGTCCGAGTTCGGAAGGTCGATTCCGAGTTCCTCGGAGAGATCATCAATGTTCACGCCTCCATCCACCGAGAGCACACCGTCACCAATGCGCTCGATGTCGATCTCGTCGACGTCGTACTCGTCCACGATTTCACCGACGAGTTCCTCGAGACAGTCCTCGAGGGTCACGAGACCTACCACGTCGCCGTACTCATCAGCGACGATCGCCAGATGGAACTTTCCTGCCTGCATCTCACGCATGAGCCGTGCAACTGGCTTGTTCTCCGGAATGAACGCAACGGATCGAACGAGATCGAGAACCGGAAGATCCCCACGTCCTTCACGCTCAGCCCTAATCAGATCTTTCGTGAACGCCAGTCCGACGATGTCGCCCTCGCCATCACCTGACACGGGAAGCCTGCTAAAGCCGTGAGCGATCGCCACATTGAGCCCATCGCTCACCGTTGCGATGTTCGACACCACCACCATGTCCGGGCGAGGCACCATCACCTCTCGGGCAATGGTGTCACCGAACTCGATGATCGACTCGATCAGCTCGCGTTCTTCGTGCTCGATCACCTCATCCTCAGCAGCAGCCTCGACAATGCCGAGGAACTCCTGCTCGCTCACGAACGGGCCCTGTTGGAGGCCGCGGCCCCGAACGATGACATTGGTGAGCCCGATGAGGGCTGATGACACCAACCGCAGCGGCGGGAACGCCGTGAGCGCCCGAACCGGACGAGCAGCGAGCAGAGCGGCACGGTCGGGGTAGAGCACCGCATAGGTCTTCGGCACCGCCTCGGCGAGCACGAAGAAAACGACGACGTTCAGCGCCACACCGATGACGACACCGATTCCGCCGAAGAGGTTGCCGGCCACGATGCCGGTGAGGGTGGCCTGCACCGTCTGGCAGATGTTGACGGTGAGCAACAGCGGGTTGATCCAGCGCTCAGGATGCTCAACGAGCAACTGGAGGCTTGACCCGGCCTTCGGGCGATCCTCGGCGATTGCTGACGCGCGGGGCTTCGTCATCTTCGACAGACCCATTTCGGCGACGGCGAGGAACACCAGCACGATCAGCAACACGCCGATTCCAACAAGCATTGCCGCATCGGTGCCCGTCATCGGACCTCCTCCCGGTGATCAACTGCGAACCCTGCCGGCGCCGCCCCGAACCAGTGCAAAGACTCCAGCAATGCCAGCTCGCGGTCTCTCATCACTGCAGCCTCTGCGGGTTCGGCATGGTCGTGCCCCAAGACGTGCAGGACTCCATGCACGACCAAGAGGGCCAGTTCATCATCGAGGGTTCCGGCATGCGCCTCGCATTGCTCGAGGGCAACCGAAGGGCAGACAACGACGTCGCCAAGGAGCACCGGCATGTCGTTGGTGGCGAGGCCGGGCGAATCGAGAGGGAACGACAACACGTCGGTCGGGTAGTCACCCGGGTCACCAAAATGCTCGACCTTGAGCGAGGTGATCTCCGCACGGTCGACGAAGGTCAACGTGAGTTCTCCTTCTGCCCCCTCGGCGTCGAGCGCAGCAGCTGCCAGTGACGCCCAGCGCACGGCATCAACTGACACCTCGTCTTGAACGTCATCGACGACGACCGTTGCCGAACCGCAACGGGCGCCGCCGGTGGGACTCGACGGCTCACTCAAGAAGACTCACCCCGGTCGTAGGCGGCGACGATGTCGGCGACGATTCGATGGCGCACGACGTCGCCAGCACCAAGGTGCACGAAAGAGAGGCCGTCGATTCCGGTCAGCACCTTCTCGAGGCCATGCAGCCCGCTGCGACCGTCGGGCACATCGACTTGGGTCGTGTCGCCGGTGACGACGACCTTGGAACCGAAGCCGATCCGAGTGAGGAACATCTTCATCTGTTCCGGTGTCGCATTCTGCGCCTCGTCGAGGATGATGAACGAGTTGTTCAGGGTTCGACCGCGCATGAACGCGAGCGGAGCGACCTCAACCACCTGACGCTCGAGCAACTTCTGGGCTCCCTCAGCATCGACCATGTCGTAGAGGGCGTCATACAGGGGCCTCAGATATGGGTCGATCTTGGCCATCAGGTCACCCGGGAGAAACCCCAGGCGTTCGCCCGCCTCGACAGCGGGCCTCGTCAGAATGATCCGTTGAACCTGCTTGGCCTGGAGGGCCTGAACGGCCATCGCCACGGCAAGCCAACTCTTGCCCGTGCCAGCCGGGCCCAAGCCGAAGGTGATGATGTTCTCCGCGATTGCGTCGACGTACTTCTTCTGGCCAGCGGTCTTCGGTCGAACGTGACGACCCCGGGAGCCCCGAAGCACCTGATGGGTGAGTACCTCGGAAGGCCGCTCGTCTGAGCGAACCATCGAGATCACCCGGGCCAAGGTCACCTCGTCGAGGTCTTGGCCCTTCTCGAGCAGTGCCACAAGTTCCTCGAACAGCCGACCTGCCTGATCGGCCTCGGTGCCACGGATCAACACTTCGTTACCGCGGACTGTGATCGATGCAGCCGGGAATGCAGCCTCGACCGCACGGAGATGGGCATCACGCGGGCCGCACAACGACGCAAGCAGATGCTGGCCGGGCACGACGACCCTCACGGGGGCATCGGTGGATGTCATTCGGGTCGGTTCATCAGCTGTGTCGTCCGCATGGCTCCCAAGCGGTTCCCACACGGTAGCCGGTCGATCCCCGGCATGCATCCACGCATCTCGCAGACAAATGGAGAAACGGTTGTGGAAGAATCACCCCGTGCGCAGTCAGGTACGTCGGTCACCACGTCGACCGACGACCCGCTCGGCAGTCGCGATCCTCGCCATCGCATTCCCATCGATCGCTGCCATCAGCATTGGCGGAGCTCCGGCAGCGGCTTCGGGCCCAACCGTCTCCCGAGTGATTCGGGCCGAGGACGCCGAGTCGTTGGACTCGATCAGCAGATGGCTCACGAGCCGCAACATGGACATCACTCATCGCTTTGAGCGCGCCGGCACGGCTCTCGTCGCGAGAGTCGATGCCGGCACCGCCGACCTCTTGGCCGGCTTCGACGGGGTCATCGCAGTCGACCCCATTCGCACCGTGAGTTCGACAACAATCCAAGAGGACCCTCCGAATTGGGGCCTCGACCGAATCGACCAACCCTTCCTGCCACTCGACTCGACTTACGCCTATGACAGCGAGGGAACGGGCACCCGGGTCTACGTGCTCGATTCCGGTGTTAGGAGCACCCACGAGGAGTTCGCGGGACGCATCCCGTACGGGGGCTACTACGACTACGCCGACGGGACCTTCGTCGGTGACGTCACCTCCGGATTCGATGACTGCACCGCCTCGGTCGCCACCGGGCACGGCACACACGTTGCCGCCATTGCTGCCGGCACACTTCACGGTGTAGCGAAGCAGGCCGACATCATCCCGGTGAAGGTGCTCGGCTGCACCGGTGGCGGAACCGACATTGCAGTCGTCGAGGCGATCGAGTGGGTGATCGACGACCACACCAGCACCACGCCCGCCGTCGCAATCATGAGTTTCGGTACCAGCGATTCAGGCGCCGATGCCAGCCCGTTGCTCGACGATGCTGTGGAGCGCCTGATTGCTGACGGGGTTGTCGTCGTGGTCGCAGCCGGCAACGATGGGGACGACGCCTGTCGGTACAGCCCCGCTCGAGTTCCATCCGCCATCACCGTGGGGGCAACCACCACCTCCGACCGGGTCACGAGCTATTCGGCGCGAGGGTCCTGCGTCGACATCTTTGCGCCCGGCGACCGCATCGTGTCCGCCGGCGTGAGTTCGGACACAGCGATCGTTTCGAAGAGTGGCACGTCGATGGCCGCACCACACGTCGCAGGCGTCGCACTTCGACTGTTGTCCGCGACGCCGGCAATGCCTCCAGCCGAGGTGTGGCGAACCATTCGCGACAGCGCCGTCAAAGGGGTTCTCACCAACCGCGGAACCGATGACCCCGACCGTCTGGTCAACTTGCCGTCAGACGCCGCGACACTGATCGTTGAAGCCGAACAGGGTTGGGGCACGGTCCGGATCAGTTCCGGGGCGGAGGTCGACGACTGCACATCGACCTGCACCCTCCTGCTCGAGCCGGATTCAGTCATTCAACTCAGTGCGATTCCTGCGCAGTACGCCAGATTCTCGGGCTGGAGCGGTTGCACGAATCCATATGGCAACATCTGCACGATCACCGTGACGAGTTCGGTCGAAGTGACCGCCGGTTTCGATGTGGACGACCTCGTGCCCGTCAACCCCGATCGTCTGCTCGACACCCGCTCCGGCCTCGGAACAACCCTGCCGATTCCCGTGGGCCGAACCGACGGCACCGGCGAACCGATCCGAATCGACGTCACTGGACGATCTGGTGTGCCGACCACCGGGGTTGCGGCGGTATCGATCAATCTGACGATCACAGACACCACAGCGGGCGATGTCGGCGGGTACGCCACCGTGTACCCGTGCCTCGATTCCTCGGACCCACCGCCCAATGTCTCAAACCTCAACTTCGTCTCCGATCAAACCGTGGCCAACTCGGCTCTCGTGCCGGTCGGGGAACTCGGCCACATCTGTGTCTACGTGTACGGATCCGCTCACACCATCGTCGACGTGGCGGGTTGGCTGCCGACGAACCGGGGGTTCAGTCCCACTTCCCCACGACGGCTGGTCGATACCCGCACTGGTCAGGGCGGTGTCGACACCAGGGTTGGTGACGGCACGGTTCCCACCGTTGCGGTCGACCTCGCCGGGCTTGCCGGAGTTGATGCGGAGGGCATCGGCTCAATCGCCGTGAACCTCACGGCCGTGTCGACGAACGCCTCATCGGCAGGTGGGTACCTCACCGTGTACCCCTGCAACGGGCCCGAGGACCCGCCGCCCAACATCTCCAGCCTCAATTTCGCAAGCGGACAGACCGTCGCCAATGCAGCAATCGTTCCCACCGGAGGGGCGACGACGTGCCTGCACGTCTTCGGCGAGGCCGACCTGATTGTCGACATCACCGGTTGGTTCGGCGCGAGCGACGATCTCACGCTTGCGAACCCCTCTCGAAGGGTTGCCGACACACGTTCGGGCATCGGCGGTGTCCCCATCGAACGAGTCGGCCCGATCCAGAATGCTGCTCCCGCGCTACGTCTCATCGCTCCGGACCCAGACGCCACCGCCGTAGTGATCAATCTGACGCTGACGGGCACGACCGCCGATGACGCCGGTGGCTACGCGACGGTGTACCCGTGCGAGACCGAGACCGACACACCGCCGTATGTGTCGAATGTGAACTTCGTTGACGGCCAGACCGTTGCCAACGGAGTGATCTCGCCGACGAGTGAGGCTGGATACTGCGTGAGCGTGTGGGGCGAAGCCCACGTCATCGTCGATCTCGTCGGATGGTTCACCGGGTCGTGATCACAAGAGATCGGGAATCCCCTCGTCAATCTCGACGCCAGCGGTGTTCAAAAACATCGAGACCAAGGTGTACTGCCCGCAGGTGAACACGACATCCATGAGTTGGCGAACGTCGTAGCGTTCGGCGAGAGCCGCCCACGTGTCGTCGCCGATCCGATGCCGATCATGCAATTCATCGGCCGCAGTCAAGAGCACCTTCTCGAACGCGGGGCCTGGCCAGTCGGCAATCTCGCCTCTGGTGGCGAGCACCTCAACGCTGTCCATGTTGCATTCGAGCGCTATCTCAGCGTGCTGGGCGAACTCGTAGTGAGATCCGCACCGAACGCCGGTGCGCAGAATCAAGATCTCACGATCGCGATCGGGAAGAGAATTCTTCGCCATCACATGCCCGGCGAACACCATCCATCGACGAAGCAGATCGGGATGGTGCGCAAGCGTGCCGAAGATGTTGATAGGACGACCGTTCGGACCTTTCAGGCCTGCCTTGTCGATGAATGAAGCGACCTCGTCGGGGGGATTGGCAAGCGGAGGAATCCGAGGAGCGGAATCGGTCATATGGCGACCATACGGGCTCGATGTCGACCCTCCGGAAGCGGAGAACGAGCCAGAGAATGCCGATGGCCGGTGGGGAACTCCCACCGGCCATCGATTCGGGAGGCGACGATGGGAATCGAACCCATGTACAGGGCTTTGCAGGCCCTTGCCTGAACCACTCGGCCACGTCGCCGGAAACCAGACCCTATCGGCATGGCTTGCTCACGCGCCCCCCGGCAGCGAACATAGCGCCATGTGGATCAACCGCCGGCTGCTGATCAGAGCGACCGCACTTGTGCTCACGACAACTGCGTGCGGCACACCAGCAGCAGAACCAGTTGAGACCGACCCATGCATCCGCCGCGTGGCCCTCGCTGCCAGTTCGATCAACATCGATGAGCAGTTGGAACGTCTCGACGAGGCCCTCAGCATCTGCAGCAACCTCGACGCATTCGCCTCTGCGCTCGACGCTCATCCCGGCACGATCGGGGTGAATGCAGCGGTTTTTGCCGCTCGGCGCTGCACGCGCAGCGATGTCGCAGCGGTGACCACTGCGCCCATCTGCGACGACGCCGCAGTCGCCCTACTCAGTAGCGCAGACTCCGGATCTGACTCCGGCTCTGCGAACAACGACATGCCGACCAATTACGTGGGACTCAATCTCGATGGCGAAGAGGTGACGATCGAACCTGATGCAGACACTGAGTTCAGCGACGACCGACCAGTTGCCATCTCACAGATGGTGGACCTCGCGTTCAGCGACGGCTGCGCCGGGCTGCGAGACGAGCACTCGTACTGGCTCGAACTCGTCGATGACCCGGGGATCGGGCCTGAAGCATCGGTCTACGCACGACATGCACTCGACCTGATGGCCTTCATCGGTTGCGAGGGCTGATCAGCCGTCGATCATGCGAGCGACCTCGTCGGCCACCTCGCTTGGAGGCCGACCATCGGTCGACACCTGCACGAACTTCGAATAAGCGTCCGCGCGCTCAGCGAGCAACTCCCTGATTCGCGCCTCAGGGTCTGCCCCGGCCAGCAGCGGACGGCGGTCTCCTGCGCGCTGGCCTCCCACACGTCGCAGGATGACCTTCGGTGATGCCGTGAGACACACAACCAGACCCGATGATGCAAGTGCATCGGCGCTCATCTGGTCGAGCATCAGCCCGCCGCCCGTCGAGATGACAAGTGATGAGAAGCCTGCCAGCTCGATCGCAAGCGCCCGTTCGATTCGCCGAAACTCAGCCTCGCCCTGCTCGGAGAAGATGATCGGAATCTGCCCATGCCGATCCTCGATCACACGGTCGGTGTCAACGAATCCATAACGAAGCCGGGCCGCCAACATGCGCCCCACCGTCGACTTGCCGGTCGCCATGAACCCGGTGAGAATGACATTGGGCCGTCGGTTGTTGTTCTCGGTATCAGACATCAGCGCTCAAGACCTACATGCGTGCACGAGCGGCGAGTGCCAAGAGTGCAGAGGTGACGTCGTCGGGACGCTGCGCATGCACATCGTGGTGAGCGCCCGGGAACCACACCGCGTCGGCGTCAGCGCTTGCGGCGATGGCGGTCTCTACCGCTGCGTGCCGAGACCGGGACCACGCCGCCTCGCCGGAATCCGCAACGAGGAAGCTGATCGGAACGTCGACCGCAGCCATGGCCGCCATCGGATCGTGCTCCCACAGTCCGCGGAGAACTGACATGTGTCGCTCACGAGTGAGCCATGGCGCAACCGTTCCGTCAGCTCGTATCTCGAAGTTGGCCATCGTGGCCTCGCGCCCCTCTGGTGGCCAGTCAGCGGCGGAGCGCTCAATCCATCCGCGCACCTCCGAAGCGGGTGTTCCGGCGATCATGGGCGGCGCAAGCACCTCGGCACAGGCTTCCCAACTCTCGAACCGGTCTCCGAGCCTGATGAATCCGCCGTCAACGCATCCAACTGCCGACACGAGGTCTCGGTGTCGTGCCGCCGTCTCGATGACGACGTTGCCACCCCAGGATTGGCCAACGATGATCGGACGATCCCATCCGAGGCTGGCGATGAGTGAAGCGAGGTCGTCCGCGACGGTCGCCATCTCGTATCCGTGCTCGGGTTTCGACGAACGGCCATGGCCCCGTTGGTTGACGGCGACCACGGACGATCCTTGGGCTGCGAGCCGAGAACCCACCTGATCCCACATCATGGCGTTCGAGGACAACCCATGCAGTAGCACCCATCCCGGACCGTCGATCGGATGCTCTGGCCCGCGTCTGATCACCTCGAGGTCGACACCGTCGGCGACGGTAAGGCGTTGCACCCGAGCATCACCAACGGGTTTGGCAATGGCACCCATGGCCGGGAGGGTATCCGTCGATCGTTCCTCGTCCCCGCGCGCACGCAGCGTCTCACGCACCCCACAAATTGCTGACACGATGACGACGTGACCCTGAAATTCATCGCCTCATCGCTTCTCCTCGCCGTGCTCTCGGCCTGCGGTTCCAGCACTGACTCGGCGACGGCCGATAGCGAGGCGACGACCATCCCGGCAGCTACCTCCACAACAACGTCCACTGCACCTCCGACGATCACGACATTGCCGGCGGCGACAACCACATCGACGACCACTACGGCAATGCCGGCGCCATCAAGTCCGCTGTTCCAGACAACGCTGAACGACCTAGCAGAGCGGGGACCGTTCGGCGTGGGCGTGACCACACTCAGTGGCGACGAGGGTCTCACGGTCGAGGTCTGGTACCCGGCGCGTGCCGAACCTGATTCAACCGATACCTACGACATCCGGGACTTCGTGCCCGACCTCATTCGGGACCTTCTGACCGGTGACGTTGATGCTGCCTTCACCATCAGCGCCCAACGCGACGCTCCGCCCGACATTGACGACGAGGCCCCACTCGTCGTGTTCAGCCATGGATTCTCCGGTATGCGGCTGCAGAGCGCGCTGCTCACCTCCCACCTCGCCTCGTGGGGCATGGTGGTGGCATCGGCCGATCACCCGACGCGCGATCTCATGAATGTGCTCGCCGGCACCGCTTCGGGCGATGCCGCCGAAAGCGTCGACGAGGTGCGCAAGGCCCGAGCCATGGTGCTGGAGGATGACCGGTTCGCCGGGGTCGACACCGCCGGCTGGACAGCCGTCGGGCACTCGGCTGGTGGCGGGACGATCGCTCTCCTCGGAGCGGAATCCGACGGCGACGGTCTGCTCGGCACCGTCTCGCTCGCTGCCGGCAAGCCCGAGGCCGTCCCAGCGATCGGGGTGCCAACGATGTTCATCGCTGGCTCGCTCGACGCAGTCGTTCCCCCAACGGCTTCGAGCGCTGCATTCGAAACGGCTCCAGATGGTTCGGTTCTCTGGACGATCGATGGGGCCGGACACAACGCGTTCGATGACTTCTGCCGGTTCGGAGACGGCGCCGGCATCATCGGCGTTGCCGAGGCCTCTGGGCTCGGGCCACTGCTTGAGGCCCAGCCACAGTTGCGCACGCTCGGCACCGACGGCTGTCTCCCTCCGGCTGCTCCAGTCACCGACAGCGACCCAGCAATCCTCGCCGGAGTGACCGCCTATCTGGCCAATCTGAGCGGTCTGCGATCATTCAATGCAACCGAGACGCCGCCCGGCCCATTGGCCGTCGACATCACGATGTGATCACGCTGTCTCGTCACGAACCCCAGAGAGTTCGTATGGTCGAACTATGACCGCGACGGCTCCCCCCGACACCGTCCACGATCAGGCATACGCCCGACGTGTGCTCGCCACCGTGCTCGCCGCGGTGATCGTGTTCACCTCATCGATGACGATCGTCTCGGCGTCGCTGCCGACGATGGCGGCCGACCTCGACTCGACCGAGGCCTTCTTGTCGTGGGCCGTGACTGGTCTGTTTCTCGCGATGGCGGTTGCCACACCAGTGATGGGACGCCTCGGCGATAGTCGGGGCCACCGCAAGATGTTCGTCGCCGGCGCCGCATGCCTCGGGCTTGGAACGCTGTTGTGCGCGATCGCCCCAACCGCGGAGACCTTTGTGGCTGCTCGAATGGTCGTCGGTCTCGGCATCTCGTCGACGATGCCGAACGGTATGGCGCTGATCATGGCCGCCCATCCTGTTGAACGGCGCGGCGAGGCGATGGGATGGTTCCAGATGGCGATGACCGGTGCACCGGTGCTGGCGCTCATCGCCGGCGGTCCGCTGATCGAGGCCTTCGGATGGCGAGTCGTCTTCGCAATCTTGTTCCCGCTATCCGTCCTCGGCACCGTCATCGCCTGGAAAGCGATCCGCCCCGATCGTGACCTGAGGCCGGTCCCCATCGACGGCGGCGGCGCGATCACGCTGGCCGTCGCCACCTTGGGGTTCCTGCTCTATCTCGAGTTCGGAGGTCGGAACGGGTTCGCAGCACCTGTCCCGCTCCTCTTGGCAGTAACGGCTGTGCTCGGCTTCGTGATGTTCCTCAAGGTCGAACGGTCCACGGCTCAGCCAATGCTGCGCCTCGACTACTTCTCGCGTCGTGACTTCACCGGTCCGCTGCTCTGCCAGCCACTCAGTCAATTCGCCTACATGGGCGGGTTCCTGATCGCACCGATCTTGCTCTCGTCGCTCTTCGATTATTCAGTCGGCACCGTGGCACTGATCCTTCTGTTCCGGCCCGCCTTCTACAGCGTCTTCTCCCCCATCGGCGGTCGGCTCACCGGCCGTTACGGCGAGCGCATGTTCCTCCTGCTTGGTTCAGTGCTGATGGTTGCCTCGATGGCCGCATGGGTGGCGGGAGCGCACTGGACGAACCTTGCGTTGGTCATCCTCGGTCTCGTCCTATCTGGAGTCGCCATGGGCCTCGCATCGCCCTCGTACTCGACCGCGGTCGCCAACGCCGTTGATCCGGCAGATCTGGGCGTCGCCAACGGGATGAGTTCAACACTCATGAACATCGGCATGCTGTCGGGCATCCAATCGATGTTCGTCGTCCTCGGCGATGGGCGAGGCCCTGACGATTTCGCCCGGACGTTCATCTTCGGCGGGATCGTGGCCGGACTTGGCTCGATCGGCGCTCTGATGATGCGCCGGCGATCAGTCGCTCACTGATTGTTGAGGCGCAGGCCTGGTCGAGGCCATGGGATTTCGTAGAGCAGCCCCCATCCAGATGACGTGACATACGCCGTGCGCAGGTCGGGCCCGCCGAAGCAGACATTGGTCACATACGCATCCCAGCGCGGCACCATCACCTGCTCAAGCAGTTCACCTTCCGGGCTGATCACGCTGACCGCTCCGGTGACGATGGTTGCCACGCACACGTTGCCATCGCCGTCGACAGCGAGTGAGTCAAGCATCTGGTAGCCGTCGAATCCGTAGAGCAGGGTCCCATGCGCCAGGGGCGTCGTGCCGCGCCGCACCACACCCGGGGACTCAATCTCCCACTTCCAGACCCGCCCGACGGACGTCTCAGCGACGTACACCGTCGAACCATCGGGCGATAGGCCGACACCGTTCGGACGATTGAGCCCGTATGCGGCACAGGTGATTGATGACCCGTCAGGGGTGGCGTAGTAGAGGCCGCCGTTGTCGCTGTCACGGCTGCGGCTCTTGCCAAGGTCGGTGAACCAGAAGCCACCATCGGCATCGAACACGATGTCATTCGGACCGCGCAGGCCGTGGCCGTCGCACTCGGTGTAGAGCGTGGTGACGTCGCCGGTAGCGATGTCGACCCGCTGGATCGAGCCACCCTGGTAGTCATCGGCTTGGTGGCCCGGCGCGGTCATCCCGTCGACTTCACGCCAATTGAAGCCACCGTTGTTGCAGACGTAGAGCGCCCCGTCGGGTCCGATGGCCATACCGTTCGGCCCGCCCCCTGGGGTTGCAACGACTTCGGTCGAACCGTCGGGGTTGCACCGGGTGATGGTGCCACGCTTTATCTCAACCACGAGCACGCTGCCGTCATCCATCGCCACCGGACCTTCGGGAAACTCCAGGCCCTCGGTCATCACACGTGTCATCGTCGCCCTCCTCGACTCGGTCGTGAACTCTGATCCTGCCCGACGGCCCGGGCCCGAAACGAGATGGGCGCATCAGTACGCTCAATGCATGATTCGACTCCGACAGGTTGCGCTCGTCGCCCGGAACCTCGATGCCGTCGTCACGGAACTCTGCGACACCTTCGGCCTCACGGTGTGTTTCAACGACCCAGGTGTGGGCGAATTCGGTCTCGTCAACGCGTTGATGGTGGTCGGCGATCAGTTCATCGAGGTCGTGTCGCCAGATCAACCCGGCACCACGGCCGAGCGACTGATCGAACGGCGCGGTGGTGACTGCGGTTACATGGTGCTCCACGAGGTCGACCGACTCGATGAGCGCACCACTCGGGCAGAACAGGCCGGTGTTCGCATCGTCTGGCGCGGCGACTTCGATGACATCCGGGGCAGGCATCTCCACCCGAGAGACATCGGCGGGGCGATTGTCAGTCTCGATGAGGCGACACCCCGGGGATCGTGGCGCTGGGGCGGACCGGCCTGGTCAGCTCACGTTGACACATCGGTGGTGTCGGCGATGGCTGGGGTCACGATTGCCGCCGACGATCCCGAGGCGATGCGTCAACGATGGACGGAGGTCGGCATCGAGACATCCGTGGATTTCGTGAGCGCAACGGAACGTGGCGAGGGCCTCGACGCAGTCGATCTCGTCGCCGCCGATCGCCGCCGAGTCGGCGAGGTGCACGTCATCGGTGGTGTGCGCTGGACATTCGTCTAGAGAGAAACCTGCGCCAGAAAACGACGAAAACCCCCTGTTCAGGGGGCTTTCGCGTGGAGCGGACGACGGGATTCGAACCCGCGACCCTCACCTTGGCAAGGTGATGCTCTACCAGCTGAGCCACGTCCGCAATTGCGGTTTCAGAGATTACCAGCCGACCCGGCCGGACCGGACAGTCACCCGCGCTGATCTGCAGGCCGGAGATCGACGGTCAGAGTCAGGACCCCGTCGACCATCTCCCAAGCGGCGTCACCAACGATCGCGAAGTCCATGTAATCGCGCTGGGCCTGCTCGATGAACGCCTTGCGCTCATCACCGGCTACCGGTGGCAATGGTCGCTGTTTCACCGCTTTCGCACGGTCACGAAAGCGTTCCAGCATCGCGTCGATATCGAGGGAGCCTTGTGCGTCAGCCATGGTCCGAGGGTAGCGGCGGCTCGTGCTCGGCCTCCACCGCAGCCTGCCCGCGTGCCCCATCGACGAGCGCCTGACGGTTGGCTGCGTCAGCGCGGGCGTACCGGCGCTCCCCCATCACCTCGAGCACCGCCAACGATGGCGGATCGACCCTGGTCCCTCGCCACAACCAGATGGCGATCACGATCAGTCCTGCGCCGAGCGCAACAAGCATCAACACGATCAGTAACACCAATCGGGATGCCCCGGGATCACCCACTGCGGCAACCATGCCCGTCAGTGCTCTCACATCCACGTCCTGAGTGTGCCAGAACCTCAGCGCTGGTGCACGGGACACCACAAGGTGGTTCGACCGCCGACCTCACCGCGCGCAAACGTTGCACCATCCTTCGGACATAACCCGCCGACTGATCGCATGGCCGGCCCCATCACACCCATATGACTGCCACCGAGGCGATCGAGGCGACGCACCACCCTCGATATCACCCGTGCTAACTCTGCACGAGCTGACTGGTCGAGTGATGAGAACGGACGGGCTGGGTCAATCCCGGCGGTGAATAACACCTCATCAGCGATCAGATTGCCGATACCGGCGATCACCGCCTGATCGAGCAGCACCGCCTTGATCGCCGCCGTGCGGTGCGACACCGAGTCGAGCCGCAATCGCAGATTCTTGGCACCGGCAAAAATGTCGACGCCGAGACGAGAAACATCCGGGTCAAGTGTGTGCCGCGACCAGCGCCTCGGGTCGTTCACGCGAGCCACCCGACCATCGACGACGAGCACCAACCGATCCCACCGGGGGTCATCGCGTGCGCTTCCGTACTCAAGCGCTTCGATCGGGGCCGACCCGTCGACCACAAGTCGG
>JAQCGT010000058.1 GCA_027730505.1 Actinomycetota bacterium | reverse complement strand
CGACATGGTCGACTGGCTGCTGGCGGCTGCACGACCACTCCGAGACCGTGAATTCTCCGCACCAACCACTCCACCCCAAAAAACGTCATGACGAAATAGATTTCGCTCGGCTCTCTTCTGGGTGGGAAGTGCCGGGTGTCCCTTGTCCGCCGGACCCGAACCACGGCAGTGATGCCCATCGGTCGCTGGTCACTGCTGGTAGATCGATGACCGATTGAGGTTGGCTGCCGTACCGAGCGGTGGCCAGAGCTCAGACGAGCCCTGGGGTCGACGACGCTGCCAAGCTGCGCGGGCGAGCAGACACCATGAGGGCGGTTCAGGCGAGCGAACCGAGGGTCGGCGTCTGGGTTGTTTCATTCCCTAACGCCCATAATCCCCGTTATGTAAAGTAAGTGAACAGGCCGGCCAATTGGGTCTCCCCCGAGAAACCGTTGTGCCGTAACGACTCGCTGCTATTCGGGCCTTCCGTACCTGGTGGATTGCTTCAGGGAATCCCCCTAACGGTCGATCCATCTCCTGCACCCATTCAGGAGATCGACAATGACCATTCACTTTCGTCCCCACTTCGACAAGCGAGCCGCACTGAGGATTGTGTCCCTCGGGCTGACGCTTGGCGTTCCTCTCGCCTTCGTGACCGCCACTCCCCTTCTGGCGGCCGAATCGATTGCCACCGGGCTGTCGCAGGGAGCAACCGGCGACGCCGTTGCCGCTCTCCAGCGTGCGCTGATCGCGAACAATGTTGAAGTCGTCGGCGGTGCCGATGGCGTCTTCGGCGCCAAGACGCTCGAGGCGTTGAACTCCTTCCAGCGTTCGCACGGTCTTGCGATCACGCAGACTGTCGACGAAGCCACGGCTGTGGCGCTCGGAATCGTGACCGCGCCGACCAACGGGCTGGCTCGAGGTGCGAGTGGAGACGCTGTGGCCCAGTTGCAGCAGGCGCTCGTGGACGCCGGCCACAACCCCGCCGGAGGCGTCGACGGTGTGTTCGGTCCGGGTACCGAGGCTGCGCTTCGGGCCTTCCAGACGGCGTCGGGTCTCGAAGTCACCGGGACGGTCGATCAGATGACTGCGGCGCGTCTCATGTCCCGCACCGCTATCGAGCCGGCTGCTGCCGAGTTGGTTGTCGCTGCCCCAGTGGCAGTGTCCGCTGCCCTCGCTGAGACCGTCGGGCTCCGCTACGGCGACTGGGGCGACCGAGTCACCGCAGTACAAGAGGCCCTCATCGCAGCTGGGGTGTCGCTGCGCGGGGGCGCCGACGGACTCTTCGGTCGTGCGACCGAGTCGGCTCTGCGCGACTTCCAATCGTCCGTTGGGATCGACGCTTCTGGCGTCGTCGACGAGGCGACAATCAACGCCCTCTCGGCTGGTGCAGCCGACGAGGCACCATCCGCCGCTGCGGTGCCCGCGGCCTACGCCCAGCTGGTCGGTCTCCGCCCGGGTGCACTGGGCGACTCGGTTGCGGCACTGCAGCGGCGACTCCTCGATCTCGGCGTTCGGGTTCGTGGCGGGGCCGATGGTGTGTTCGGCCCGGCCACCAGCCAGTCGGTCAAGGAGTTCCAGAGTGCTCGCGGGATCGAGGCGACCGGCGTCGTCGACGAGGCAACAGCGGTTGCGCTCGGCGCCGACGCATCGACCGCCTCAAGTGAGGGCGCAGTCGAGACGACCACCGGATACGGCGTCTATGGCGAGAGCGGCGAGCGAGTTCGTGTGCTGCAGCAGGCGATCGTTGACGCCGGCATCACCCTCCGTGGCGGCGTCGACGGTGTGTTCGGCTCGGCCACCGCGGCCGCCGTTATGAGCGTCCAACGAGCCCATGGCATTCAGGTGACTGGTGTTGTCAACACCGCGACCGCTGAAGTCCTCGGTCTGACGGGAACCGCCGCACCGGTCGACTCCCCGGTTGCGACGATCTCCCTGGCGGTGTTCCCGGTGCAGGGCGCCTGCGGCTTCACCGACACATGGCACGATGCGCGCTCGGGCGGTCGTCTGCATCTCGGCGTCGACATCATCGCGAGCACCGGCAAGCTGATCTATGCGGTCGCTGACGGCACCATCACCAAGATCTACAACGATGGCCCCGGCTCCCTTGCGGGCAACGGCCTGCGGTTGACGATGGTCGATGGGACCTACTTCTTCTACGCCCACCTCGATACCTTCGCTGAAGGGATCGCTGAAGGTGTTGAGGTCACTGCTGGTCAGGTGCTCGGAACCAACGGCGCCACCGGGAATGCCGGAACCGCCCATCTTCACTTCGAGGTGCACCCCGGTGGCGGTGCCGCAGTGAACCCGTACCCGATCGTCAAGGCCGTGGATGCGTGCGACTTGACTGAACCGCTCGTCATGAGTGAGACGTCCGATGAGATTGCACAAGAACCATCCGAAGGCGTGGAGTCGGGTGCCGAGGGCGCTACCGCGACCCCAGAAGGTGAGCAACCAGCGGCACCCGAAGGTGACGAGGTTGTGAGCGACACCGTTGACGACTTCGTGCCGGAAGATTCGGCTACGGACGACGTTCCAACGGGCGAGGAATCCGACGAAGCCTGATCTCAACGGCGAGGCCTTAGCCTCGGCCCGGTGACTCCTGTCGTCGATGTCCAGTTCACCAGCGGCTACGCGGACTGGTCGCACCTTCGAGATTCGGCTCTGGCTGCTGAGGAATCCGGCTACGGCGCTGTGTGGATTGTCGATCACCTGGCCGGTCGGTCGATGGGCGGTGAACAGTCGTTCGAGGCGTTCACTTGGCTCGGTGCGCTGGCCGCAAGCACCAGTCGGATCGAGCTCGGAGCGCTCGTTGTCAACGCCTGGAATCGCGAGGTCGGCGTGTCCGCCGTCGGTGCCGCAACCGTCAGCGCGATTTCCGGTCGTCAGTTCTGGTTCGGTATCGGTGCCGGAACGTCGCCATCGAGTTCGTTCGCATGGGAGCAGAAGATGGTTGGAGCACGTATCGAGCCGAGCCTCGAACGTCGTCACGACCGTGTGGTCGAGCTGCTCGAACTCTGCGATCGGATGTGGTCCGAGGGCGATGTGAGCCTGCCGACGTTTATCCGTCCGCAGCACACACCTCGTCGGATCGTTGGGGTGAACAGCGTTCGTCTGGCCGAGATTGCAGGGCGCCTCGCCGACGGAATCAACGTGGCATGGAGACATCCGCGCCGTGATGAATTCTTGAGTGCGTGTCGCGTCGCTGCGAGGGACCGCGACTTCACATGGACCACCTACCTCCCATGGTCGGACGGGATCGAGGACGCCGAGCATCCCGAGCGCGCGGCCATGGCAGCGGCAGGTATTGATCGTGTGATCATCCTCCATCCGGAGAATCCGCCAGCATCGTTGCGCGTCGTCTAGCGTGTGGGCCACATAGGAATCGCCGTATTCACCGTTCGGGAGAGTCCCCACAAGGACGCCGAAGGAGCAACCTCCCCGGAATCTCTCAGGCCAACGGACCGGTCGGTGTGGCGACGCTGGAGAGCAGCCTTCGGGCTCGCCCACGGGGAAAGCCGACACGGTCGGTGAAACTCTCAGGTGCAGGTGACAGCGGGGGAACCGATTCACGAGAGCCGGAGGTTCCCCGTGTCAACAGTCCCCATCGTTCCCGCCGCAACTGATTTCTCTGACCGCCACATCGGTCCGACGGCGTTCGACGTCGAACGCATGCTTGAGGTGATCGGCGTCTCCTCGGTAGGTGAGCTCATCGATCAGACCGTCCCGGTCGACATTCGTGATGACCGCGACCTCGATCTCCCTGACGCGCTGGATGAGGCATCGGCGATCGCGGAATTGCGCGAGATCGCAATGACGAACCGCCGCCTCACATCGCTGATCGGTATGGGATACACCGGCACGATCATGCCCTCGGTCATCCGTCGCAATGTCCTCGAAAATCCAGCGTGGTACACGGCGTACACCCCCTATCAGCCCGAGATCTCCCAGGGGCGGCTCGAGGCGTTGATCAACTTCCAGACCATGGTGTCCGAGCTCACCGGCCTCCCCGTGGCGAATGCATCCCTCCTCGATGAGGCGACGGCGGCTGCCGAGGCGATGACCGTCGCTCGACGTACCGCCAAGGCTGGGGGCGACATCTTCTTTGTTCACGAGGACACCCATCCTCAGATCGTGAGCGTCCTCGCGACACGTGCCGAACCGATCGGCGTCGAACTCGTCGTCGGTTCTGTCGATGCGTTCGAATCCCTGCCGCCTGGCGATGTCTTCGGTTTGTTGGTGTCGTTCCCGACATCGACCGGTGGTGTTGTCGACTGGCGTCCCGTGATCGACCGGGCGCACAACGACGGAGCCAAGGTCATCATGGCGGTGGATCCGTTGGCGTCGGTGCTGCTCGCCTCAGCGGGCTCGCTCGGTGCGGATATGGCGATCGGCTCTGCTCAGCGCTTCGGCGTCCCAATGGGTTTCGGTGGCCCACACGCAGCGTTCATGGCGGTGCGATCTGAACTCTCACGCTCGTTGCCCGGACGGCTCGTCGGCGTGAGCACGGATGCGGCCGGTCGTCCTGCGCTCCGGCTCGCGCTGCAGACCCGTGAGCAGCACATTCGGCGTGAGAAGGCGACGTCGAACATTTGCACTGCGCAGGTACTCTTGGCCAACATCGCCGGCCTGTATGCCTGCTGGCACGGCCCGGACGGCCTTCGTCGGATTGCCGAGCGTGTTGCCAATCACGCCGATCGGGCTGCTCGGGCGTTGCGCGACACGGGCCTGACCACGCGCCACTCCTCCATCTTCGACACGGTCTGTGTCGAGGGGGTCGATGCTGATGCTGTGCTCGACGCAGCGGTTCAGTGTGGAATCAACGTGCGGCGCGTCGACGACGACACCGTGTCGTTCACCTTTGACGAGACCACCGATGCGTCGGTTGTCGAGCGTCTGCTCGCCGTGTTTGGCGTAGAGACGATCGGTTCAACCTCTCCTGCGTCGCTGGCGATGCCGGTCGACCTATTACGTCATGACGAAATCATGCAGCAGGCGCCGTTCCATCGCTATCGGACCGAACACGAGATGCTCCGCTATCTCCGCCGGCTCGCCGATCGTGACCTGGCGCTCGACCGCACGATGATTCCGTTGGGATCCTGCACCATGAAACTCAATGCCACCACAGAGATGGAGCCGATCTCGTGGCCCGAGTTCGCCGACCTTCACCCCTACTCCCCTGTCGATCAGGTGGAGGGCTATCAGCGGGTCATCTCGGACCTCGAGATGATGCTGGCCGAGGTGACGGGATATGCCGCTGTCAGCCTGCAGCCCAACGCCGGTAGTCAAGGCGAGTTTGCTGGGCTGCTTGCTATTCGGGCGTATCACCGCAGTCGCGGAGAATCTAACCGAGACGTGTGCATCATTCCGTCGAGTGCGCATGGTACAAACGCCGCGAGCGCAGTGATGGCGGGGATGCGGGTCGTCGTCGTCGGCTGCGACGACCGCGGCGACGTCGACCTCGCCGATCTGGCAAACCGAATCGAGGAGATCGGCGACCGATTGGCAGCAATCATGGTGACGTATCCGTCGACTCACGGTGTCTTCGAGCGTGGCATTCGCCGCATCTGTGACATGGTGCACGCAGCCGGTGGTCAGGTCTATGTCGACGGCGCCAACTTGAACGCGCTAGTCGGACTCGCCCGCCCCGGTGTGTTCGGAGCCGATGTCAGCCACCTGAACCTGCACAAAACCTTCTGCATCCCTCACGGTGGTGGTGGGCCAGGTGTGGGGCCGGTGGCGGTGTCGGCCCATCTCGCTCCCTTCCTGCCCGGTCATCCGCTTCGACCGACCGAAAGACCTGTTGGCCCAGTCTCCGCAGCACCCGCGGGTTCGGCGGGAATTCTTCCGATTCCATGGGTGTACGCCCGACTGATGGGTGGGCCGGGTCTGCGACGCGCCACCGAGACAGCGATCGTCGCTGCGAACTATCTCGCCACTCGACTCCAGGCTCACTTTCCCGTGCTCTATACCGACGAGAACGGTCGAGTGGCCCATGAGTGCATCCTCGACATACGACCTCTTACCAAGGCCACTGGAGTGACTGTCGATGACATTGCGAAGCGGCTCATCGACCATGGTTTTCACGCGCCGACGGTGTCCTTCCCTGTGGCGGGCACATTGATGATCGAGCCGACGGAAAGTGAATCGCTGGCCGAGTTGGATCGTTTCGTCACCGCCATGACCTCAATCAGGGCCGAGATTCAGCGGGTTGCCGACGGCGAGTGGACGATCGAGGAGAGTCCACTCAGACACGCACCGCACACCGCAGTCGACCTTCTCGGTGACTGGAACCGCGCATACCCGCGCGACCTCGGCGCGTTTCCCGTCTCGGGAGACGTGACTGACAAGTACTTCCCGCCAGTGTCGAGAATCGATGCTGCCGCGGGTGACCGCAATCTCATCTGTACATGTGAGCCGCTCGAGGTCTACGCCGAATCAACAGCGCAGTAGCGTGTTCACATGTCCACCACCGCTGAGGACCGAACCGAACTCATCTCGGAACTGATCAACGCGCTGTCGGGGCCGGTCTCGTCCGGTATCCGTGCAGCAGGCCAACTGAACCAGCGGCGGATCGACCTGCACCAACAACTCGAGGAAGCGGCGTCCGAATTCAAGCGGATGGCACAGCTTGCTCAGCGCATGGTGGCGCTCCTCGAGGAGATAGAGGGGCCGATCCGTGAGGCCATCCCACAGATATCGAGGGCTTCTCGGGTCTTGGGAGAGATTCTCGATGAGGCTCCTGATGACATTGGCGCTCGGCTCGCCTCAACCGTGGCCGGTCTCAACAGTCTGGTCGAAGGGCTGGGCCCAATGGCGATGATGGCCCAAGGAATGTTCGGCGGTCGTCAGGCCCCTGCGTCCTCGCCGCGCCAAGCCGGTAACAGCAGCGCGTCAGCACCGAGTCCGGCAAAGTCGTCACCAGCGAAGAAGGCGCCGGCCAAGAAAGCGGCAGCGGTCAAGAAGGCGGCGGCGAAGAAGGCCGCCCCGGCCAAGAAGACCGCATCCAAGAAAGCCACCCCAAAGAAGACCACGGCAAAGAAGGCGTCAGCGCAACGCTCTCAATGATTTGATCGTCAGCGTTTGAGAAATGGCAGGGTTGTCACCGTTCCGTTGATTCGAGAGCCACGAATCTCGACCTCCACCTTGGTCCCGGGTTCAACAGTCGGTGGGAGGAATGCCATGGCGATGCCGTGACCGAGCGTCGGTGAGAAATTCCCAGATGTCACCGTTCCGATCGATGCCCCGGCGAGATGGACGGTCGCTCCCTCCCGTGGAGGGCGGCGTCCCTCGGTGGCGATACCGCGCAGCAGTCGATGCGGTCCTGCCTCTCTCTCGCTGGTGACAGCAGACGCTCCTCGGTAGTTGCCATCGGCAGACAGCACCCAACCGAGTCCTGCTTGCAGGGGGGTGATTCCAGGTCCGAGTTCGTGCCCGTGGAGGGGCAGGCCAGCCTCAAGTCGCAAGGTATCGCGGGCACCAAGGCCTGCCGGAGTTCCGCCTGCATCGATCAGACGATCGAAGAGATCTGTTGCTCGATCGGCTGGCACGGCGATTTCGACACCGAGCTCTCCGGTGTAGCCGGTTCCAGCCACGATCACAGTGCCGTCACCGTCGGACACCGACCGGACACGGAACCTTCCGACCTCGGCAGCGGCGGGCAGCGCGTGCGCGAGCACATCGTGGCACAAGGGTCCCTGCACTGCGAGGACAGCCCGTTCACTGGTGATGTCCCTCCCGCCGAGGGCAGCGAGAACACGGTCAGTGTTCGAGGCATTCGGCATCACATCGAGTGTGCCGTCCTCATGCCACCAGATGATGATGTCATCGAGGACCGAACCGTCATCATCGAGCAGATGGGTGTATTGGGCGCGCCCCGGCTGGATCTTGGCGAGATCGTTCGTGAGGGTGCTCATCACCCGGCGGGTTCCCTCAGGGTCGGTGATTCGCACAGTGCCCAGGTGCGACACGTCGAACACAGCGCACGCTTCGCGACACGCACGATGCTCGGACAGTGTTCCCTCGAATTCGAGCGGCATCTCCCAACCTCCGAACTCGGCCATTCGGGCACCGAGCTCCAGGTGACGAGCGTGGAGCGGAGGGAGGTTGAGGCTCAGAGTGCAACCGCCTCGGGTCCCGGACCGACGAGGGGCACGAGTTGGGCATCGACGTCATCGCGCACGCCTTCGAGCGACAAGACATTGAGGACGCCCTGGCCATTGCGGAGTACATCGATGAGTTGATCGTCGTGTGCGAGGACGACGGACTGTCCGCTGATGACAAGGTGGGCCGATGAGATGTCGCCCGATACATGCTCGCGGAGATAGGTGAACACCTCTCGAACCGACTCGAGGCGGATGCCTGCGTCGAGCAGGGACTTGATGACGCGCAACTCGAGGAGGTCCTGGTAGCTGTAGCGACGGCGCGAACCGCTTCCCGCTGCATCCAGCAACGACGGACGAATCAGATCCGTGCGAGCCCAGTAGTCGAGCTGTCGATAACTGATACCAACGACGGTGGCGGCTTGGCGGCCACTGAATCCGTCCTTTGTATTGATCTCGTCACGCATGGTCATCGCTCCTCGGACACACCGCGTCACACGGTCGTAACTACGGCCTCGTCAATCTACGGAGCGCAACCCGCGGCGTCAACCGGTCAAGACTCTCCGAAATCCTCGGGGTTCACGTTTTCGAGAAAGTCGTGAAACTCATCGATGATCTCGGACTCCTCGGGGACCTCCGCTGCAGGAGCCTTGCCGGCCTCGTCGAGAACGGACTCAGCGGCGTGGATCGGCGCACCGCAGCGCACGGCTATGGCGCATCCATCTGACGGTCGGCACGAGATCGAACGCTCGTCACCGGTGGCATCAGTGATCGTGAGTTCTGCGAGGAAGGTGTGGTCTCGCATCTCGGTGACCGTGACCCCGCTGACGTGGGCGCCGATTGCTGAGATCGTCTGGACGAAGAGATCATGTGTGAGCGGACGAGGGGGTTCGATCCCCTCGAGCGCTGAGTGAATTGCGGCCGCTTCCGGATTTCCGATGTAGATCGGGAGGAGTCGACGATCTCCATCAACTTCTTGAAGCAGGACCATTGGCGTGTTGGCGGGCAGTTCGACTCGAACTCCGACGATTTCCATCAGCCTCACGACTCCGACCCTATCGGGGCTCGACCCTCGGTGTTTCGCGAGCTGCGGTCTGATCACCCGAGCGCGTCGCGCAGGGCGGCCTCGATCAGTGCTGCCCGGAGTCGTCCTCCGGCGTCGGCGAGTTCACGGGCTTGAGCGGCGACCCGTGGTCGGCTGGACGGGTCACGTTGACGCATCTGAGGGATGACGACCTGTTCGATCAACGATGCCTCGCGCTGAGCGGCTGTTCGCCATGTTCGAAGGTGGCGGGCATCGATTCCGCTGCGGAGCAGCACTTTGGCGGCACGAGCAACGATGACCTCGTGGTCACCGTACGTCGCTGCGGAGCCGCTTCGGCGGGGAGCGATGACGTCATACGACTCCAAGGAGTCGATTTCCTCCTCGCTCAGCCCCGTCATCGACCTGAACTCCCCTCGATCGAGCACGACTCCGGGCAAGAGATGGGCATCGCCGCCACGCACCGGCTCCGGCCGACGCAATGGGCTCGATGCCCCGGGTGCTCCTGAAGGGTGCTGACTCACCGGCATCTCACTCGACACGGTCGGGCGCTCGATGCCCTCTGGCCGTGACAACTCTCCGGACGGGTCGATCTCGCCGGAGGCGATCCGATCTCGAATGACGCGCAGAGGTAGGTAGTTCTCCCGTTGCTCGGTGAGAATGACCCTCAGCAGGTCCACGTCAGTCTCGTGGAACCGTCGGTACCCAGATGACGTGCGTTCTGGGGCGATCAGACCCTGGCTCTCGAGAAACCTGATCTTGGAGATGGTCACCTCCGGGAACTCCTCAACGAGAATTCCGAGAACCTCGCCAATGGTCAGGTGGTCGGGTTGTGTCTCAGCCATCCGACCGCTCGAAGAAGACGAGGCGGAACTTCCCGATCTGGACCTCGTCACCGTGATGGAGCACTGCGGCTTCGATCCGTTCCTGGTTGACGTAGGTTCCATTCAGCGATCCAGAGTCGAGAACCTCGTAGTCGTCGTCTCGGCGCACGATCTCGGCGTGCCGACGCGAGACGGTGATGTCGTCGAGCACGATTTCAGAGTCGGGGTGACGTCCTATTCGCGTCGTGTCGGTGTCGAGAGCGAATCGTGCACCCGCAAGTCCCCCTGACCTGACGATGAGGACGCCGATCCCCCGTGATAACTCGCTGAGTGGAACGTTGATGTCATCGCTGTGGCCAGCGGCATCTTGAAGCGGATCGACAGTGATCAGCGTGACCGTTCTGTCGTCGAGGACATCGAGAGGAGCGCCGCAACTCGAGCAGAAGTTGCTCTCGGGAGGATTGCGATGCCCGCACTGATTGCAGAACACGTACGACACAGGGGATTCAGCCCTCGGTGAGCGAGCGGTAGTCGTCGGCGGAGAGCAGCGCATCGACGCTAGCCGGGTCATTCAGCCTGATCTCGAGAATCCAGCCCTCGCCATACGGGTCGGAATTGATCAGAGACGGGTCGTCGACGATTGCAGAGTTGACACTCGTCACAGCACCGTCAAGCGGCGAATAGACCTCGGAGACCGACTTGGTGCTTTCGATCTCGCCGCAGACAGCGCCCGATGAGAGCCCAGCTCCGATGTCAGGTAGCTCGACGAATACGACATCGCCGAGGGCGTCTTGTGCGTAGTCGGTGACACCAAGGCGGACGACACCATCTTCGGTGACCCGTACCCATTCGTGGTCATTCGTGTAACGAAGCTCGCCCGGCACGTCCATGGCCCTCAACCGTAGCCGAGCGCACATGCGACCCGCACGCTGACCGGACCCGGATCAGGTTCGTGAGGCTCCGATTCGTATGCCAGCACTGATTTGGGGCACATAGGCCAGCGCCGTGTACCAACTGAGGGCCAGTCCTGGTGGCCCGAGGATCCAGGCGGCAACGGTGAAGGCTCCTGCGATCGGCATCCCGCTCTCCCCCATCAGAAAGCCGGGAAAGGCGAACATGAGAAGAAATGTCGCCGTCTTGCCCCACCATGTGACGTCGAAGCGCTCCATCGAGAATGCGATGGTGGCAATGACGACAGTCGCTCCGACGAGCGCTTCGCGCACCAACACGCCGTAGGCCAGCCAGAGTGGCACCGAGCCATCAATGATGAGAGCGATGATTCCCACGAGGAAGAGCAATCGGTCGACCGTGGGATCGAACACCTTGCCGAACTCGCTCGTTTGTCCCAGTCGACGTGCCAGGTACCCGTCAACCCAGTCTGTTGCACCGAGGCCCCCGAGTATCCACGCCGCGAGGTGTCGGTCGTCTAGGCCGAATAGCACCCAGCAGAACACCGGGAGCAGCGCCAAACGAATGAACGTGACGAGGTTCGGAACGGTCCAGACTCCATCGAACATTGAAGGCTTCGGCTCTGCCGGCTCATGTGCTGCCACGTCGTGAGCGTACGCTGAGGACATGCCGACCGTTTTCACCCGAATCATGAACGGGGAGATTCCGGGAACCTTCGTGTGGCGAGACGACCGTTGCGCTGCGTTCATGTCCATCAATCCGATGGCGCATGGACACGTGCTGGTCGTTCCGATCGACGAAGTCGACCATTGGATCAACCTCGAATCGGAACTGTCCGATCATCTCTTCTCGGTCGCCCGTCAGATCGCCATCGCGCAACAGGCTGCGTTCTCTCCCGTGCGGATCGGATTGATCATCGCAGGGTATGAAGTGCCCCATACCCATCTACACGTGATACCCACATCCGACATGGGGCAGTTGTCCTTCGCCAATGCAGCGACGACGGCGGATCGTGGTGAACTCGAATCTGCGGCATCGGCCATTCGCACAGCGCTGTTGAGCGCGGGATATGACACGGGAGTCGTTCAATGATCATCGCCGGTTTGGAAACCGCTCGACTCGCCCGACTCGACGAGCATTTCAAGCGATACGTCGACGATGGACGATTGGCCGGATGGCAGGTGATGGTTCAACGACACGGCGAACTCGCTCACCATTCGACGAGCGGAATGCGCGACCTTGAGGCGGGCTTGCCCTTCGCCGACGACACGATCGTCAGGCTCTACTCGATGACCAAACCGATCACCTCGGTGGCAGCGATGATGCTCGTCGAGGAAGGGTTGATCCAGTTGAAGGATCCGGTGTCGGCGTACATTCCTTCGTTTGCCGAAACTCGGGTGTATCGCTCGGGCTCAATTCAGAAGCCGGTGACTGAGCCCCAGACCGAACACATGCAGATCTGGCACCTGCTCACACATATGTCAGGGCTGACCTATGGCTTTCACAACACCCATGCCGTCGATGCGATGTATCGAGCCGCTGGGTTCGAGTGGGGTCAGCCGGAAGACCTGGATCTCGCCGCCTGCTGTGAGCGTTGGGCGTCGCTTCCCTTGGTGTTCCAACCGGGAACCGAATGGAACTACGGCATTTCGACCGACGTGCTCGGGCGTGTGGTCGAGGTTGTGGCGGGCTGCGACCTCGAAACGTTCTTCCGCTCCCGGATCCTCGACCCGCTCGGAATGGCCGACACCACATTCCATCTTCCCGACTCGTCAGCTGATCGTCTCGCCGCTCTCTACGTCCCGAATCCGGCTGACGGTCGTGCAATGCGAGCACCCGACTTTCTGGTCCGTCCGCTGAGGCCTCTGATGTTGTCGGGCGGAGGCGGTCTCTACGGCACAGCGGCTGATTACCTGCGCTTCGCGTCGATGCTCCTGGGCGGAGGTGCTCTCGACGGAGAGCGAATCCTTGGTCGTCACACCGTGGACTACATGGGGTCGAACCACCTTCCCGGTGGAGTCGATCTCGAGACGATTGGGCGTCCGCTGTTCGCTGAGTCGACGTTCACCGGAATGGGGTTCGGCCTCGGATTTTCGGTAGTGCTCGATCCGGCTGAGAACAAGGTTCCGTCCTCGGCCGGTGAGATGGCTTGGGGTGGAGCAGCGAGCACAGCCTTCTGGGTCGATCCGGTCGAGGACCTGGCCGTGATCTTCTTAACTCAGTTGATGCCCTCAAGCACCCACCCGATCCGACCACAGCTGAAACAGTTGGTGTATCAGGCGCTCGTCGACTGAGCGTTGGTCACCACAACGTGTTCGGCGTGGTGTCGACCGGGTCGGTCAAGTCAGCGCTCTCGTTGCGTGCGTCGTTGACCGCCGTCGACACTTCATGTTCGACGAGTTCGTCGTCGGGTGCGGGTCGCAGCAGGTGATCGAGTAGATCCCGGGCCTCTCGTGGTTCGGCGTGAAGCCAGACCTCGGTCATCGATCGACTGACGACCACCGGCATCCGATCATGAATTGGCGCCATGACCTGATTCGCCGATGTGGTGAGGAGACAGACGGTGCGCAGCGATCCACCGCCGTCATTGTGATGCCAGTCGGCGGCGATACCGGCGAGGAGCAGTGGCGAGCCATCGGCCGCCTTGAACAGATGTGGTCGCTTCGCAGGGCGACCAGCGGCCGTGGTCGGGCCATCGGGGCTGGCCGGTGCCCATTCATAGAAGCCGTCGACCGGCACGATGCATCGACGTCGTCTGACCGCATCACGAAATGAGGGTCGATCCCACACGGTCTCACTGCGGGCATTCGAAAGTTTGGCTCCGATGGTTGGGTCGTTCGCCCAGTGAGGAACGAGGCCCCAGCGCCGCCGGGTGAGAACGTTCTCGGCGCCGTCCGTCTCCTCGATAACGAGATCAGCCGACGGCGCGATGTTGCGCTTTGGCATGAACTGTCCGATCGACTCGTCGATGCTTCCGACATTGAGAATCTGAGCGAGTTCGTCAATCGGTGTGGTCTGGACGACGCGGCCGCACATCGGTCAGGGCCAGCCCGCACCGGGCACGTCGACGCGAGCGGTCTCGATCCGTCCGGTCGCTGTGCCTGCGACTCGTGAGGGCGATGTGCCTTTTGACGTCAGGA
>JAQCGT010000057.1 GCA_027730505.1 Actinomycetota bacterium | reverse complement strand
CGCGGCTTTCATCGTCTGCCATCTGATCGGACGGGCCTACCACGCGACGGCGCTCAACTGGTTCACCAGGTACCTCGGCGTGCAAGCCGAGGCACTCGACGGGTTCCGTCGCGGCTACGAACGCGCCGAGTGGATTGTCGTGCCGTTCTTCGTCGGATCGAATCTGGTCGCTGCGCTGAGTGGCGTCCAGCACACTCGTCCTGCACGCCTGGCTGCTCTTCTCGCAATCGGCATCGCCGGACGTTTGGTCCTCATCCAATGGCTCGCACGCATGTTCGACTCTCAGTTGACCGATTTTCTGTCATGGCTGCAGCGCTACTCGTGGTGGGCGGTCGGCCTGTCGTTCGTGCTTGTCCTGTTGGTCAACATGAGGAACCTGCGCAGCGGAGCACGTTGACGCGACGGGGCTGTCAACCTGCCATGATGCGCGCATGGCAACAGTGACCCTTCGTGGAAACCAGATCAACACCTCGGGCGAACTCCCCGCCGTCGGATCGAAGGCGCCAGCCTTCAATCTGCTCGGCAAAGACCTCGGTGCGCTCACCGGGGACTCACTTGCTGGGAAGAAGGTGGTTCTCAACATCTTCCCGTCGATCGACACACCGACCTGTGCAACAAGCGTTCGCACGTTCAATGAGCGCGCCGCTGGCCGCGACGATGCGGTTGTTGTCTGCGTATCCGAGGACCTCCCCTTCGCACAGAACCGCTTCTGCGGCGCAGAGGGCATCGACAACTGCGTCACCGCATCGGGTTTCCGCAATGACTTCGCCGATGCGTACGGAGTGCGCCTCCTCGATGGCCCTCTCGCTGGCCTGATGGCCCGTGCGATCGTGGTCCTCGACTCCGACGGCACGGTGGTGCACACCGAGTTGGTTCCCGAGATCGCTCAGGAACCCGACTACGACGCTGCGCTCGGCGCTCTCTGACTCAGAGCAGATCGTCGAGCCCGAGCGTCAAGCCTGAGAACTCGGCGATTCGGCGGCACGCCAGCACCACACCGGGCATGAAGCTTGTTCGGTCATAAGAGTCCTGCCTGATCGTCAGGGTCTGGCCCATCGTCCCGAGAATCACTTCTTGGTGGGCGATCATGCCTCGCATCCGCACTGAGTGGATGGGGATTCCACCTGGTCCGACTGCACCTCGGGCTCCGGACAGCCCTGACTCCGTCGGGTCAGTCGACCACCCAGAGGCCGGTGGCCGCATCCGCTCCGCTGTGGCGAGCGCCGTTCCCGATGGCGCGTCGACCTTGCCATCGTGATGCAGTTCGATGATCTCAGCCGTGTCGAAATGAGGCGCGGCCATAGCGGCGAGACGCATCATGAGAACGGCGGAGATCGCGAAGTTGGCGGCAATCAGGCAGTTGGCCGACGAAGCAGCGAAGGCAGCGCGCGCTGACTCGAGGTCATCGTCGTTGAGACCCGTCGTCCCGACCACAGCGTGTATTCCGTGCATCGCCAGGAACGGCAACGCCGCCCGAGTGGCCTCTGCAACGGAAAAATCGACAACGACCTCACACCCTGCCTCGGCCAGAAGCCGCAGTTCACGTCCTAGGGTCACCCCATCGCCAGCGGTGGCCCCATCGCGCATGGTCGCATCGATGGCTGCCACGAGTTCCAAACCGTCGGCAGCCCGGACTGCATCACAGACCGCCGAACCCATGCGCCCATTCGCCCCGATCACCCCGACCCTTACCGCGTCCATGGCCTGACCGTACCGTCTCAGACTGGTCCGAGCGTGACGGCGATCCGCCGACCGCCGAGCACTGCGTCGGCGACCCTGGCGATCGAGTCAGCGTCGGTGTTGACCCAGCGCTGAATCTGCTCATCGACGTCGATGAGCCCACCGAGCATCGTGAGCATTCCCCCCAGCCGTGACATGCGTGTACCTGAGTCTTCAAGTCCGAGCTCATAGGCACCGACCAAGTAGCCCTTCGCGATCTCGACTTCCTCCTCCGTCGGACCGCGTGCGGCCATTCGATCGATCTCGTCCTCGATGAGGGAACGGACCTCGGCGGCTCGCTCAGGATGGCTTCCGGCATAGACCAACCAACTGCCGGCATCTGCATGGGCGGCGAGTCCGGACTGGACGTGATACACGAGTCCCCGGCGCTCCCGAATTTCATCGAAGAGCCGGCTCGAGAGTCCTCCGCCGAGAACGTGATTGACGATGTCGAGTGCCTCGCGATCCGGATGAGTCCGCGGCAGCGAACGACCGCCGATCACCAGATGCGTCTGCTCGGTGTCATCGACGAGGAACCGGTCCTCACCCATCGTCGACGGTGCCGTCCGTAGCGGCTGTCCGCTACCGCAGCGAGCGTCGCCAAAGACGCGCTCGGCCTGTTCAACGATCTCATCGGTGTCGACAGCTCCGGCCACGGCGAGCACCATGCGCTCAGCGGTGTATTCATCCCGGTGGAAACCGGCGATCTCGTCGACGGTCAACGCCGTGACCGTCTCACGCCGCCCACCCGGATCACGCCCGAGCGGATGCCCGGTGAACACCGCCTCGTGAAATTCCCGATGAGCGATGTCGTCGGGGACATCGTCATCCATGGCGAGTTCTTCGAGGATGACCCGTCGCTCACTCTCCACATCCTCGGGCCGCAGCGCCGGCCGCAACACCACCTCACCGAGGAGGTCGACCGCGTCGAGCGCGTGCCTCGCCGGCATTCGGCAGTAGTAGGCCGTGTGCTCGCGGGAGGTGTACGCATTGATGTCGCCGCCTACTCGGTCGACACGGCGCGAGATTCCCCTGGCGTCGAGAGCATGGCTTCCCTTGAAGAGGAGATGCTCCAAGAAGTGACTCACCCCTGCAAGATCAGAAGGTTCATCACGAGAGCCGACGCCCACCCACACGCCAACGGACACCGACCGGGTGGTCGACATCGAGTCAACCGCGACGGTCAGGCCGTTGGCAAGTGTGGTGATGCGTTCGGTCAATTGAGGTCAGCGATGCCGGCGACGGCCGCCGTCGCGACCGCCGTCACCGCCGCCACGACGCTCACCACCAGGGCCAAGATCGCCCAGCTCGCCAGCGAGTTCAGCATCGAAGGTCTCGTCGAAACTGACCGACTCGATTGCGTCAGGTGACTCGGCTGCGGTCGCTGAATTGGACGACTCGCTCGTCGGGGCCGGCGATGAAGCCGGAGCAGCGTCATCGGAGCCGCTATCGGCTGGACGGAGGCTGACCTTGCCGCGGTCGTCGATCTCCTCGACGATGACCTCGACCTCGTCACCAAGCGTGAGGACATCCTCGACGGCGTTGATGCGCTTGCCGCGACCGAGCTTCGAGATGTGCAGCAGGCCGTCGCGACCCGGGAGAATATTGACGAAGGCACCAAACTTGGTGATGTTCACGACGCGACCCATGTAGGTCTTGCCGAGCTCTGCCTTCGGCGGATCGACGATGGCCAAAATGGCTGCCCGCGCCTCTTCCATTCGCCACGATTCGACGGCACCGATGGTCACGATGCCGACCGCTCCATCGTCATCGACGCTGATGTCAGCGCCGGTCTCGGCCTGAATCGTGTTGATGATCTTGCCCTTGGGTCCGATGACCTCGCCGACCTTGTCGATCGGGATGGTGATCGTCACGATCTTCGGTGCCGTCTCAGCCACCTCGGTGCGGGGAGCAGCAATCGCGGCATTCATGACTTCGAGGATCGCCATACGGGCCTCGCGGGCCTGCTGGAGTGCATCGGCAAGAACCTGAGCCGGGATGCCGTCGATCTTCGTATCGAGCTGCAGCGCTGTGATCGCATCTTCGGTGCCGGCCACTTTGAAGTCCATGTCGCCGAACGCATCCTCGGCACCGAGGATGTCGGTGAGCGTGACGTAGCGGTCACCATCTTTGACGAGGCCCATCGCGATACCGGAGACCGCGCCACGGATGGGCACACCAGCGTCCATCAGCGAGAGGCTCGACGAGCAGACCGACCCCATCGAGGTCGAACCGTTCGACGACATCACCTCAGACACGAGACGAAGCGTGTACGCGAAGTCCTCTTGGGAGGGAACAACGGGGAGCACTGCGCGCGCTGCGAGCGCTCCGTGGCCGATCTCGCGACGCTTTGGGGATCCGACTCGACCGGTTTCACCATTAGCCCAAGGCGGCATGTTGTAGTGGTGAAGGTACCGCTTCTCATTGTTCGGCGACAGGGTGTCGAGCATCTGGTTCATGCGGGGCATCGCCAGGGTGCACACGTTCATGACCTGGGTCTCGCCACGCTGGAACAATCCTGAACCATGAGCGGTGGGGAGCACTCCAACCTCTGCCGAGATTGGCCGGAGGTCGCGGACACCTCGTCCGTCGATGCGCACTCCCTCGTCAACGATGCGGCGACGCACTGACTTCTTGGTCAGCGAGCGAACCGCTTCCTTGACCGCCTTCTCCTGGCCAGCGAAGTCGCCACCCTCGCCGCACAGCGCGGCAACGGCCTTTGCTGCCGCCGCATCGGTGGCGGCGTTCCGCTCCGCCTTGCCGGCAATGGCAACCGCCGACGCGATGTCGGACGACACGAGGCTCTCAACAGCGGCGAATACCTCGGGGGTGTAATCGAGCACCGGGGTGTACTCGAGCGGGGTGATCGGTCCGTTCATCGCGATCACGCTGGCGACAAGTTGGCGCTGCAGCGAGATCGACTCCTTGATCCAGGTCTTCGACGCCTCGAGCCCTGCCGCAAGTGCGGCCTCATCAACCTTCGGTGCTCCGTCGGCGTAGAGGTAGAAACTCCGCTCCGTGCCACCGGCCTCGACCATCATCACCGCAACGTCGCCGTTGTCGAGTTCGCGGCCAGCCACGACCAACTCGAAGGTCGATGCGTCGCCCTCTTCGTATGTCGGATGGGGAATCCATGAGCCGTCGGTGGTGTAGGCGACCCGCACGGAGCCGATCGGCCCCTCGAAGGGAATTCCCGAAATCATGAGTGCTGCGGAAGCTGCATTGATGGAGAGCACGTCATGAGGGTTTGCCATGTCGACACCGAGGACGGTGGTGACGATCTGCACCTCATTACGGAATCCGTCAGGGAACGACGGGCGCAGTGGGCGGTCGGTCAGACGGCATGTGAGGATGGCGTCTTCCGTCGGACGCCCCTCCCGTCGGAAGAACGAGCCGGGAATCTTGCCGGCTGCGTACGCACGCTCTTCCACGTCCACTGTCAGCGGGAAGAAATCGATACCGGGCCGAACGTCTCGGGCCGCATTGGCAGTGGTGAGCACCCTGGTTTCGCCGATTCCGGCGACCACAGCTCCCTGGCTCTGCGGGGCGAACTTGCCCGTCTCGAACGTCAATTGACGGTCCGTACCCGAGATGGGCGCGGACACGCGGATGGGATCAGCCATGTCTGGCTCCTTTCACGCCGGACATCGCGTCCGGACGATTCAAGTGCCCCGACGGTTGCCAGTTGGCGGAACCGCCCCGCTCACAGCGGCACGATGTCGGCAACCGGTAACCCTCGTTGGGCACACGTGTTGTTCAGTGGGTCTTACCCACGTTTGAGAGGCTACCGCGGCGGGGCCGCTGGGCCTCGGGACCTTAGCGGCGCAGACCCTGCTCGGCGACGATCGACCGGTAGCGATCAACATCGATCGAACGGACGTAGTCGAGCATACGGCGACGTCGGCCGACGAGCATCAGCAAGCCACGGCGGGAGTGGTGGTCCTTTGGATGGTCCTTGAGGTGATCGGTCAGATGCTGGATCCTCGACGTGAGGAGTGCGATCTGGACCTCAGGGGATCCGGTGTCGTTATCGCTCAGTTTGTGCTTCGCGATGACATCTGATTTCGGCTCGATGGCCATTGGTACCTGCCTACCTGAGAGATGTGAGGTGGACGCGCCGCACAGCGACGCATGCATCAGAGTCGGAACCCTGATGAACAGCGGAAGGCTATGAGCGATCGGGTTCGCCGACAACCCCAGTTGCGCGTCGCGTCTCGGCAATGTCGTCGCTCAGCTGGGCGATGAGAGCATCTGGGCCGTCGAACCTGCGCTCGTCTCTGATCCGGCGCACCAATTGCACGCTGAGACGCTCGCCGTAGAGGTCGCCGTCGAAGTCGAGAAGGTGAGCCTCCACGAGTGACCGGTCGGCAACGGCATGGAACGTGGGACGGCGACCAATGTTTACCGCGCATGCGTGCTCGCTGCCATCGGCGCGCATGCAGATAGCCGCGTACACGCCGTCGGCGGGGACGATATGGCCCTCACCGACATCGATGTTCGCCGTGGGGAATCCAATGGTGCGCCCGCGTTGATCTCCCCCGATCACCTCGCCGATCACCTCGACCGGCCGACCGAGCATCATCGCTGCCGTGTCGATGTCACCGGCACCTATCGCCTTCCTGATCGCAGTCGAGGAAATCACTCCGTCACCCTGACTCCGCTGCAACTCGAGCGGGAGCACGGTGAAGTCGTTCAGTCGTCCGACCTCGGTGAGGAGAGCCACGTTTCCACGCCGCTCGCGACCGAAGTGGAAGTCCTCCCCCACCACCACAGCGCACACGCCAAGCGCCTCGACGAACACCCGCCGTACAAAGTCCTCGGCCTCTTCAGTCGCAGCGTGTGAGTCGAACGGCAACACCACGACTGCATCGATGCCGGTCTGCTCGAAGAGCTCAAGACGCCGTTCGAGCGTCGTGAGCAATCGAGGCGCTGACTCTGGTCGCACCACCGAGGCCGGGTGACGATCGAAGGTCACGACGGCACTTCTACAGCCTCGTTCGCGGGCCCGGTCGACGACCTGACCGATAACGGCACGATGCCCTCGGTGGAGTCCGTCGTAGGCGCCAATGGTGACAACGCTGCGGTCGCCTGGCCATACCGGACCATCGAAGGAGTTGATCACCCGCATCGGCGCTGAACCTACCCGTGGATTCCATCCGGCAGCACCACCGCCGGCTTGGACTCAGCCGCCCGGAACGCCTCGTAGACGGCGAGGAGTTCCCCAGACGGACCATGAACCGACCATGGACCTTGCCCTTCCCAGCGGTCGAGAACTTGGCCGGTGGCGACACGAGCTGCGGTGGCGGAGTCGACGCTCACCGATTCGAGGTGTTCAACCAACCGTCCAATCGGCAACAGTTCCGCCTCATCGGGTGGCCTCGCCTGATCAGAGGTGAACGACCCTGACGCCTGGCGCCGAAGTGCCCGCAGGTGCGCCCCTCCGCCCAAGAGCCGTCCCAGGTCGGCAGCCAGCGCTCTGACGTAGGTCCCGGGCGAACACGCCACATCGATCCACAGCACTCCCGGTTCATTGGTCGTGTCGACATCAAAGCGCTCGATGTGAACAGGACGCGGCTTGCGTTCAACCTCAATTCCCTCGCGTGCCAACTCATGCAGGCGACGTCCGCCGACCTTGAGGGCGGAGACCATCGGAGGCACCTGTTCAATGTCACCGACCAGGTGGTCGGCAACCACACGACGCACGACGTCTATGTCCACCTGCCCCATGACGTGCTCAGCAGTCACCTGACCTGAGGAATCGAGAGTGTCGGTCTCCACACCGAGCACGACCTCGGCCGTGTAACGCTTCGTGGTGGCCGTTGCGAATCGAAGGAGCCGTGTCGCTGCTCCGACCGCAACGACGAGCACACCGGTTGCGTCGGGGTCGAGCGTGCCGGCATGACCGACTTGCCGCTCACCGAAGCGGCGTCGCACCATCCCGACCACATCGTGACTCGTCACCCCAGCGGGCTTGTCGATGATGCACACCCCATGGTGCGTTGCGGGCCGTCGTCGCGCCATGGGGATACTCACTCGTGCTCGGGGTGGCTCTCCCGGTCAGCACGGAGAATCTCATCGATCCGCTCAGCTGACCTGATGACATCATCAGGCTGAAAGTCGAGAATCGGTGTCTTCTTGGCGCGGATCTGCCGACCGATCGACGACTGGATCCTGATCCGGTGTTCGTCAAGCGCCTCAATGATCTCGGCGTCACCGTCGGGGCCAGAAAGGGAGTCGAAGTAGACGTGAGCCCGGTTCAACTCGTCGTCGACGTCGATCCTTGTGATCGTCACGAATTCGAGACGTTCATCGGCGATGCGAACGAGCTCATCGGCGATGATCTCGCGCAGGGTCTGACCCACCCTGGCCGACCGGGGATACCGATGTTGGCCCCCTGAACGACCAGAACGGCGACCGCTACGCCCGCCCATCTCAGGACAGTGTTCGAGCGATCTCGCGCTCGTCGAACGTCTCGATCACGTCGCCAGGCTTGAGGTCCTGGAAGTCGCTCAGGCCGATGCCGCACTCGAATCCCTCTCGGACCTCGCGGACATCGTCCTTGAACCGACGAAGCGATGAAATCTCTCCCTTCCAGATGATGGTTCCATCCCGAAGGAAACGAACTTTCGATCCGCGGGTGATCGTGCCGTTCTGCACATAGCAACCGGCGATCGCTCCGAGGCGCGGCACGCGGAAGATCTCGCGCACCTCAGCATCGCCAGTCACCACCTCCTCGAACTCGGGCGCGAGCATGCCAACCATCGCCTGCTCGATGTCCTCCAGCAGTTTGTAGATGATCTCGTAGGTACGGACCTCCACGTCCTGCTGCTCAGCGGCCTCACGGCTCTTGCGATCGGGGCGGACGTTGAAGCCGAGGATCGTGGCATTCGTCGTGGCAGCGAGGGTGATGTCGTTCTCGCTGATGGCACCGACGGCGCGGTGCACGAAGACCAGTTCGACCTCGTCACGGCTCAGTTTGCGAAGACTCTCCGTGACCGCCTCGAGTGAGCCCTGCACATCGGCCTTGAGCACGATGTTCAACGTGGCTGATTCGCCACTCTGGATCTGGGTGAAGATGTCTTCGAGTTTCGTACCGGTCTTGACCCTCGCATCACCGCGCTGATCGCGAATCTTGCGGTGGTGACCACGGGCCTCACCGACTGTGCGGGCGATCCGTTCATCGGGGGCTGCACGGAACTCGTCACCGGCCGCCGGCACCGACGACAGGCCCAGCACCTCGACCGGAGTGGACGGGCCCGCCACCTTCACCTGCTCACCGCGATCGTTGATCATCGCCCGAACGCGACCCCACGAGGCGCCAGCCACGATCGGATCGCCGACCTTGAGTTCGCCCTTGTCGACCAACACCGTGGCCACAGGTCCGCGGCCTTTGTCGAGATTGGCCTCGAGCACGACACCCTTGGCGCGCCCGGTCGGGTTGGCGCTCAGCTCTTCGAGTTCGGCCACCACGAGGAGTTGGTCGAGGAGATCGTCGATGCCCAAGTCCTGAAGAGCGGCCATCTCGACGACAATCGTGTCGCCGCCCCACGCCTCGGGAACGAGTTCGTGCTCAGCGAGCTGAGTCAGCACACGCTGAGGGTCGGCGTTGTCCTTGTCGATCTTGTTCACTGCGACGATGATCGGAACCTCAGCGGCACGGGCGTGGTTGATCGCCTCGATCGTCTGCGGCATGACGCCGTCATCGGCGGCGACGACGAGCACCACGATGTCGGTCACCTGGGCACCACGGGCACGCATCTGCGTGAAGGCTGCGTGGCCGGGGGTGTCGATGAACGTGAGTTGATGCCCATTTCGCTCGACCTGGTAGGCGCCGATGTGCTGGGTGATTCCTCCGGCCTCTCCCGCGACGACGTTCGCCGAACGGATCTTGTCGAGCACGGTCGTCTTACCATGGTCGACGTGACCCATCACGGTCACCACCGGCGGACGGTCACGGAGGAGCTCCTCGTCATCGTCATCGCTATCGTCGAACAACGCCTGGAGTTCAAGCTCCTGCTGCTGCCCGGGATCGACGAGCAGCAGGTCAGCACCCACATCAAGTGCGAAAAGCTCCATGTGGTCATCGGACAGGGCTGATGTCGCCGGCACCATCTCGCCGTGGTTCAGCAGAAACTTGACGACGTCAGCAGCCGTGCGATTGAGCTTCGGAGCGAACTCCTGGGCCGACACACCTCTCTCGATGACGATGGTGCCCTCTGGAACGGGGGCGTCACGCGCCGTCAGCGTGAGGTGCTGCGGCTGCAGCTCGTCCTGATCGCGACGACGACGTCGCTTCGAGCGACGTGGTGGCCGACGCTGACCACTCGGCCGACCACCGGGACCGGGACGTCCTCCGGGCCCACCACCGGGACCGCCAGGGCCGCCGGGACCGCCGGGGCCGCCTCCTGGCCGAGGACCACCGAAGCCACCGGGACGAGGACCGCCTCCGGGTCTCGGCGCATAGCCGCCGGTACGAGGTCCGCCGGGTCGCCCGCCAGCAGGTCGCGAGCCGGGGGGCACAGCCTGACCGGGTGGCGGCGGAATGGGCCGTCCAGTTGCCGACATCGGACGGCCGGGAGGCGGAGGAATCGGACGGCCACCCGGCGTCGTCGGAGGCGCAGGACGCCGGGCCTCAGCAGGGGCCTGTTCAGGAGCCGGAGCCGGACGAGGGGTCGAACCGGGACCGGGACTCGAGATGATGCGGACCGACGGTTCTGCCGCAGTCACTGACGCCTCGGGGACCGAATCCGGAGCGGCCTGAACGGCCGGCTCATCGACCGGCGAGGGCTCGGCAGCAGCCGGCGCCTCCGCGACAGCCGGTGCTTCAGAAGCCGATGACTCTGAAGTTGGCTCCGTTGCCGCTTCAGCTGCGACCTCGACGGCTGCCTCCGGATCGGCCGGGACCTCGGTCATGACTGGCGAGGAGTCGTCAGATTCGACCACGGGTTCGGGAGCCGCCGTTGTCTCCGCCTTCTTCGCCGCAGCCTTCTTCGCCGGAGCCTTCTTGGCTGCGGCCTTCTTCGCAGGAGCCTTCTTCGCGGCGGCCTTCTTCGCAGGAGCCTTCTTCGCGGCAGGCTTCGTCTCGTCGGCGGGCTCCTCTGGCTGCACGTCGCGGATGAGACCGTCTCGCTCGGCGCGACGACGAACCATGTCGGCGTACGCCTCATCGAGGGCTGAGGCTTGGGTCTTGATCGGCACACCGAGCGTGTTGCAGAGATCGACGGTCTCGGCATTGGTCATGCCGAGCTCCTTCGCCAGTTCGTGTACCCGTATCTTCTTCGCCACTTAGCCCATCAACCTTTCGTATTTCGTCCCAGTCTCACAGATGATTCACCCGGTCACACCGATTCGAGCTCGGTGAGCAACTTCGCCAACTCCTTGTCGCCGACCGGTCGGCGCCACGCCCGTTCAAACGATCCTGCACGAGCGATGCGTGCGCAGTCGATCCCACACACCCATGCTCCCCGTCCCGGCGCCGTTCGCGAGATGCTCGGCGAGCCGCTGTGAACACAGCGGATCAATTCGGCCTGCGGCCGAGATCGCCGACATCCCACACACGTTCGGTGCGGGCCCTCAGCCGAGATTCTCACCCTCCTGCTCAGCGGACGTGTCCTCGACAGCCTCTGCATCGGTCTCGACACCTTCCGAAGAGCCGTCGGGACTCGCCTCGGTCTCAGACGTCGGCTCAGCCGTGCCCGTCGCCTCGGCCCACTCGGCCTGACTAACCACGGTGCCGTCTGCGGCGTGCCACTCCATGTCACCCGTCTCGGCGTTGGCCACCCACTCGCCTTCGGCGTACTCGACCTCAGGCTCGAGGCTGGCTGCGTACCCACCGCTGTCGACGCCCTCAGCGAGTTGGCTCTCCGAGCGGATGTCGATTCGAACTCCGGTCAGACGTGCCGCAAGGCGGGCGTTCTGCCCTTCGCGACCGATTGCAAGCGACAGCTGGTGGTCGGGCACGATCACGTCGGCCTGGGTACGGTCGTCAGAGATGATGACCTGGCTGACCTTGGCCGGCGAAAGCGCCTTGGCCACAAAATCCGCGAGGTCATCGCTGAACGGAACGATGTCGATTTTCTCGCCCCGCAGCTCTGTCACGACCATGCGCACGCGGGCACCGCGGGCGCCCACACATGCGCCGACAGGATCGACGTTGTGGTCATTCGACCACACGGCGATCTTCGTCCGGTGTCCGGGTTCACGAGCGCAAGCCCGGATCTCGACGACACCGTCGGCGATTTCTGGCACCTCGAGTTCGAACAGTCGCTTGATGAGACCCGGGTGCGTACGGGACACGACGATCTGGGGGCCCTTCGCCGTGCGCCGAACCTCGACGATGTAGGCCTTTGAGCGATCGCCGCGATTTGGGCGCTCGAACGGAACCTGCTCGGCTTGGGGCAACAGCGCTTCCACCCGGCCCAGGTCCAAAAGGGCGTAACGGGCCTCTGTCCGCTCGATGATGCCAGTGACGAGATCGCCCTCACGGTTCGCGTATTCCTCGAACTTGCGATCACGCTCGACCTCGCGGATTCGCTGCGACATCACCTGACGCACGGTTTGAGCAGCGATTCGACCCATCTCGGCCTTGCCGGGCGTGTCATCTCGAGGATTGACCCAGTTGCCCTCCTCATCGAGGTCATAGGCGGTGAAGGTGAACTCCATGGTGTCGGGATCGACACCGACCTGAACCTCGTCGGCTGCGTCGGGACGACGCTTGTAGGCGCTGGCAAGCGCCTCGACCAACACTTGGAGCAGGGCGTCGACTGAGAGACCCTTCTCCTGTGCCAGCATGCGAATGGCCTCGCTCATGTCAAGGTTGCTCACGGTGCTTCCTCCGTGTCGTGATCTTCTCCGCCGCTGACGGAGGTCTCCGGTTTCTTGGAACTGTTGCCGGACACGCCGGCCTTGCGACGAGGCCCGCCCGGCTTGGGCTGAGGGCCCCATTCGAAGATTGTCCTCGCTCGATCGATCGATGCCAGGGAGAAGACTCTCTCCTCACCGCCATCGAGGAGAATCGTCGCCGACGTGTCATCGGCAGCGATCAACAGGCCGTCGAACCGACGCTCGTCGGCCGACGGATCGCTCAGTCGGATCGCCACTCGCTTGCCTACCTCGCGTCGGTAGTGGTCGGCGATGCGCAGCGCGCGTTCGACCCCCGGGCTGGTGACTTCGAGTGTGTACTTACCGGGCACAGGGTCTTCATGATCCAGCTCGCGCGAGATCAAACGGGTTGCAACGGCAATGGTGTCCAGATCGACACCGCCCGGTGAGCCTGGAGGCGTGTCGATTGTGACCCGAATAGTGCCGCCACGCTGCTCGAGATCGTAGAGATCGAGACCCAAGTCGGTCACCACTGGAACGACGAGGGAGCGCACGCGTTCAATCGTTGAGTTCGTCGTCGCCATCGTGTCTCCTCTCCCGCCTCGCTCGATGCAACCCGGCCGCACCAACAAACAAGGCGTGGGGAGGACCCCACGCCTTTCGGTCGAATGCGCCTACAGGCACCGGTTTCGTAACCAAACTGCCCTGAGAGCATACCTCCGGCCGAGGGGTATCGTGCCCGGGTGCTGCGGATGTCGAACCTGTTCCTGAGGACCCTACGCGAGGACCCGTCAGATGCCGAGGTGCCCTCCCACCGCCTTCTCGTGCGTGCTGGATACATCAGGCGGGCAGCGCCCGGCGGCTTCACGTGGCTACCCCTCGGATGGATCGTCTTTCGCAAGGTCTCCGAGATCGTTCGAGCCGAGATGGACGCTGCCGGATTCCAGGAGGTCCATTTCCCCGCTCTCCTCCCCCGTGAGCCCTACGAGGCCACCGGCCGGTGGACCGAATATGGACCGAACCTGTTTCGGTTGAAAGACCGTCGGGACAACGACTTCCTCCTCGCTCCCACCCACGAGGAGATGTTCACTCTGCTGGTGAAGGACCTGTTCTCCTCGTACCGCGATCTGCCGCTGTCGATCTACCAGATCCAGACGAAGTACCGCGACGAGGCGCGGCCGCGCGCCGGTCTGCTTCGGGGTCGAGAGTTCGTCATGAAGGACTCATACTCGTTCGACATCGACGATGAGGGTCTCCGTGACTCATATCGACGCCATCGCGAGGCCTACATCCGCACCTTTGACCGTCTCGGCTTGCCGTATGTGATCGTGTCGGCGATGTCCGGGGCAATGGGGGGCTCAGCGTCAGAGGAGTTCCTTGCTCCACTCGAGGTCGGCGAGGACACCTTTGTTCGGTGCACCTCGTGCGGCTACGCGGCCAACACCGAGGCAGTCCAAGTCGCGGCGCCCGCCGCCTCCGGCGAGTCGTTCGGCGCTTCGCGAATCGTCGACACGCCAGACACCCCCACCATCGACTCGCTCGTCGCCTTGCTCAACGCCCGACCGGACTTGGTCCGAGCCGAGCGTCCATGGCGGGCCGCTGACACGCTCAAGAACGTGGTACTCAACTTGGTACACCCGGATGGCTCGGTCGAGCCGC
>JAQCGT010000001.1 GCA_027730505.1 Actinomycetota bacterium | reverse complement strand
TGGTGCTCGGAATGTATTCCCCGTCGATCGGCATGGGAGAGACCGTACCGGTTTACCCGACCGGAGTGATCGCCGAGCCGCCGCTCACGACAGCCACGACGTTGTCGGCTGCGAGTGTCGCCATGGCTGTTCGTGTCTCGATGGTCGCCGACCCGAGGTGCGGTACGAGCACTGCATTGTCGAGTCCGAGCAGATCGGGGTGCACCGAAGGCTCGTTCTCGAACACGTCGAGCGCCGCTGCGGCGATGGTGCCGTCTCGAAGCGCCATCGCAAGTGCTGCCTCATCGACGATCGGACCGCGTGCGGTGTTGACGAGGACGGCATCGCGACGCATCGATGCCAGCGAACGCGCGTCGATGAGGTGGTGGGTCTCAGGTGAATACGGGCAGTTGAGCGAGACGACGTCGCAGGTGCGTAGAAGTGTGTCGAGGTCGAGTCGTTCCGCTTCGAGTTCCGCAGCGATATCGGCGCTCACGGCCGAGCGGTTGTGATACGCGATCGACATGCCGAACGCTCGAGCGCGCCGGGCAAGAGCGACGCCAATGCCGCCCATGCCGATGATGCCCAGCCGTCGTCCCTGAAGTCCGGTACCGAGCATCATGAACATGCCCCACTGCCATGGGGTTCCAGAGCGAATGAGCCGTTCGCCCTCGCCAAGTCGGCGCGTGACCATCAGGATCAACGCCATGGCGAGATCGGCGGTTGCGTCGGTCAGCACACCGGGGGTGTTCGTCACGATGACGCCTCGACGACGACAGGCATCCACGTCGATGTTGTTGAATCCAACAGCCACGTTGGCGACCACGCGCAGGTTCGGTGCAGCATCGAGGAAGGCCTCATCGACTCGGTCGGTGAGGAGTGTCACCGCCGCGTCGGCTGTGGCCAGCTCGCGATCACGGACATCGATCGAGATGGGCTGGTCGTCGGACCATGCCCAGACTTCACCGATCGCACGCAAACGGTCCAATCCCGGTTCGGGGATCCGACCGGTGACGACGATCTTCGGACGGTTGCCAGTCATCGTCCGTCCCCATCGACCCACTCAGCCAGACGGCCGAGGCCCTCACCGATCGCGTCGACCCCGATTCCCGAGTACGCGAGCCGGATCGCACGATCGTCTTCGCCCGGCAGCGGCCGGCCGAAGTGGTGACGCGTGCAGAACGACACCCCGGTGGCGTGCAGCGCTGCGGTGGCGAAGTCTCCGACAGCAGTGTGACCGGTGCGATCCATCGCTTCGGAGACATCCGGGAAGAGATAGAAGGTGGCCTCTGGCACAGCGAACCGCACGCCGGGCACGTCAGCAAGCGCAGCGGCAGTCGCATCACGACGGCGGCGCAGTTCGTCGAGCAGCGAAGCGGCTCCGCTCGGATCAGCCAGCGCTGCGACCCCTGCGTGCTGGATGAAGTGCGTGGTGCAACTCTCATCGTTGGTGTTGAGCTTCGCGATCATCTCGATCACGCGTTCCGGGCCCGCCGCACAACCGAGTCGCCAGCCGGTCATCGCGAATTTCTTGGAGAACGTGTACAAGATGACGGTTCGGTCAGCCATGCCGTCGAGCGATGCGATCGAGGTGGACGACCCCGAGTAGCGCATCTCGAAGTAGGCCTCATCGGACAAGACCCAGAGATCGTGCTCAATCGCCAGCGCAGCGACCGCGTCCATCTCGGATTGTGAGCTCTCGCAGCCGAGCGGGTTCTGCAGGTTGTTGTAGATGAGCACCGATGCCTGCGGTGCAAGTTCGGCCAAACGGTCGAGGTCGATCTCGAAACCCTCGTCGGTGCGTCGATATCCATAGGGCAGGGGTCGACCGCCGAAGTACTCGACCTGGCTCTCATAGATGGGGTAGCCAGGGCTCGGATAGAGCACGCCCTGACCGGGTCGCATCAGCGTTTGGATGAACTTGGTGATCACCGGCTTACCGCCGGGCTGTACGGCGATCTGCTCAGGCACGAACGTCATCGAGCGTCGCGACCCGATGTCGGCGGCGAGGGCTGCCCGCAACTCAGGGATGCCCGGCGCCGGGCAATAGCCGGTTCGACCCGCCTCGATGGCCGCGTTCATGGCTGTGACGATGTTGCGGGGTGTCGGCAGATCGATGTCACCGAGATGGAATGGGTAGACGGTGTTGCCCGCAGCCGCCCAATCGGCGGCCGCCTTCGAGACGGCGAAGGCGGTCTCGGTTCCGAGGTGTTCGAGCCGATCGGCGAGGTCACGCATGTTTACAAAATGTACACATCTGCGACGCCGCCGTTGGCGAGTGTGTCGTGCGGGGGCGACAGGCGCCCCCGCACGATGCAGCAGAAATCAGACCCGACGCCGCCCCACCACCAGCGGCAACATGGCCCCAGCGATGAGGAGTAGAGCGCCGAGCAGTGCGAGTTGCACCCCGGAGCCAGTCGACGGCAAGGTCACTGCCGCCGCTGCGAGAGTGGCCTCGATCTCGGAGCCCGTGACGGCGTACACCGTCGTCGTCCCCGACAACTCGTTCGCGACGAGCAGGAGAGGAACTCCGGTGGGGCTTTCCCCCGCAGACACAAACTTCACACCCTCTGGTGATACGTCAGTCGTGCCTGGTGCAGTGAAGTCTCCGCCGGCAATCAACTCGTCGAGAGCGAGATTCACGTAGTCCTCGAACATCGGCGAAGCCGGATCGGTGACGTCGTACACCATGATCCCACCCTGACGCTCGAGACCGACGAAGGCGTAATAGCGATCGCCGACACGTCCGACCGCAACGGCCTCTGGTTCGCCACCCTTGTCGTCGGAACGACCATCGACCTCTTCGGCCATCGAGGCGACCATCTCAGCAGCGGTAACCGTGCCGTCCTCGTTCGGGTCGTACTCAGTGTCAGCCTGGGTGTTGAGGTAGTCCTCGTAATTCGCAGCGACGTACTCCTCGAACTGGGAGCCTGAGTCCCAGACGAGTTCGCCCGAGGTATTCCAGATCGTGAACGAACGGGCACCCCACATGTAGAGCGTCTCCACGGGATCGCTCGTCGGCATTGCTGTTGTCGAGTTGAGGCGGCCGAGGAGGGCATCGTCAGCGATGGCAGTCTCCAGGTCAGCCGACAGTGCCGAGGTGAAGCCAACCTCATCAGGGTCGGTCAGATCCTTCATGCGGGCCTCCTCGCTATAGCAGTCGTAGTCGCGGGAGTCGCCTTCATTGGCGGTCACGAGGTAGCCAGAGCCACCAACGCTGTAGTAATCGATGGCGTCGGGCATGTAAATGCCCTCCACATCCCAGTTCTGCAGGTTCGCCCCGTCATCGCGGTTGCTGGCGTCCATGAGAAGCGTCGAGAAGTCCTTCGTGCCGAGCGGCACCACAGCCGAGATGGCCGGTGTTGTCAGGTCGACGACCGCCACGGCGTTCGCCTCCTGAAGCGTCACGTACGCCGTCTTCGAGTCGTCGCTGATGACGGCGTACTCGGGCTCGAGGTCCTGAGCTGCGCTCGACCCTGGGAAGAAGATGCGCACCCCAGCGGCCTTAAGCGTGTCGGTGTCGAATCCGGTGAAGTCGAGAACTGTGGCTGTCGATGCTGGCAATCCGTTCGTGATGTCGATCACGCCGATGGTCCCGTTCGGATCGAGGGCGAGTGCCGGATCCTCGTTCTCTCCACCGCCGACATCCTCGGCGCAGATCGGCTCGGCCTCGCCGGACACGACGAGCTTCGAACCGTCGGGGCTGAAGGCGACTGCGTCAGGAAGCACCCCGACTTCGACGGTCGCCACGTGACCACCATCACTGTTGAGGAACACGACGTTGCCGTTGTGGGCCGTCGGAGCGCCGGTGGTCTCATCGAACGTGGCTGAGTTCTCCACCGCAACGGCAATCAAGCCGTCATGGGCGGCTACGCCATTCACTCCGTCGCCATACTCGGACATCGCAACCGCAGCGACGAGCGCGGGCGACGTCGGATCAGCGATCGACACGATGTCGACCGTGACCTCTTCGTCATTGGAGACGATCATGCGGTCAGAGGATGAGTCAAACGCCACAATCTCGGCGTGGGCGAAACCCCCTCCGTCGTAGGTGCCGAGCGCTTCGACGGTGACCGTGCCCGAGGGGGCCGGGGCCTCAGCGGCGACGAGGCTGGGGGTGAGCAGTGCTAGACCGGCGACGAGCATTGCGCCGGTGGCGAGGGAACGCGGGGTTGGAAACAAGGAGTCCTGCCTTTCTTCGGTGAACTTTCGGCGGGAGGTTCACATCTGTAGGTGAACGGTTCGTTGCACCTGAGTTACCTCGAAAGAGCGATGAGAAGAACTCTCTCCCGCCTCCGGCTCCTCGTCCCAGTCGGTCTAGGGTCAAGGCCATGACCACCGAGCCGACGACGGTCTCGTTCCACTTCGACGTCATGTGTCCGTGGGCATATCAGACCTCACGCTGGATTCGCTCAGTACGTGATGAGATCGGACTCGACATCGATTGGCGCTTCTTCAGCCTCGAGGAGGTCAACCGGATCGAGGGCAAGAAGCACCCGTGGGAGCGGGAATGGTCGTACGGCTGGTCGATGATGCGCATCGGTGTGATCCTGCGCCGACAGTCGATGGACCTCGTCGACATGTGGTACGAACGGGCTGGTCGGGCCCTTCACGTGGAGGGCCACAAGCCCCACGATCCCGCAGTGGCCCGCCACCTACTCGGTGAACTCGGGCTTGACCCGGGCATCGTCGACGAGGCGCTGAGCGATCCGACCACTCATGACGAGATCCGCACCGATCATGCCCGGGTCATCGATGCCGGTGGATACGGCGTGCCGACCCTCTTCATCGGCGATCACTGCCTGTTCGGGCCGGTCCTCCTCGACCCGCCGACAGGTTCAGACGCGGTCGAACTCTGGAGTGCCGTGCGGCTCTGGGCGCGTTTCCCTGAGTTGTACGAACTCCAACATCCCAAGACCGAGCGCGACGGCAGGCGAATCGCCGAGGTCTTCCGCCCCTATCTCGAGGCCCGCGATTGGGTGTCGATCGACCGCGGCAAGGTGATCTCACCTGGCCAATCAACCACCGAGGAGAGTTCATGACCCACGAAGCACCGTCGATGCTCGATCACTGCTGGGCGTCGCTCGACAACCTTCTCGAATCGCTTGAACCAACGGCGTGGTCGACCCGATCGCTGTGCCCTGACTGGGACGTTGCCGGCGTCATCGTGCACCTCGTCGCCGTGGAGGAGATGCTGCTCGGCGAACCACCATCAGCCTTCAGCGACTCATTGCCGTTTGAACGGGTGGGGCGGGCGAGCGCTGAGATGGCCGACCTCAACCCCGACGCTCTCCTCGATCGATTCCGCCACGTGACGGCGCAACGACGCGCCGAGTTGGCGGCGCTCACCGACGACGACATGGCGACTCCGGTCATGACACCGGTCGGACCCGGCACCTACGGCAGGTTCATGGACATCCGCGTATTCGACCACTGGGTACACGAACAAGACATTCGTCGTCCGCTCGGCTTGCCTGGCCACGAGGACGGTCCTGCCGCCGAGCGCTCCATCGACGAGATCCGGATGTCACTCCCCTACATCGTCGGCAAACGGATCGGCCTTCCTGATGGCTCCTCGATCCGATTCGCACTCACCGGCCCAGTGAACGCGCACTACACCGTGCGTGTCACCGGTCGAGCTGGACTCTGCGACGACAGCGATCCCGTCGATGTCACCATCACCGCCGACTCGACGACATTCGCGTTGCTCGCCTGCGGTCGCATCGATCCCCAGGGCGCAATCGATTCGGGTTCGATCCGCTGGGACGGTGACGCCGAACTCGGCGACCGAGCGGCCCGCAACCTTCGATTCACGATGTGACTCGTCGGCGCCGGTCGACGATCAGGACCAGCGCAATGCTGATAGCGACGACCGACACCACGGCGCTCGGCCACCACCAACCAGGCTGGTATCGCAGCACGATCGAGTTGTCACCCGGCTCGACGAGAACGCCGATGAAGAGCCCGTCGACCTTGACCACGGGTGACAATTCCCCGTTGACGGTCGCCGTCCACCCCGGAATCGCCTGCACCGGAACCGTGACGATTGCGCTCTGGTCGACCTGCCCAGAGACCACCAGATGCTCGGCGCTGACCCTCTCGAGTTCGAGCCCTACCGGTGGGCACGCACCCGAGCACGAAACCGGTGCGTCTGCGGCGAGCACGGTCTGCCCGAACGATGCCGCGAACATCCGAAGGTCATCAGCGGGGTGGCCGACGGGTGACGCCGAGTCATACCAAGCGACAGCATCGGCAATCCACGCCGGGTTCTCCCAGATCGTGAGCCGTTCGTCCTCAGCCACCGGCCCGATCCAGTCAGGCACCCATTCAGCCGGATCACGATCTCGAGCGACCACCATCCACCGCACCCCAAGTCGGGCCATCGACGACGGCGACACCGGGGTTGACAGCGAACTTCGCAACGGCATGTCGAGCGCTGGCTCAGGAGTGAACCGGCGCAACATCGCCGCCCAGTCCTCTGTGACCTGCACCCCGCCGTCGTAGCCATCGATGGAACGTAAGCCGAACCACACGTTCGAGTTCGGCCGAAGGCCGAGCACCAACTCATCGTGTGGTCCCCCGTCAGGGGTCAGCGCCACCACCAACCCGCCGGAGGCAGCCAATCCCTGAAGTTCGCCGATGGCCGGACTCACCGCCGTCCCAACCGCCTCATCGAGGACCAGACGACCTGGGAGTGCCTGGAGTGACAACAGCGTCATCTCGACCATGAGCAGAGCGACAAGGACCGTCGATCGGCGCTCGGGGCGAACGAATCTGATCGCCGCCACCACAACGACGACCGATGCAATCCACATCCCATCGATCGTCCGCGATCCCGAAGACAGCGGACCGACCACGAACAGAATCACAACAACCGCGAGCCCGCTACCCGCGAGCGCTCGCCGCCTCGAGATGACTTTGGAGACCGCGTCGACGCCGACCCCGACGAGCAACGCTGCCAGCACCGCCGAGATCACGAGCCAGCGTGCGGACACCCGACCGAGATCGAAGCCGGGGATGACGGCATAGGCAACCCTGAAGACCGGGGTCCTCGGTCCCAACGACCAGATCAGCCCGAGTGCGGCCATCGCGACCACCGGCACCGACCAGAACCTCCAGTCGGGCCGGGCGAGCGCATCGGCACCACCCAAGAAGACGAGCACCGACGCCACCACCCCGATCCACACGATCGCTTCAAATGCCCCTGAGAATGCTGCCGGGTCGCGTTCGAGCACTGTGCCGAACACGGCGCGGGCAATGGCTCTGGCCTGAAGAATGAACGCACCATTCGCCAGATCGTCGAAGGTGCGGCCTTGCTCGAGAGCGCCGACAGATCGGGCGGACAGCGTGGCGACGATCTGGACAGCACACATGAGCGCCCCCACCCCCACCCCAACGACGAGCCGACCGAGTCCGATGTGACGGGAAACGACCGCACCGACTGCCACGGCAGCGGCCACCACCGCCACCTCAATCACCAACTGCGGGTGGCCACTGAGCAGCGTCATTGCCGTCACCAGTGCTAAGAGTCCGACGCGGCGACGCGGCGCTCCCGCAACTCCCACGGAGAGCACGGCGAGCATCATCCATGGCAACCAAGCAACCGGCTGAATCTGCTCGTACTGAATCGTCTTGGTCAGCGTCGCCCCTGCCAGCACCCCGGTCGTACCAGCCGCGCCAGCGGCGAGGCCGCTGAGGCGGAGGTGGCGTGCCAGCACGGTGATTCCGACCCCGAGAAACACAAGATGGGCCGCCACCACAAGGCCATGTCCGGTGGCCGTGTCGAACAGCAGTGCCACGAGCCGCGGCGGATAGAACACACCGACTGCGTGGTTGCCCAGATGGGGCACTCCACCGAAGATCTGATCGTTGAGCACGGGAACGCGACCACCGGTCAGGGCCGCCCGGGTCACCTCGGTGTTCGGCATCGAATAGGTAGCCCCGTCATAACTCGTCACCACGCCGCCCGGCATCCAGAACGAGCGCCCAGCCCAGACAGCCACTGCCGCGACCACCAACTCGCAACGGCGCCGTCTGGCCGTACCGAGTAGCGATGGGGTCACCATCTCGCCAGTCTTGTCGACCCGACTAGCGTCAGCGCCCATGCCCGACATGCCGGATGCGGTTACCGATCGATTCCTGCGATACGACGAGATGAGCGAGTGGTTGTCCGCAGTTGCAGCGGCGCGGCCAGACCTCGTGGCCCTCGAGACGTACGGCACGTCTCATGAGGGCCGCGAGCTGCTCCTTGCGACGATCACCGATAGCGCGACGGGCCCAGCCGAAAACAAGCCCGCCCACTGGATCGACGCCAACATCCATTCGGTCGAGGCGACCGGTGGTGTCGCTGCGCTGCACCTCATCCGCCGACTCGTGACTGAGTACGGCTCCGACCCTGCCATTACCGAACTCCTCGCCACACGCACCGTGTACGTCGCCCCGCGCGTCAATCCCGACGGGGTCGAAGCTGCCCTCGCCGATCGTCCACGTCATCATCGCTCGAGCACTCGCTCGTGGCCATGGATCGACGGTCATCGTTTCCCCGGGTTGCATCCCGCCGACATCGACGGCAACGGACGAATCCGAACGATGCGCATCTCCGATCCAGACGGCGCATGGGTGGAGCATCCCGACGACACCCGTGTGATGGTGCAGGTGCCGGTCGACGGTGTCTGCGATCCAAGTCGAACCCGCTACCGCCTTCTCACCGAGGGCGAGCTGGTCGACCACGACGGGTTCACCATTCCGACACCGCGCGATCCGTCAGGTCTCGACCTCAACCGCAACTTCCCAGCAGGATGGTCGACGTCAGTCACCGGGAGCGGCGACCATCCGCTCTCCGAACCCGAGATCGATGCCCTCGTTCGGGCCATACGCGCACGTCCCAATATCTGTGGCTACAACGCCTTCCACACCTTTGGTGGCGTGCTTCTGCGCCCGAGCAGCACCCGACCCGATGCATCGCTGCCCGCTGCTGACCTTGACGTCTGGCGCACGCTCGGCACTCGTGGCACCGAGGTAACCGGGTATCGGTGCCATTCGGTGTACGAGGACTTCACACCCGACCGTGACGATCTGATGAGCGGCGCTGCTGACGACTGGGCCTACGACCATCTCGGTGTCTTTTCGTGGACGACCGAGTTCTGGGATGTCATCCACCATGCAACCGGTGAACGCGCCCCGACCACGATCTGGTGGGACGGGCCCACGGCAGAACAGGAACTCGCCGTCGCCAGATGGTGCGACGCACACAATCCGAGCGGCTACGTCACATGGGAGCCCTTCGAACATCCACAACTCGGATCGATCGAGATCGGCGGCGCTGACATGTTCTCGGTCTGGCACAACCCGCCGACGGCCATGCTGCACGCCGAAGTTGACGGTCATGTGACCTTCGCCGTGCATCAGGCTCTGGCGTCGCCGCGGCTCGTCGTCAGGCTCGCCTCAGCCCGTCGACTCGGCGACGGAGATCTCTGGGAGGTAGCACTCGGTATTGCGAACACGGGATGGCTCCCCACCGATGTTTCCGCCCACGCCCGACGAACCCATTTGGTGCGCCCGCTCATCACGGAGATCCAAGGGAACGACATTGAGGTCATCGACGGTCCGGCCCGCCGTTCTCATGGACAGCTCGAAGGTCGCCGCTCAACAGTTGGGGCCATGCGCAACGACGGAACCCCTGACCGGAGCCTCACCCGCTGGACCATCAGAGCCTCACTTGGCACATCGGTTACCGCTACCGCATTCCATGAACGAGCAGGCCGGGTGTCGGCCAGCATCGTGCTCGGGGCCGACTGATGGCATCGGGCACCGACATCGTCACCATTCTCGATTTCATCGGCATCTCGGTGTTTGCGGCATCGGGCGCGCTGCTCGCTCTCGAACGCGGTTTCGATCTCGTCGGCCTCGTCGCTCTCGGTACGGTCACTGCGCTCGGCGGTGGTGTGCTCCGCGACGTCATCATCAACGAGGGTCTCCCCGCCAGCTTTGAATCTGCGACGCCGATTGCCGTAGCGGTCATCGCGGCACTCGTGACGGTTGTGATGCGATCGTGGCTCAGACGATGGCAACGAACGTTCTTGACCTTCGACGCCGTTGGACTTGCGCTCTTTGCGGTGACCGGATCATCGATCGCGATCGATGCCGACCTCGGACCGGTGGCATCGATCCTTCTGGGCGTGCTGACCGCCACAGGGGGCGGGGTTACTCGCGACGTCCTGGCTCGGACCGAGCCGCAGATCTTCCGTGCCGACTCCACCCTGTACGCAATCCCCGCAGCCCTCGGGGCAACAACGATGACCGTATGGGCAGACGCCGACCTGGACGCCAGCACCGGCGCACTGGTCGGAGCCGCAGTGGTGTTGATCCTCCGACTTGGAGCGATTCATTTCGGCTGGAGCGCTCCGGTTCCCGGTCGATCACGCCGCTAACGTCCGGCTCATGTCAGAGCCAGCTCGATCCGACGTCAGCCCTCGTCGACCGCTCATCGAGCGTCTGCTCGATGGTCAGAACGACATTGGTGGCCCGACACTGTCGCCTAACGGTCAGCAAGTGGCGTTCACTGTCAGCACGCTCGACCTCGAGGCGAACGAGTATCGGCGCCGGATCTGGCTTGCGGCGACCAACGGCTCAACGTCGGCTGCCCCAATCACCTCTGGTGATCCTGGCGAGGACCAACCTGCCTGGTCGCCCGACGGGCACCACCTTGCGTTCGTCTCACGTCGCCGCGCCGACGCGGGCGATCCTCGACCCGCAGCAACCCTGCATGTGATCGCCATCGATGGGCCGGGCGAGGTTCGACGCATCGTCACGAGGCCCGATGCGATCGCCGCTCCAGCCTGGTCTCCAGATGGACGACTCATCGCGTTCGCCGCCCGTGTGCCACACCCGCGTTACAGCGCAGACGGCGACCGATCTCGGGAGGCCCGGCGGATCGACCACTTCTACACCCGGCTCAATGGTGAGGGCTGGATCCATGACCGTCCCTTCCACATCTTCGTGATTCCCGCCGACGGCACCGGACCCGCAGTCGACCTGACACCGCACGATGACAGCAGCGACTATGACGATCACGATCACACCGACTTCGACTGGCTGCCCAACTCGTCCGGCCTCATCATGGCGGCGCGTCACCATCAGGGCTGGGACATGGACCTCGTGACCGACCTGTACCGGGTATCGCTAGACGGCGCCATTGAGCGCCTCACGGACGGCGCGGCCGATCTCGGCGCGCCATCGGTCAGCCCTGACGGTCGACGCGTCGCCTTCGTCGGCACCGACGACCCATTGACCTACCCACAGAACGCAAAGGTCGGCGTCCTCGATCTCGAGACCGGCTCTCGCCGATGGATCAACGGGACCCTCGACCGCACCGCCGAGACCACCTCAGGACTCGTTCGGCCGGTGTGGGCTGATTCGACGACGGTCATGTTCAGCGCCGAGGACCGCGGTGCCTGCCGCCTGCACCGTGTGACACTCGACCCCGACACCAATCCAGTCCCACTCACGACCGGCGCCCGATGGGTCAGAGGATGGGACCATCGCTCGGACGTGACTGTCGCCGTCGTCTCGACCGTGGACCGTCCCGCTGAAGTCGTTCGACTGGACACAGCGGACCCCGAGGCGGCTGGAACACCGCTGACATCGATCTCAGCTGCGTTCACCGACCGCACCCAACCGGTCGGCTGGCGTCGCTTCACCGCCCCCACACCGGATCCGACGCCGGGAACCATCCCTGAGATCGATGCATGGATCATGTGCCCGCCCGGGGTCGAGCCCACCGACGGCACGAATCGTCACCCGGTGATCCTCAACGTGCATGGCGGGCCCCACACCCAGTACGGCGAGACCTGGTTCGATGAGGCGCAGGTGCAGGCCGCAGCCGGGTACGTGGTCATCATGTGCAACCCGCGTGGCGGTTCAGGCCGCGAAGAAGCCTGGGGGCAGGCGATCCTCGGCCCGAAACATCCGAATCGACCCGGCACCGGGTGGGGTGTTGCGGATCTTGCCGACGTGCTGGCTGTCCTCGACGTTGCGCTCGAACAATTCCCCGTATGTGATCGGGCTCGGGTCGGAATGCAAGGCGGCAGTTATGGCGGGTACATGGCGACACTGCTCGCTTCGCAGCACGCCGGCAGATTGAAGACGGTCTGCAGCGAGCGGGCGGTCAACAATCTGCTCACCGAGGAGTGGTCGAGCGACATCGGCACGATGTTCCGGGTCGAGCACGGACCCGACCCGGTGGAGGACCCCGACGAGTATCTCCGGATGTCGCCCATCCGATTTGCTCGCGACATCGACATTCCGGTGTTGATCATCCATTCCGAGGACGACATCCGCTGTCCGGTCTCCCAAGCTGAAGAGCTCTGGATCACGCTCCGTTTGCTCGACAAACCGGTCGAGTTCTGGCGTTTTCCCGGCGAGACTCACGAACTCTCCCGCTCAGGTTCACCGATGCACCGCCGCCAGCGCTTCGAGATCATCCTCGACTGGTTCGACCGTCACCTCTCCCCCGCTCAGACGAATGAGGACTTGTCATGACCCGCCCCCGCTTCCACCTTGCCGTTCCCGTCGACGATCTCGCCGAAGCAGCGCGTTTCTACGGTGAGGTCCTCGGATGTGCCCGCGGACGAAGCGCAGACACGTGGATCGACTGGGATCTCTACGGCCATCAATTGGTCACACACGTGGCCGAAGGGTCCGGCATCGCCGCACGCAATCCAGTCGATGGCCACGACGTTCCCGTCCCCCATTTCGGCGTGCTGCTCGAGATTCCCGACTTCCATGCGCTCGCCGCACGACTGAATGCCGCAGCGTGCACGTTCGTGATCGAGCCGTATCTGCGCTTCGAAGGACTTCCAGGGGAGCAGTGGACGATGTTCTTACTGGACCCGGCGGGCAACGCCCTCGAATTCAAAGCCTTCGCCGACGACGCGCAGGTCTTCGCGGTCGACTGAACGACGTCAGCCAATGGACATGGTTTAGAGGCCCATGGCCGTCGCGATGTATTGCTCGAGTTGGCCATCCGCCAACTCGCCGCTGTGACGCCACATGACCGCACCAGACGGATCGAGCATCACCACGTACGGATAGCCGGTCGTGCCGAACGCCTGACCGGCGGTGAACGACTCGTCGTCTGCCATGGTGACAAACGGCCAGCGCTCGAGACTGAGCCAACGAGACGGTGGATAGTTCGGCCGATCCTCACCGGTTGATGTGGTGACGCCGTAAACGGTCAAACCTGCCGGCACCGACAGACTCTCGGCCCACTCGACCAGATCCGGAACCTCTGCCTGGCAGTGTGGGCACCAGTGGGCCAAGAAGACCACCAGCGAATAGCCATCGGGAGCGATCGTGACCGCCGTACCGTCGAACGATTGTCCGTTGAGCACCGGAGCAATCGAACCGATGCCTGAGTCAGTCGTTGTCTCGCCCTCGAAGGCCGGGAGCGGATTGCCGACGACCTCGACGGGACGGAACTCCTGTACATCGGCAGAAGATGCATCGTCGCCGCCTCCGCAGGCGACAACCAGGCTGGCCAGGACGGCAAGGGCGGCTAGGGCACGTCCCTGACGACCGGAACGAGAGGTGCTGAGCGTCTCCGACATCGACTACATCGTAGGAGACGGGAACCCGCCCGCCACGTCGTGCGACCATGTGCACATGGACTGCTCGGCGTACATGGAGGCAATGTCTGCCATGGCCGATGGTGAGCGTCCCGAGATCGAGCCCCGCATCGTGGACGCGCACGTGAGCGTGTGCCAAACATGCCAGTCGTATCGACGGGCGCTCAACACGTCGTCGCCGGGGATGCTGCTGGCTCAGCGCCATGGAAGTCGCCTGGCGCTTGCTGCCGAACGGGCAGCGAGTTGGCCCACCACCAGAGTGCTGCTCGCCATCGTGGCCGTGCAGCTGGTGGTGTTGTCATCTCGTGATCTGCTCTGGCCGTCCACCGATTTCGATGGCCTTCACGATGTGAGGCACCTCGCAGCGTTCACGCTCGCATACGGCATGCTGCTCATCGCAGTAGTCATGCGGCCGACCCGCGCCGCTGCTGCGCTACCTGCGGCAACCGTGCTGGCCGGTGCGCTCGCCATCACCGCCGTTGTCGACCTCGCCGCTGGCCGCATCCCTCTCGCCGGTGAGGTCCTGCACATCCCTGAAGTGTTGAGCGTGGTGCTCATCAGAATCCTCGCCCCAACCGATCGACCGTTCGGGATGATTCGCCTCATGGGGAAACCTGCACATCGATCAAGATTCCGAGGCCGCAAGGCGGGTTGAGTCAGAACCCGGCAGGGACGTGGGGCACGTACGGTCCCTCCAGCATGGAGACCTCGTCTGAGGTGAGTTTGATGTCCACCGCCGCCACCGCATCGTCGAGGTGCGCTGGTCGTGTAGCTCCGACGATCGGCGAGGTCACTGCCGGATTCGACAAAACCCACGCGAGCGCAACCTGCGCCATCGGAACACCGCGCGCACCAGCAACGTGTGCCACCGCATCGACCACGGCTCGGTCGGAGGCCTCCGTTGCATCCCTGCCGTAGAGGTTGCCGCCGAACACATCGGTCTCGGAGCGCCCGGTACCCGTGTCCCACGGGCGAGTGAGACGCCCACGCGCCAAGGGGCTCCATGGAATCACTCCAACTCCGGTCGCTGCACAGAACGGGAGCATCTCGCGCTCCTCCTCCCGCATGATCAGGTTGTAGTGGTCCTGCATCGAGGCAAAACGAGTCCATCCGTTGCGCTCGGCGACGTGCTGAGCGGTGGCGAACTGCCATGCCCACATCGACGAGGCGCCGAGGTACCGGGCTTTACCGGCGCGAACCACATCATGGAGAGCCTCCATGGTCTCCTCGATCGGCGTGTTCGGATCCCATCGGTGGATCTGATACAGATCGACGTAATCGGTTCCGAGCCGTCGGAGGCTCTCGTCGATCTCGTGCAGGATGGCTTTGCGTGAAAGCCCGGCACCGTTGGGTGCCTTGCGCATCCGACCGTGGACTTTGGTGGCGATGACCACTTCGGACCTGTCAACTCCAAGCTCACGGAAGGCACGACCGAGGTACTCCTCGCTGGTTCCGAGCGAGTACACGTTCGCCGTGTCGAAGAAGTTGATCCCCGCATCGAGCGCCTGCCGGAAGAACGGACGGCTGTCGGCCTCGCCGAGGCTCCACGGATGGGTGCCGAGATCCGACTGGCCGTAACTCATGCATCCGAGGCAGATGCGCGAGACCTCGAGGCCGGTGGATCCGAGTCGGGTGTACTCCATGCCCCGATCCTGTCAGGTCGGATCGCCAGGTTCGGTGTCGGTCAGCCGAGGGTCGACCAGCAGTCCCATCAGTAGAAAGCGATCGAGTTTCGTTCCGATGATCTCGTCGAGGATCTCGGTGTCGTCCACCTCGACGTCGTCGATCGTGACCTCGAGTTCACCGGAGGCTTGCGCTGCAACGACCTCGCCTAATAGTGCGGCTCGATCGTGGGCTCCGTCGAGGTTCCTCAACAGCACGATGTCCATCCGGTCAGCGGCGAAGTGCTCGTGACGCCCGGTCGTGACGATGCGACGCTCGCAGCGTGCCTGGTAGCGGACGAGCTCGCTGGTGAGAGGGAGTTCCATGACCTCAGCTGCGAGTGGACGTTCGAGCACCCCGGCGTCAAGGCGTCCTCTCAGCACAAGGGCGTGCGCGATCTCAATGGTCTCATCGATGAACTCCACATCAGCGGTGGCACCGAGTCGGGCCGCGACCTCGACGGCGAGATCATGAACGGGCAGACCGCGCGGACGATGCTCGGCAAGCACCCAGAGCAATGCCGCCGTGTGGGAGTCATCGGGACGGAGAACAGCACCATCAGCATCGCTGAGCACGATGTCGATTCGGCCCCCATCGGAACCATCGAGTTCGACGGACAACTCATCGATGGTCATGTCTGACGCAACCCAACACCTCGTGAGTCGAGCATGATCATGTGACCGGTCAGGCAGGTCATCCGATCGACACACCAGCGCCCTTCGGAAGAAGCGGATGGTCAGATCGTCGAGCAACTGCTCGGTGGCTACGGGGTCGAGCCCAAGTGCCTCCACATGCGCCTGACCCTCGTCACCGAGCTGGGCGGGACTCATCGAGGCGATATCGGCGTCACCGAGGTACGCCAGACCGGTGCCGTCGAGCAGTTCCAAGAACTCTTTCAGCAGATACGGATGATTGTGTTCGACGAGGTGCTCGAAGTAGATGTAATGGTCGCTGAGACGGTCGAGTAACTCGGTCTCGTGGTCCACGAACCCGGCGAGCGGCCCACTCGACGACGATGTCTCACGCCACAGCCCGAGGATCGAACGGGCGGCTGCTGCCATCTCATCGGCAGGGCCATCGGGCACCCAGCGCCGCAACATGTCGCGAACGATCCCTCGGGCCGCCCAACCGGGCCTTGTGTTGAAGCTGATGAAGCCGACACCGCCGGGAACGAGCAACGATTCGGTGAGTCCCACGATCCGGTCCCGGACGTCATCGGGAACCCAGGAGAACACCCCATGACAGATGATGTAGTCGAATCCACCCAGGCTTTCGTCGAGATCACGAATGTCCTGCGACCGGAACTCGACGTTCGTCAGCCCGAGAGCAGCCGCATCAGCGATCCCGTCCGCCACCTGCGACGGAGCGTGGTCGATACCAAGAAATGTCGAACCGGGGAGGGCTGCAGCGAGTCCAACGAGGTTTCCACCTCGCCCGCAACCGAGCTCGAGCACGCGGCACGACTCTGCCGGCGCCGGCGACATACCGAGCAGCGTTGCGGCGGTTCGAAGCCAGTCGGGATGAGTGGCACGAAACGGGAAGTTGTCGTAACGGAAACGGTCGTACTCGATGAGGTCGCGCGCTGCGCGGTCGCCATCTGGAACCGACGTCCCCTCCATGGGTCGACGATCGTATGCCGCTTCGGGGGTGCATCGGCCAGAGGAGTACCATCCAGCCATGACGACCAACGGGCACATCGCCGCCACGCACCATGACGTGATTGTGGTCGGAGCCGGCATATCAGGGATCGGGGCGGCTGTGCACCTCGGCGAGCAATGCCCCGACCGCACCTTCGTGATCCTCGAGGGGCGTGACGACATCGGCGGCACATGGGATCTGTTTCGGTATCCCGGAGTTCGGTCCGACAGCGACATGCACACGCTCGGCTACTCGTTCAAGCCATGGAAGGCCGAGAAGTCGATCGCCGATGCCGAATCGATCATGTCGTATCTGCGAGAGACGGTGGATGAGTACGACATCGCCCGCCATATCAAGTTCGGTCATCGAGTCGAGTCTGCATCGTGGGATTCGTCCACTGCCCGCTGGACGCTCACAGTCCAACATGGCGACGCGACGACCACGATGACCTGCGGATTCCTGTTCATGTGCGCCGGTTATTACAACTATCGCCATGGCCACACGCCGGAGTTTCCCGGACGTGAGCGCTTCAACGGAACGATCATCCACCCGCAACACTGGCCAGACGATCTCGACTACGAGGGCCGCCGCATCGTGGTCATCGGATCGGGTGCAACGGCGGTCACCGTGGTGCCGGCAATGGCCGACGCGGCGGCGCACGTCACGATGCTGCAACGGACACCGACCTGGATGGTCGCCCGTCCCGATACGGACAAGATCGCAAACGTGCTGCGTCGCTTCCTCCCTGATCGCCTGGCCTACGCGTTGACCCGCGGCAAGAACCTGATCAGACAACAGTTGATCTACGGAAAGACACGCACCGATCCTGATCTGGTTCGGCGAAAGCTGCTCGAAGGGGTGCGTGCAGCAGTCGGTCCCGACGTTGATGTGGATCGACACTTCACACCGGACTACAACCCGTGGGATCAACGATTGTGCCTCGTTCCGAACGGCGATTTCTTCCAAGCGGTACGCGAGGGTCGGGCCTCAGTCGTGACCGACACGATCGAGACATTCACCGAGAGTGGCATCGCTCTTGCGTCAGGAGAGCATCTCGATGCGGACATCATCGTCACCGCGACTGGACTTGAGCTCGTAACGCTGGGCGAGGTTCGTGTGAGCGTGGACGGTCGTGATGTCGATTTCGCCGAGACGTTCACCTATCGAGGGGTTGCGTATTCGGGGGTTCCGAACTTGGTGTCCACCTTCGGTTACATCAATGCCTCATGGACGCTCCGCGCCGATCTCACGAGCACCTTCGTCTGTCGTCTCTTGAACCACCTGCGCGAGACCGGCAACGACATGGTGACGCCGACGCTCCGCCCTGATGACGAGGCCATGCCACAGTTGCCATGGATCGGTGACTTCTCAGCCGGATACATCCAGCGAGCGGTGCCACTTCTGCCGAAACAAGGCGATCGCGAGCCATGGACCAACCCTCAGCGCTACGCAGCTGACCGCAAGGTGCTTCTGCGCGGCGACCTTGATGACGGCGTGCTGACCTTCGCTGTCGCCGGTGACCGTGTGCATGCATCTGCCTGACACTGACAATCGACGAAAGGACCGACGATGAAAGCACTCTCCGTCACAGCACTGACCGGGCCCGACGCCCTCGAACTCACTGAGATCCCTGAACCCATCGACGATGGCAGCGGCGTCATCGTCGACATGGTCTACGGCGGCGTCTCGTTCCCCGACCTACTCCAGACAAAGGGGATGTACCAGATCCGGCCTGATCCCCCGTTCACCCCCGGAGTCGAGGGCTCAGGCATCGTGCGTTCCGCCCCGGCCGACTCGGGGTTCTCAGCCGGCGACCGCGTGGCTGTCTGGGGCATGGGCGTTCACGCCGAGGTCTACCGGGCTCGACCGGAGCAACTCTTCGTCATCCCACCGCAGATGACCCTCGCCGAGGGCGCTGCATTCGTCTTGAACTATCAGACAGCCATGTTCTGCGCCGTCGACCGCGGCAATCTGAGGGCTGGCGAGTCGGTGCTCGTCATGGGGGCTGCCGGAGGTGTCGGAACCTCAGCGATCCAAGTGGCGCGCGGCATGGGCGCCGGACCGATCATCGGCTTGGTCTCCTCTGAGGCAAAGGCAGAGGTTGCGCTGTCGGCTGGCGCCGATCACGCAGTTCTCGTATCCGACACATGGAAAGACGATGTGGTCGCCCTCACCGGTGGTCGCGGTGTTGACATGACCTACGACCCTGTCGGCGGCGATCGGTTCCTTGATGGGCTCAGATGTCTTGCCCGAGGCGGACGACTGGTGGTGGTCGGGTTCGCCGCAGGCGAGATCCCAACCGTCAAGGTGAACCGACTGTTGCTGCGCAATGTGAGCGTTGTCGGCGCTGCCTGGGGCGAAGCGGCGTCTGCTGATCCTGGCCTCGCACCCGACATCCATCGACGACTGCTGCCGATGGTTGAGTCCGGCGTGGTCAAGCCACCGATCGGTGAGATATTCCCATTCGAACGCGCCGTCGATGCCTTCAGGTCACTCGACGACCGCACGGCGACCGCAAAGGTGCTGGTAGCGATTCGTGCCGATCTCGCCGGGTTGTAACAATCCACCTACGGCGGCGATCACTGGGACGTATGCATCTCCGCACCCCCGTTCTTCTCGCGTCAGTTCTCATCTCCGGCGTGGCAACAGCCACCGTCATCGACGCACCAGTGGAAGCGCGTTCGACCACTCTGCTCGATATCGACTACGACCCGCTCGGAACGGTCGGCTCGCTTGGTCTCGAGTACAACGCTGACGGACTCGATCCGTACGGCGGCTACGGAGAGATGGTCCGGTGGGACGCGAGCGGCAACTGGCTGACGTTTGATCACGAACTCGGGTCAGCCACGTTCGGTCACCCGACAGCAAACATCAGCGACATCCGTGTGCCCACCGAAGCCACGTATCTGCGGCTCGAGTCGTATTCCTCGACGGCGGTCGACTGTGCGGGAGACAGCGCCCTCGATGACTGCTACTGGGAGGGTTACGACATCTGGAATCCGCGACACGGTTCGTTCCACCTTCAACTCGAACGGGATGCTGGCCAACCGTGGCCGACGATCGGAACCGTCGTCCCGCCGACTCCGGGCGACCGATATGGCGGATTTGTCAGCCGCGGCCGAGTCATCGCGTCCGATGCAATCACCGAGGGCCGCCTGCACATCGACGCTTTCCAAATCGACTGCTCGATCTACGAGACATGTGATCCGCCGCCCATCACGAGTGCCGGAATCCCCTACGGCGCATTTGCGTCCGGGGCGAGCAAAGGTGATCTCTGGACGATGGGAGTCACGTGGCCAGGTCACTACACCGTGTTCATCGAAGACCGAGATACAGGTGTGAAGGTTCAGGGAGTCGTCACGATCACCGCCGGACCGCTTCCGGTGATCGACCTCGACGCCCCGTGCTTCGGCCTGCTCACGTGTGTCACCGTTCCCGACTCCGCCACTGTCGACCCACCAGCCGCCGAGTTCCATCCAGTAGACCCGGTCCGCATCCTCGACACCCGCAAAGAGCGCGGACTCACCGGCGGCATGGTTCGACCGGGTGATGGCCGTCTCGACACCACCAACGCCGAGTTGCGAGCAGCCGAGGTGGCAAACCACGAATTGACGGTGACAGGTGTCGCCGGTATCCCCTCCGCAGGGGTCTCCGCCGTGCTTCTGAACGTCACTGCCGTCGACCCCACCGGTGAGGGATATGTGACCGTTGGTCCGAGACCAGCAGGCACGGGCGATGTGTTCGACGACCAGAACTCATTCGGCGACTGGCCCGATGCGTCCAACATCAACATCCGCGCCGGTGTGGACACGCCCAACATGGTGCTCGTTCGGGTTGGCGCTGGAGGTCGGATCAGATTCCACGTGTTCGGCGCTGAGACCCACCTGCTGGCCGACGTGGCCGGCTGGTACTCCTCGATCGACTCGGCCTCGGATGTGACGCTCACCGGCTTCACGCCGGTCAACCCTGCTCGCCTTCTCGATACCCGAGGCGAACCGAGCGAACCGTTGTCCGGTGGCACGACCACCGAGCTTCGTGTCACTAGCAAGGCCGGCGTACCCGGCGATGCTGAAGCGGTGGTGTTGAACGTTACGGCGGTCAGCCCGTCGGGTTCTGGCTTCGTCACGGTGTATCCGTCGGGAGGATCCGTTCCCGATGTCTCGAACCTGAACCTCTCCGCAGGTGTCACACGCCCGAATCTCGTCGTCGTCAGCGTGGGCGACAACGGCTCGATCGCAATTCGACCGGAACTGGCTGCCACCCACGTGCTCGTCGATGTCTTCGGTTATTTCGCCCCCGAGAGTGGTGGGGCGACCACCACAGCGACGCCGTTCCGGGTCGCAGACTCTCGGAATGGGATCGGAACATCAACTCGACCGTGGTCGACGCAGGAGACTCGCCGGATCAGAATCGTTGGTGTCGGCGATGTCCCAGCCGAGGCCACCGCAGTCATTGCGAACATCACCGTGGTCGGACCGACCGGTGAGGGCTTCTTGACCGCCTGGCCGAGCGGTCTCGACGCGCCAAATGTCTCAAACCTCAACTTCACCAGCGGCGAAATCATCCCCAATATGGCCATCATCGGACTCGGCGACTCCGGTGCGATCGATGTCAGGGTCGACCTTCCATGGGACCCAACTGGAACCGCACATGTACTCGTCGACGTACTCGGATGGGTGTCCTGACGCGCCTGCGGTTTACCTGCGCGACACGAGCATGCATTGCCTGCGGTACATCTGGGCTCTAGCCTGTCAGCACCCAGTACCCCCGGGGCAAACCCGTCCCGGTCGAACAGGGGGAGGACCAATTCAATGATCAAGACACGTGCACGCCGCTTGGGCGCCATCGTGGTGGGTCTGTCATTCATTGCTGCTGCTTGCGGCGGCGACGACGGGCCTGCTGACGGTGTGCTGCGCCTCGGTGGCATCCTGCCCGAGACCGGCAACCTCGCCTTCCTCGGACCACCCGAGTTCGCTGGTGTCGAACTCGCCGTCAAGGAGATCAACGAGGCCGGTGGCGTCCTTGGCAAGGACGTCGAGTGGCTTCCGGGTGACTCGGGCGACAATGGTGACGTTGCGAATGCCACCGTCGACCGTCTCCTCGCCGAGAACGTCGACGGTTTCATCGGTGCCGCATCCTCGGGTGTGTCACTGACCGTCATCGACAAGATCACCAAGGCCGGCAAGATCCAGTTCTCGCCAGCCAACACCTCGCCGACCTTCACCGACTACGCCGACAACGGGCTGTACTTCCGTACCGCTCCGTCCGACGTCGTTCAGGGTGCGGCCCTCGCTGACCTCATGATCTCCGATGGCGCGCAGACCGCTGCGTTCCTCGTGCTGAACGATGCGTACGGCACCGGACTTCTCGAGTACACCAAGGCCCCGTACGAGGCCGCTGGTGGCACTGTCGCCTATGAGGTCGTTTACGACCCGCAGGCCGAGAACTTCGACGCCGAGGTTTCGGCAGCAGTCGCTGCCGGCTCCGACGCCATCGTGATCATCGGTTTCGATGAGACCACCAAGATCCTCACCGGCCTCATCGAGGCCGGCGCCGGCCCCGCCGACAAGATGATCTACGGTTCGGACGGCAACATGGGTAACGCCCTCGCCGACGGCTTCGACGACCCGAGCGTGCTCGAGGGCATGCGCGGAACGGTGCCCGGTGTTGACATCGAGAGCCAGACGGCGTTCATCGACCGTCTGCTCGCCGTTGACCCCGACCTCACCGACTTCGCCTACTCGGGTGAGTCGTACGACGCTGTGATGGCCATCGCCCTTGCCGCCCTCGTGGCCGGCACCGACGATGGTGTGGCCGTTGGCGCCCAGATCAACGACGTGACCCGCGGTGGCACGAAGTGCACATCCTTCAAGGAGTGCGCCGATCTCATCGCCGCTGGCACCGACATCGACTTCGACGGCGTCTCCGGACCCCTCGAGTTCATCGATGCCGGTGAGCCGTCCGAGGCTTCGATCCTGATCAAGGAATTCGACGCCACCGGTACGCTCCAGGTCGTGGAGATCATCTACGGCAAGATCTGAGTTCATCTCAGACGTCGATCTGAACGTGACGGCCCCCGGGGAGACCCGGGGGCCGTTGCGCGTTCGGGCGACGATGTCTGCAGTGTCGAGCACCGAGGCGGTGACGTCGCCACAGCGACGAGTGGATCAGTCCTGGTGAGACTTGACCAAGGTGCCGAGATACAGCTCGATCACCTTCGGGTCGGTGAGAAGCTCGCGGCCCGAACCCGAGTAGGCGTTCGCCCCCTGATCGAGCACATACCCGCGGTGGCAGATCTGCAGGCAGCGAGAGGCGTTCTGCTCAACCATGACGATTGATACACCTGCACGGTTGATCCGGTGGCAGCGAACGAATACCTCGTCCTGGAGCGCCGGTGACAGTCCAGCCGAGGGTTCATCGAGGAGCAGCACCGACGGATCCATCATCAGCGCACGACCCATCGCAAGCATCTGACGCTCACCGCCCGACAGCGAGCCGGCGCGCTGCTCACTCCGATCCATCAACTTGGGGAACATCTCACCCACGACCTCGATCCGCTCCGCATGACGGCTCGGATCGAGGTAGGTCCCCATCTCGAGATTCTCAGCAACGGTCAGCGACGGGAACACGTTGTTCGTCTGTGGCACGTACCCGATGCCTCGGCTGACGAGTGAGTGTGCCTTCATGTTGGTGATGTCTTCGCCACGAAGACGAACAGCACCGTGGCGAATGTTCACGAGGCCGAACATCGCCTTGACAAGCGTCGACTTGCCAGCACCGTTAGGACCGATGATGCCAACCAGTTCACCCTCGCCGAGTTCGAGTGAGCAGCCGTTCAGGATGTTCACACCCGGCAGGTATCCAGCCGTGAGATCGTCGGCGATGAGCAACGGTTCAGAACCCGACATCAGTCATCCCCCAGGTCGAGCGGTGCATCGTGATGGGCGCCGAGATACGCGTCGACCACCGCCTGGTTCTCACCGATCGACGCCGGTGGCCCCTCGGCGATGATCCGACCTTCGGCCATCACCACCACCCAGTCGCTGATTTCTTGCACCATGTCCATGTCGTGCTCGACGAAGAGCACAGTCATGCCCTCATCTCGCAGACCCTTCACGTGTTCGAGTAGCGACTGCTTGAGCGCCGGATTCACGCCGGCCATCGGTTCGTCGAGCATCACCATTGTCGGCTCGACCATGAGCGCACGAGCCATCTCCAAGAGTTTGCGTTGACCGCCCGAGAGCGTTCCTGCGAACTCGTCGCGCATGTGAGCGAGGTTGAAACGAGCCAACAGCGCCTCAGCCCGCTCGGTATTGCTCTGCTCTTGGTCGCTCCACGCGAACCGCAGGAACGAACGCCAAAGTGATTCACCGCGCTGGTGGGTGGCGCCGAGGAGCATGTTGTCGATCACCGTCATCTTCGACAGTGACTTCGTCAACTGGAAGGTGCGGACCATGCCGAGGTTGGCGACTCGATGTGCCGGGATGTTACCGAGGTCTTGTCCCTCGAATGAGCGGGTTCCGGTGTCAGGATCATCGAAGTTGGTCAGCAAGTTGAAGAAGGTCGTCTTGCCGGCACCATTGGGCCCGATCAGGGCAGTGATCGCACCTCGCTGAACCTCGAGGTGGTCGACATCGACGGCGATGAGACCGCCGAAGGAACGCCGAACGTCATCGACCACGAGAATCGGGTCGTTCTTGGCTGCGCCTGGTTCCCAGGCCACACCGTTGAACAAGGAAGTGGTGTCAGCGGTCATCGAGCGCCATCTCCTCCTTGGAGCCGAAGATTCCCTGCGGTCGGAACGCTGCCAGCAGGATCAGTCCTAAGCCGATGAGCATGAACCGGACCTGACCAACCTGGGTGCCATCCATGATTGACTCCGAGATGTACCCGTTATCGACGAGCTGTCGTAGGAACACGTCAGTGAAGTTCAAGATGCCGTACAAGATGGCCGCTCCGGCCACCGGGCCACCCACCTTTGCCGCTCCGCCGAGGATCAGCGCCACCCAGGCGAAGAAGGTCACATCGGTGATGAAGTTCTGCGGCTGGGCCGACTGCGTGCCGATGGCACGCAGCAGACCGCCGAGCGCACCGAACACACCGCCGATCATCAGCGCCTGCAGTTTGAACCAGTAGGCGTTCTTCCCCAGGCTGCGAGCGGCGTCTTCGTCTTCACGAATGGCTCGAAGCACTCTCCCCCACGGACTGCGCATCATCAACCAGACCAACAGCACGACGAGGGCGAGCACGATCCAGCCGACGAGCACCACCCACATCTGGTTGCCGATGAACAAACCGAAGAAGTAGCGGCCACCTGTGCTGAACGGGCTCATGTCATAGAAGTCGTTGGCGAATGCGGTGAGTCCGTCGGATGAGCCCGTCCAACGGTCGAGCGACGGGGAGCGAGCGATGATCCGGAACATCTCACTAGCCGCGATCGTCACAATCGCGAGGTAATCAGCCCTGAGCCTGAGAGTCGGGATACCCATCAACAGGGCCAAGATCAGCGGGAACACAACGATGCCGAGCAGGAGACCCCACCAGAAGTTCAGACCGAGTGTCGCCACCGACATCGACAACCCGTACGCACCAGCAGCCATGAACACGGCCTGGCCGAAGTTCAACAGACCCGTGTATCCGAAGTGCATGTTCAGACCGATGGCAGCAAGCGCGAAGTAGATGAACTGCTCGCCCAAGAGCCCTCGGAACGTGTTCTCGATAATCGCTCCCCAATCCATGGCGACCTCCTATCCGATCCGTTCCCGACGCCCGAACAGACCCTGGGGCCGCACGAGGAGAATGACGATGAGCATGATCAGCGCCCCGACGTTCTTCATGTCGGTGGGAATGACCAGCGTCGACAGCTGGATGAACAACCCGACGATGATGCTGCCGAACAACGCTCCATAGGCCGTTCCGAGGCCGCCAAGCGTGACGCCGGCAAACATCAGCAACAGCACCCGGAACCCCATCTCCCAATTGATCGACTCAGTGAGGCCGAAGAGGATGCCGCCCAGACCGGCGAGTGCGCTGCCGAAGATCCACACCTGACGGATCACCTTCTCCACGTCGATGCCGGTCGACTCGGCCAGGTCTCGGTTGTCGGACACAGCTCGCATCGCCTTACCCATACGAGTGAATTGCAGCCCTGATGCCACGCCGACGAGAACGACGACGGCAAGCACCATCAACACGAGGTCCTTCGGCGCCAGCCTGAACCATCCGAGATCCCACTGTTCTTGAATTTGGTAGTCGGTGAAACGCTTCGCACGTCCGCCGAAGAAGAACAAGATGACGTAACGGAACAGGATCGAGAAGCCGATCGACACTACGAGCGCCGCCACGAGACTGGCTCCACGACGCCGCATCGGCTGCCACACAGCACGGTTGAACAGGGCGCCGAGAGCACCGCAGACGCTCACCACGATCACTGCTGCCGGAATGAGGTGCAATCGGAAGCCGAAGATCCCCGACGTGTTGAAGACATAGCCGAGAACGGCGCCGAAGGTGACGGCCTCACCGTGGGCGAAGTTCGTGAGCCCGGTGGTGCCGTAGATCAACGACAAACCGATCGAGCACATGGCGATGATCAGACCGAGCTTCAAGCCGTCGACGGTGAGTTGGATGAATGTGATGCCTCCAACACTCGACGTTTCCTCGACGAACTCGGTGGTCTCGTCGGTTGACCCCTCCGACGACGGCTCGACAGGTGTCCCGAGCGCGAAGAGGGTCGACTTCGAATCGCCCTCGATGAGGCGAACTTCAGCCGGGTTCTTGTCCGGGTTCCTCAACGTCTGACCCTCGGGCAGCGTCGACTCGTCCAGCAAGACCTGATACGTGCCAGGCGGCAACGAAATCGACCACGAGCCGTCAGCAGCGCTCACCGCACGGCCAGCTTCCGAACCGCTTTCGTCGCTGGCGATGAACGTCACGTCAGCGATGCCGATTCGTTCGCCCGCGTCGTCCCTACCGATCAGCGAACCCTTGACCTCAGCAGAGTTGTCGTCTTGGGCGCTCACCGAACCCGACGAGAACCCAAGAACCGCTACAACAGCCAGCACGAGGAGGTAGATGCGGCGGAACCGAATGGCGCGACCGTGTGACATCAGCGTCAGCATTGGCGTAGAACCTTAGCCGTGACGTCCGGCACGTCGCGACTCTCCGCAGAATTGATATCAGGACCTGACGACAATGGTGCCGCTGACCTTGTCGTGCCAGGTCTGGCGGTCCGAGTCCCACAGCATCCACAGATACCCGAGGTAGAGCACGTTGGCAGAGATGATCCCGGCGAAGAGTTGGCGACCGACTGCCCGCCAGAATCCCGGTGCTGCGCCCGTACCGACGCGCACCACCTTGATGCCCACAATCCGTCGTCCCCAGGTCTGTCCGGTGCGGCCCAGTGGGATCAGGTAGAGCAGCGCCACACCGAGAACACCGATGACGCCCACAGCTATCGCTCCCAGCAAGAGTGCGGCGGAAGGCGATCCGTCGGGGCACACGATGTCTGACGTCCCGTCGGAGTAATCGACAAGGGAGCAGTCAGCGAACGCAGCGACACCGAGCACCACCGCGATCACGACAACGACGACCGTCACGATTCCATACAGGACAACATCGAGGAGATACGCCCCGAGGCGAGCCCCGAACCCTGCATGTCCCGCCGAGTCGGTGGCCCACACGTCCGACCCGGAGTAAGCGGGTGGCGGAGGCGGCGGTGGGAACTCGCTCATCGTTCCTCGCTCACGGGAAGCGCGTGGCTCACCGGATCACGTACCGAAATAGCCGGACACATCCGCGAGCAGATGCGCCTTGCCGTACACGTAGAAACACACCTTCCCCGCAGACGACACCGGAGCAATCACCGAATTCGGAATCGTCTGACCCGACACGAAATTCAGATTGCTCGCATCAGGACGCGTCCCACACGGATACACCGTCACATACCCACCAAAGTCATTCGCCTCAGTCGACACCGCCGTCACATTCAACGCAACCGCAGCCACACCATCAGCAGGCACACCAGCCACACCGGTCACCTGCAACTCATAGGCCTCAGAATCACCAGCCACATCCAACGACCCGACCTTGTCACCATCACGCGTATTCATAATCCGCACCGGCGTCAACGGCTCGAACGATCCCGATGCCGTAGAGGAGATGGTCACCGCTTGGTTGAACTCGCCTGCAACGCCGTAGCCGGCGCCAAGCGGATTTCCTTCATAGGTGCTTGTGTTCTGAGCCGTCACCTGGAAGGTGTACCGCTCCCCCTCGGTGAGGTCAGCAATGGTGGCACGCAAGGAGCCACTGGTCCATGTTGAAGAACCAGCCACTTCCCCATCGCCGTCAAGCGCTTCGACCGTGTACTCGGTGATCGCAGCGTCACCCGTTGGAGCTGTCCAGATCACCACAACGCCCGAGGACGTTTGCGAAATCGAGGTGATGCTCGGCGGCCCGGGCGGTGTGATCAACTGCGCGCTCTGGGCTGCATCCGACTCTCCCGCGTCGTTCGTTGCGGACACAGCGAAATAGAACGACGAGTTCAGCGCCAGGCCCGACATGGTGCAACGCACCGACTCCTCGCCGGCCGCTGAACAACCGTCGCTGTTGTCACCGGTGGTCGCACTATCGCCGTCGGGACCAATGGCGTCACCATCGGCGTCAACCGGCACCGCGTCATACTGGTCGATGGTGGCACCCCCATCGTCCGGCTTCTGCCAGGAGACGACAGCAGAGACAGTCGGCAATTCACCACTCGAGATCTCGCTCTCACCGGTGAAGGCCACTGCCGGGTTCACCGGGGCATCGGGCACGGTGCGCGGCGTCGCCGTCACCCGCTCGGATTCATTGTCGTCACCGACTTGTTCAACACGAGAGGCGTCCTCCCATCGCGGGATCACGGACAAGGCGTACGGGACACCGTTCTGAAGGTCGTCAGCGGTGGTGTCGCCGGTGCCGGTGTCTCCATCGATATCGCTGCTGATCGTGCACGACTCGTCGGAGCCGGCCGTGTTGGTGCACTCCTTGCGGCCGAGTTCGGTGTCATCCTCGTTGTAGACCACCACGTAGTAACCGAGCAACGAGTAGCCACTAGGAATGGTGGACGGTTCGGTCCAGTCGAGACGGATCTGACGATTACCCGGCGTGGCGACCAAATTCGTCGCACGCTCACTAGCGACCGCGACCTGGCCAGCAGCAGTCATCGTCGCACCAATTACGGCCATAGCCGTCGCCAAGCTCATGAGTGTCCTACGCATCATCGTGGTCCTTCCTGGCGTCGACTCAGCTTTGAATCTGCGCGTCGAGGGTGAGCACCGTCCGGTAGTCGTCCGGGTTGTCGGTTCGGATCTTCGCCTCGGTCACCATTGCGACCTTCCCGGCTGATCCCTTGTCATCCGTGCCGGCAAGCGGCAACACCGTCACCTTGTAGTACTCAGCCACGGTGACGCCGTCCGAGTGATCGTCATCGCCGAAGTCGAGGAACAGGTCGAGCGACGGCGCTTCCCTGATCACCGAGTACTTGGCGAGATACCGACCTACCTCAACGGTGTCATCGCTGTTAGGACACTCACCACCCTCGAGTCTCGAGCATGACTCGATGATCACATAGCGACTGCTCTCGACCACGTGGCCACCAGCACCCTCGACTCGGATGAACACGTTCGGCGGCACTGCGTCGAAGTCGGCAGCGAACGACTTGGCTCCGTCCTCGTCCTCGACGTAGCAATCTCCACCGAAGCCATAGGAGCAGTCAGCGAGGGCCCCGTCGGTGATCTGCACCGCCAGTTCCATCGGACGAGTCGCCTTCTGATCCCAGTTGGGATGCACCCGCACCAGGTACAGGCCGTCGTCGAGCGCCATCTTCAGACTTGCTGGCCGCTCCTCGGTGTCCTCTTGGGTGTCGGCCCACTCAACCCAGTTGTAGCACTCATCTGGATTCGGCGAGGTGGTTCCGTCCACGCAACTGAGTGCCTCGGCGTGCGCCCACGACATACGGGTCGCACAGTCAGCCGAATCGCAGTCATCCGCCCGGAACAACACCGGTCCATCGATAGCGGCACGCCTCAAGCATGTGTCCTGATCGGACAGTTCCACCCCGCTTGGGCATCCGCCGTCGTACTCGCCTGAGAGGTTGCCGTCGCCGTCGACGACGACATCCACGATGTTCCGAACACCCGAATCGCGATCTTCCCAATTCGGCCAGAACTCCACCCGATACGAACCGGGATCGAGGCTGGCGGCGAAACGGCCCTCACGGCGACCGTCCCACACCGTGCCGGTACCGGCAACCCACGCCCCGGACTCGGAGTCATGGATCGAGATCCAGCCTCCACCGACAGTGGCGGCGCCGTCTTGGTCGTAGAGCACACCGGAGATGGTCGGCGCCGGGAACTGGGCGAGGAATGACTCTGATTCCGCCACGTAGGTGAAATTCGATGAGTCAAGACCGGTGACGTCGCACGTATCCGGGCTCTTGTCGCCGTCACCGCAGCCACCGGTTGGTGGCACGGTGAAGTCAACGCTGAACGGTGCGAGTTCAACGGCGCCGTTCCAGTTCCAAGGAACGTCGACACGCAGGCGGTAATTACCGGGTTCATCGACGCTGAGTGCGAATGCACCCTTGTTAGCGCCGAACTGAGCGGACGGGCTGCCCCCGATCCACTCTGACCATTCTCCTACGCACCAGTCCGGGTATCCGTCGCCGTCGGTGTCGTCTCCGTCGGGAGCATTCTCAATGTCATCATCCGAGCACCAGATCTGTGTCGTCATGCGCTCAAGGCCGATGTGCGCATCACCCACGGCCATGGGCGCTTCACCGCCGTCGCTCGGGGCATAGATCATTCCCTTGATGTTGGCTCCGACGAGTTCGAGCGTGAGACCCTCGACAGCGTCTTCTCGATTGTCGTTGTCGCCATTCGGCGTGCACAGCCCGTCGTCTCCATACGGATTGACGAGGTTTCGTGCGTTCGACTGCTGCTCAGCGGTGATCACACACCAGTCATCGTTCTCATCGACGTACACGGTGACCGTGCGCTTGGCGTAACCGTCGCTGCTGTTCCAGCCCGGATTGCCGATCACCTGATAGAGCGCCGGCGCAGTGTCATCGTCAGAGCCCGCGAGATCGAGGTTGAACGTGCCCTTCAGATCCTGATTGCCCCAACCACCATTCGAGTTGGTGCCATTCTCGGTCCAGTCCCAGCCATACTCGCTCACGTTCCATGGCAATTGACGCCATTCGCGAACCTCGATCCAGCCGTCACCCACGCCGGGGCATGCCTCCGCTGTCAGCGCCGAACACTCAGCGCCCGGCACAACCAGTCGGCCAGGCATGTTGCCCGTTGTCATCGTAATCGTGATGGGCTTGTCGGCTCCGTAGGTGCCCTCTGGAGAACACGCGGGCACGTCACCTGAGTCATCGAAATTCTCCTCGCCGACGCAGATGTTTCGATTCTCCCAATCCGAGTAGGCGTAGATCCGGAACGATTGGCGCACGACGCCGATCGACGAACTGTGCGGAGGGTTCACATTGACCCGGTACTCGGTGGCCAACTCATCGGATGTGTCCTTGTCGACCAGTGAGGTTCCGAATCGACCCTGGCTCTCTGCGCTCTGACCGCGACCGCCACGGCGGGTGTTCACACCGCCCTCCCAGTCGCACCGGCCGCTCTCATCACATGTATGCATGTCAATCCAAACGTCACCAAGACCCTGATCGCCGTAGACAACACGGCCCACGAAGTTCGCTCCATCGAGCGCGACGTTGGAGGTGAGCGTCGATGACATTGTCGAGGTCGGCGTTTCGCAGTCCCACTCGGTTGCAACAGTCGCCGAATCGGCATATGCCAGCGTGGCCGCGTCGCCACTTCCGCAGACCACGACGTATCGACTCGTCGGCGCATAGTCGGTTGCATCCCAACGGGGTTCGAACCTGAATCGATACACACCCGCTGTGTCCAATCGGGCGGCGAAGCGACCGGCCGAATCGGTATCCACGTTGAGCGCTCCGCCCTGCCAGTAGCCAGCTTCACTCTCCCAGACCTCGACGTTCACCCAAGTGTAAGACTGGGGCTCGTCGCCGGCGAGCACCAGACCCGTCAGGTTCGGCGTATTGAGTGTGATGTCAAAGCGTTGGGGCGACGAGCACGATGAACCGGCCTGCGGACGCACGCTGCCGCTGCCCCCGGGAGCGTCGTCGTTGGCTTCGGTGCGACCCACACACGCCACCGTCTCGGAGTCGACCCTGATGTAGACGATGCGGGCGGCGTAGCCCTCGCTCCCATCAAAACGAACTTTGTAGTCCCCGGCGGGGAGGGACATCGCGAAGTTGCCGTCCTCATCGGTGTTGGCGCCCTGCACATCGGGGCTCCACGTGTAGTGCTGACCCTCTTCGTTCCATACCTCGGGGTGAATGTGACCCCTCTCGACCGGGGTGCCGGCGAGGGCGGAACCGTCATCCGGGTAGGTCAACGTCCCGACCACATTTGGCGCCTTAAAGCGAATCTGATAGCGATCTCCGGACTTTGTCAGACCATCTACGTTCTCAACGGCTCCACTCGACGACAAGGTCACCTCAACTGTGACGGTGGTCACTGCAAGCGGCGGACCCGTGTAGTCCCACGCCCTCTCCATTCGAATCCGATAGGTGCCGGACTCAGGAACGGCCAATCCGACGAGACCGTCGTCACGGGCATCGGAGCCACCGAGCCACTCACAGAACTCCCCGAAATCAGAAATCTCACAGTAATCCATCCCCACAAAGGCAGGAACGGGGGCGCAACCGGATCCAGGAGCGCACACTTGGAGCAGAAGATTTGGACGCTGCATCACAAACACATACCGACCGTCGCGTGATGCCACGGTCCCGGAGCATGTCGGCTCCACCGACTCGGGGCCATCATTCACGAATTCGCATCGCTCAACGTTGGTCACGGAGCCATCTTCGCCAACCGCAACCCGAACGTAGAACGACGTGTTGACGACGTCCGCCGCTCCCTCCCAAGGCTTGTTGATCTGCAGCCGGTAGAAGTTGGTCTGGCTGATGGCGAGTTCTGCTTGGCCGTCGGTACCGCCGAACTCGCTGGAGCCCGTCTCCATTCCCGTCGCTGTCATCCACGGCCAGCCCATCTCATTGTCCATGCCGACCCATTCCTCAACGTTCACCCATGCTCGAGGCACGGGCGTGCCGTCTTGATCGACAACCACCACAGGGAAGTTCGGCTCCTCAAGAACGAAAACCGTCGAGGAGGAACAAGGAGCGGCATCCTCACCGCAGTAGAACTCCCCCGAGAACGGCGAACGAGCGCTCACTGAGTTTCCATCAACCTCGACCAAGAACTCGAGCGTGGCGAATGATGATCCAAGCGGAGGGCTGATCCTTATTCCCCACAGTCCGTCCGAAAGTACGTAACTGAAGGTTCCGGTCGAGTCGGTCGGCTCGAGGAAGCATCGATCTGGCGGTTGCTCGCCGAAACATGCCTCGTCTCCCCAATTCTGACCCTCGACCCGAGCCCCTGAAATGGTCGAACCACCGCTCGAGACGATGCGACCACCGAAGGTGACCGCTGACGCCATGACGGGACGCCCCGAGCGCAGCATCGCTTCGACCTCAGCATCGGACATCGTCGGCTCAGCCGCGGGGGCGGTTGATTCATTCGACGTTTCGATGGACATCTCACCGCCATCGAGATCGATTGCACCATCGGCTTGCGCAGTGCCCATTGAAATTGGCACACTCGCCAAGGCCATCAGCGTCGCCGCAATGATCGACATACGACGACGACGGGCCCGCAGTTGATCTGCCAGCGTCTTCGGCACAAACGTCTCTTCAACCATCGAACTACACCCCTGTCACGTAGACAGTGCCCCATCAATTGTCAACGAGACGCACTGCGACTTCCGTCTTAGACTAGTCGACCCTGCGATGAGGTCAGCAAATTGGGATGAACAGTTGGTAAACGCACATATCTACCGAGAACTAGGGGGAGCCCTGGTCTCTAACCAAATCTGTTCCTCTCACCGTCGTAGCATCAGGTACATGTATCGCTCTCGAGTCACGGTCTCGGTCATTTTGGCTGCAACCACGCTGACGACCGTTGCATGCGGAAGCGAGCCTTCGTCGACGGCACCATCATCACCGAGCACAATCCCTTCACCGACGACAATGACCTCAACCACGACGACGGTTCCGCCGACAACGACCGTTGCGCCGGCAATCTCGACCACTGTCGTGACGACATCGACAACGGCGACGACCGCCACGCCAACCACAACCACCGAGACGGGCGATGTTGCCTCAACGTCCACCACAACGATCGAGCCAACGGTGCCAACGACCGACGGGCCGGGCGAGACCGACGAGACCCTCCCCGTGTCCACAGCCCCCTCGATGCTCGACGGCACCTCCATCGACTGCACGATCACTGTGGTTCCGGTGGTCGGAACAGCCGGCGACAACCGACAAGTCGACCTGTCGATTGAATCGAATCAACCCGGAATCACTGTCTACGTTGCGCTCGAGTGGGACGATGGAGGTCGCCGGTTCGAAGCACCGCTCGCCAGTGACGGCACAGCTCAAGGGCGACTCGACGTCCCCGGAGTTGGAGCGGTGTCGGCCCGGGTGCATTCGACTCCCCAGTTCAGGCCGGGCGACGTGGCCTGTTCAAACGCCTGATTGGCGATGACCTGCGATCCTTCAGACTCTCTGCGAGAGGACACGACGGGACTCGAACACGGCACCTCCGCCGTGTCATGGTGATCCAAAGGCGATGCCCTGGCATGCGGGGCCCGGTCCCGCAATGGAGAATGTGGCGAAACTCATCACGCAGTGTCGATCCCTTGGAAGTGGTCAGTACATGGTGAGGATCGCGAACACGGCGATGGCCGCATAGAACTAAGCGTTTGTTGCGCGGCAGAGCGCGAAGGGTGTCGCAGCGTTGAGTTGTCTGATCGGCCCATGTGTCACCGACATTGGCATCGACTTCGCCAGGGTTATCAACACCTGTTTGGCGCAGTCGAACGTCAAAATGCCAAGCACCGCCACGCCAACCGCAGAGACGTTGAGGAGTGTCTGCGCGTCATTGCCAGCGATGACGTCACCGGTCGGGCGTTGAGCGTCGCCGTGTCGAGCAGGCCGATGAGTTGGTGCATCCAACTCGCTTCGGAGATCTGCCCACCCGCGTTATTCCATGTGTCTTCTCTCATGATGGAGTCCCTCCGAGTGTCTGCGTCGAAATACCGACACAGTCGATGATGTGGAGGAATCCACCTGTTAGACGGTGATGTCCGCCACCAGATCCAAGTTCTGGAAGCGGACGTCACCGACACGAGCGGAAAACTCAGCAGCCGCAGCCTGGGTGATCTCAAGGTTGTTGTTCGCCTCTGCATCAGCAGCCGAATCGAAGAACATGATTTGCACGACAGTGCCTGGCCGGTCGCGATCTGCGCACACGATTGCTCGACGTGCGAACGACTGCCCTGCGGCCGCCTCGCGATACTCCTCGATGAACGCCACCGCGTCAGCCGGATCCATCTCGAATTCCATGATCTGCATATAACTCATCTCATGAATCCATGATCTGCGCTACTCGAGCAGCGGCGTCACCAACCGGCTGGATTCGGATCGTGCCCGCATCGGTGATCGGACGGAATGCATCCTGGATGGCGGTGATGTCGTCAGATTCGATGACAAAAAACATCTGGTGTGCAAGTTGGTCGACCCATGCACCGACCAACACCACCGACGACTCCGCAATGCTCGGAAATAGTGCACCAAAGCTCGACTGCATACGCTCCGGATTGTCGATAGGGCAAGTGTGCTCGGTGTGGGTATGTGTGATGTGGAACAGCATCAGTACAGACGTCTCCCGAGAACTCGCCCGAGAACCGTTGTGCCACTCGTTGCCATCATCTCGTGCACCTTCGGATCAGCAAAGTTCTTCGCCGACGCAGCGAGGAGTGCGTCGATTGAGTCGGCCCATGTGGCGACCGCACCGGTGAACGGCGCCGGACCCTGCGCAACCACTTGCATCGCTGTCAAGCCGTTGGCACCCTCTTGCACGTGACTCCAGTTGTGAGAGAAGTTGGCCAGTGCTGTGGCATCGTCCACCATCCCCCCACCGAGATACAGCGCCGACGAGTACGCCCCTTCGCGGACACCAAAGTCGGCCTGCACGCGCATCAGGCCGCGGCGCAGGACCTGCACCTGCGTATCGCGCATGAGAGCAACCATCTTGTCATCGGCGTAAATCTTTGACTGCAGATCCATTGCAGCATCTGCAGTTGCCGTCTCGAACGAGACAAAGACCGACCCAGCCATCTCGCCGCCCATGATGACCTCAGTCGCCGTGGAGCTGACCGCGCCCATCTCCATGAGGCGATCTGCAGCCCATTCTTCAGCTGCTGTCCCAAAACCTTCCGCATCGCCCATTTTGGCGACGACGATGTAGACGAATGACATCTGAAACCTCCATTGATTAAGTCATTTGGATGAACTCGGATAACCCACCACACCGATCTTGCGAAAGTCTTGCGACACCGTCACGGGGCGCCAAATAGCGATGTGGCATCCGTAAACGCCATCCTCGCACCTGGTCAGAGGATAAGCGCCAGGTCATGTTCGGAGCTGACGCGATCAGTGACATCAGGGACGAGTTCGTCGAAGGATCAGGCTGGACTAACCATCCCATATGGGAGGAACACTGGCAGCGGGGACGGGCCTTCTGTGAACAGACGTTGACGAACTGTGGACACCTCTGCGCCACCGCTGATATCGAACATGAGATCAACGATTTCGAGAGTGTCTTCGAGATCGACGTCGTTCGCGCACCCGACCGTACCGAGAAGGCCAGAAGCTCCCACACGTACACATCGATTGCTGCCGGTGCGACTTGCGTGCGCCGCTCGGACAGCCACCGCTTGGCTTCCCCAGGACTCTAGGGGGAGTTCAGATGAGGCCAAGTTGAGAGTCTGCCAGTAGGACTGAAGCGTGCTCTGGACCTTGCCAGAGCACCGAAATCAATCCCCGAAAGCGTCAATGTCATCCACGCTCAGCTCCCGGCGGTAGCAGGCGAGCGGCCTCCGCTTGTCGATACAAAGATGAACACGAACCGCCCATAAACGCGTACAGGGAGACTCCCGAGTGGGCACGACGGGACTCGAACCCGGGACCTCCACCGTGTCATGGTGGCGCTCTAACCAACTGAGCTACGCGCCCGTAGCGACTCAGATGTTAGCGCCGTGCTGGACCGGCCCAACCACCGATCAGCGACCCACCCGCAGGCGAGTGCTCACCTCATTGGCCATCAACCGTCCACGACGGGTGAGCACCCATGCATCACCCACCCGCTCAACGAGACCCGCAAGCGAATCGCCGTCGAGAGTCTCGATCGGGACGCCCGTTCTGAGGCGAAGTGCGAGTTCGAGTCTTTCGAACTCGCGGGTCGCGTCATCAAGGTCCTCCCCCGCAGCTTCCGCTGAGTCGCCAGCCTCCACCAACGCCGTGTAGCGATCCGGTGTTCGCACATTCCACCAGCGCCGACCGCTGCGATGACTGTGTGCCGCACAACCAAACCCCCGGTAGTCACCCTGATGCCAGTAGACGAGATTGTGCCGGCACTCGTGACCCGGAATTGCCCAATTGGACACTTCGTAGTTCTGCCTGCCGGCGCCGCTGAGTAGCTCATCGACGACCTCATAACGATCCGCAAGCACGTCATCATCTGGATGGAGTTCGGGACTCTCAGCCAAGGGCGTACCCGGCTCAACGGTGAGCCCATACGCCGACACATGCGGGGGTTCGAGTTCGAGCACCGATCGAACAGTCCGCTCCCAGTCGCTTGCTGTCTCACCAGCGGCGCCGTAGATCAAGTCGATGTTGAACGTCGGTATCCCTGACTCGCTAATCGCCGTCACCGCTCTGACCACATTTGCGGGATCGTGACGCCGGTCGAGCACCGACAGGACGTGCGACGACATCGACTGAACACCCAGGCTGATCCGGTTCACCCCAGCGCCTGCGAGCGTCTCGAGTAGCGCAAGGTCCACATCATCGGGATTGCACTCAACCGTGACCTCAGCGCCGGGCAGCACCGGAACCGCCGCGATCGTCGCTGCCAGATCCGACGGGTCGACGAGGCTCGGCGTGCCACCACCCACGAAGATCGACGTCGCTGGCGGCATGCCTCTGGCGGCAACCTGCTCGATCTCGCTCCTAACCGCTCGCAGGTATCGGGCTTCGAGGTGCCCGCGATCGGTCCACGTCGCAAAGGCGCAATAGCCGCAACGGTGAGCGCAGAACGGCACATGGATGTAGACGCCGAAGTCGGACGATGCCGTCATCAGCGCATTCCGGTCATGGTGACAGCGGCGACGAGCGCGGCGGTCTCGACCCGCAACACCGTTGTACCGAGATCGACACGATCGTGTGCCAACTCCAGTTCCGATGGCGACCAGCCACCCTCTGGGCCGATCGCCACTAATCGATCCCCTGCCTCGAGATGTCGGCCACCCGGTTCGGCCGCCACCGCCTCGGGCAGTACTGCGCTCGCCGACACCGGGCCTTCGATCACACAACGGTGCACACGCCGTGACTGCTCGAGCGCTGATCGAGCAACACGTTCCAACCGCTCTACATTGCGCTCCGATCGCCCGGCGTCCCAACGGACCACCGATCGCTCGCAGTTCAACAAGATGATTCGGTCCACCCCGCACTCGACGAGCTTGGACACCGTCCATTCGGGCTTGTCCTGCTTCGGAATCGCAAGCGCCACCGCAATCTCCGGTACTCGCTCGACGGTGACGGTCTCGCCAACCGGTTCGACCCCAGAGGTTGTCCAGCACGCTGCGCGCCACCTGCCCCGTCCGTCGGTCAGAGTGACGGACTCGCCGCCTCGCAGCCGAAGTACCCGACGCAAATGGTGGTCAGCGATGTCATCGAGATCACACGAATCAAGGTCGTTGACCAGGACGTGAGCAGCGGAGCGGCGGAGACGATCGTCCATCACATGCCGTCAGGAGAAGGCGGAGCGGATGCGGGAGAACAATCCGCCACCAGAGGAACCAACCTCCTCTGAACGACCCTCGGCGAAGCGCTGCAACAACTCGGTCTCCGCGTCCGTCAGGTTGGTCGGCACGATCACGTCGACCACCACTCGAAGATCGCCTCGCCCTCGTCCCTGAAGCCGTGGCACGCCGCGCTGACGCAGCACGAACTCGTGGCCAGGCTGAGTTCCGGCTGGGATCGAGAGTTCCTCGTCACCGTCAAGGGTCGGGAGGTCAAGGCGTGTCCCAAGCGCAGCCTGAGCGATCGACACCGGCACTCGGGTCACGAGATCGATGCCGTCGCGTTCGTAGCGAGCGTGAGGAGCAACTCGGATGTGCACGTACAAATCACCTGCAGAGCCGCCACGAGGCCCCGCAGCACCGCGCTGCGTGAGGCGCAACGTCGCCCCGGTGTCGACACCAGCAGGAACGTCGACCTGATAGGTCTTGTCAAGCGTGACTCGGCCATCACCCCGACAGGTCTGACACGGGGTGGCGATGACCTCCCCGATACCACCGCAGCGGCCACACGGCGCAGTCGTCACCATCTGGCCGAGCACACTCTGGCGCACTCGACGAACCTGACCGGTTCCGTTGCAGTCGACACAGGTGACCGGCTTCGTTCCCTCGCCGGCACCAGTGCCGCTGCAATCGTCACAGCGTTGTGGCAACTTGAGCGTCACCGGCACCTCAGCCCCGAACACCGCCTGATCGAAGTCGAGGTCGATCACGACCTCCATGTCCTGACCTCGCGGCGGGCCCGTCGGCCCCCGACGTCCACCCCCGCCGAAGCCTGAGCCGCCTCCGAAGAACGCGTCGAAGATGTCGCCCAATCCTGAGCCGAAGAGATCCTCAGCACCGGCGCCACCCCCGGCACCAGCGACTCCCGCCTCACCGAAGCGGTCGTAGCGGGCGCGCTGTTGATCATCCGACAGCACCTGATAGGCCGTTGCAAGTTCTTTGAAGCGCTCCTCGGCCGCTGGATCATCAGGGTTTGCGTCAGGGTGTAGTTCACGGGCCCGGCGGCGATAGGCCTTCTTGATCTCATCGGCCGTCGCCGATCGGTCGACCCCCAGCAGGTCGTAGTAGTCGGCCATCGCTATCCACTCTCTCCGAGGCGCTCACCGAGGCGCTCGCTGACCACACCGACGGTCGCAAGCGCCTGGGGATAGTTCATCCTCGTCGGGCCGAGCACGCCGATCGATCCGAGGTGCTCGCCATCGACGACAACGGGCGCGACTACAACTGAACACGCTGACAGCGGCTCAACACCGTGCTCCACCCCGATCGCAACGCTCATTCCACGGTCGAGGATGTCACGCACAAGTGTGACGACGACGAACTGCTGCTCGAGGGTGTGCAACACATTGCGCACCACTTCCACCGCATCGAACGACTCGGCGATCGTCGACGTACCGCCGACATAGACATGATCGTCGGATGACACCTCGACGATTGCAGCGAGAGCCCGGACGCAGAGCTGATCGATGAGTTCGTCACCGGAGTCCTCCACGGTCGAAACCGCGGACAGCATCCGACCGACAAGGCAACCAGACAGGTGCGCCGCCGCCGTGGCGAGATGAGACTCCTCGCAGCCACCGGGGAGTTCAACCACCTCACTTGCGACGACGCCATTCGAGAACACGACGACCACCGTGGCGTGGGTCGACGACAGTCCGACCACCTGAATGCTGCGCACCTCCACAACGGCCGGTCTCGGGCCGACCACAAGCGCTGCCGAGTTGGTCAACCGGGCGAGAAGGTCCGACGTGCGGTGCAACATCTCCTCGAGGCGACCATGCGCAGCTGAGAAGAAGTCACCGACCTGAGCAGAACGAACAGCATCGAGACGTCCCGGGGCGGCGAGGTGATCGACGAAGAAGCGGTATCCCTTGTCCGTCGGAATCCGGCCGGCCGACGTGTGGGGCTGGACGAGGTACCCCTCTTGTTCGAGCACCGCCATCTCATTGCGAACTGTGGCTGATGACACCCCGACGCCGGGCGCGGCAGCGATGTGGGTGGAACCCACTGGCTGCGCCGTCGTGATGTACTCCTGTACGACGGCACTGAGAATCGCGGTCTTGCGGTCGTCGAGCATCTGGCACTCGAGGATACCGACTGCTAGGACGCCCGTGCTGCCTCGTAACGCCGAAGCGCCTCAGCACGCTCGGCAGCATGATCGACCATCGGCGCCGGATAGCGGCCGGTGCCGAGCTCTGGAAGCCAACGAGCACGGTATGCGCCGTCAGGGTCGAAGCGCTCAGCCTGCGCTGTTGGATTGAACACCCTGAAGTACGGGGCGGCGTCGGTGCCGGTCCCTGCGGCCCACTGCCAACCATGATTGTTCGAGGCGATGTCACCATCGACGAGGTGGGTGAGGAACCATCGGGCGCCCCACTGCCAGGGCAGATGCAGGTCCTTCACAAGAAAACTCGCCGTGATCATTCGAACGCGATTGTGCATCCAGCCCATGGCCGCGAGTTGTCGCATCCCGGCATCGACGATCGGGAAGCCGGTCGTTCCCTCGCACCAGCGCCTGAAACGCTCATGTGCGGCCGCATCAGTGTCGAGGGCGATTCTGTCGAGGCGCCGATCGAGGTTGGCCCATGCTGAGTCGGGTCGACGAAAGAGCACATCGGCATAGAAATCCCGCCAGGCGAGTTCGCTCTCGAAGACATCGTGACTCGGATTCCCGGGCTCCAGATCGGCCAGGAGGCGGGCGGGGTGGACAAGCCCGAATCTCAGTGCCGACGACAGCCCACTCGTGCCGTCGATTGACGGGCGGTCACGGTCCTCCTCGTACGAGGCGAGGCCACTGTGGCGGAATGCCTCCCAACGCTTCAGCGCAGATGCGGTATCGGTGTGGACCATCGCTTGATCAACGACCAGATCATCTACTGCAAGACCCCATGGCCCGTTTGAGGCAAGATCCAGCCCATCGAGGGTGACCCATTCGGTATCCGTCGGTGCCGGCGCGAGCGGTGACGCGACACTTGCATGGACGGTCGACCAGCGGCGTCGGAATGGGGTGAACACCGAATACGAACCGCCGTCGTCCTTGGTGACCGAACCCGGTGCCAGCACGAGGTTCGTTCCCGTGCCGACGAGACGGCAGCCGACCGATCGCAACGCCTCGGCAACGGCAGCATCGCGTCGATGTCCGTACGGAGCGTGGTCCCTCGTCACGTGCACCTCGGCAGCCCCAACCGCGTTGGCAACCTCTGCCACGACCTGAGCCGGATCTCCTCGCCGCACCACCAACGATCCGCCCAACTGTCGATCGAGGCTGCGCAGCATCTCCCCCATCACCGCACGTCGGCGCTCACCAGCCCGATCGAACGCAGGGTCGACGATGAAAAGCGGAAGCACCGGACCCTCTGCGCAGGCCCGTTGAAGTGCGGTGTGGTCGATGAGCCGAAGATCTCGACGAAACCACAGCACTGAGGGTCGACGTGTCACACCGACAGTCTCGGCTCATCGGCAGGATCGTGCAGCACCGAGCCGCGCAGCACACGCAACTCGAGCCACACGGCGGATGCCAACACGATGACTGCGCCGTAGAGCAACGACAAACGGAGCCCAAAAAGGTCGCCGACAACACCAGTGATCGGCCCGCCGATCGGATACGAGCCGAGGAACGCGACGGCGATGAACGCCAACATGCGACCCCGCATGGCTGGCGGACATGTGTCTTGGGTCCACGCATTCATCGCAGAGATAAAGGCCGCCCCGCCAAGGCCGAGTGGCACCGCAACGACCAAGCCCATCCAACCCGACGTGCTGTAAGCGAGGGCAACGCCCGACACGCCGAGCAAGACGGCATGACCAAACATCCAGCGCAGCGTCACCCTTGAGCGCCCTGCCGTCAAGAGCGAACCGGTGAGACTCCCGACACTCGTCGCCGTCATCACCCAGCCGAACCAGGTCTCGTTGCCCCAAAGATCCGAAGCGATGCGGGGCAACGAAACATTGTGGTTAAAACCGAACGTGGACACAATGGCGAAGACCACGAAAACCGGTCCAAGCTGCGGTGTTCGGGCGATGTACGCGACCGCCTCACGCACGGGACGACCACCCGGTGTCACCTTCGGGGCAGGGCGCACTTCGGCACCGTTTACCCCGACGATCGACCAGATGATCGCGATGGAGGTGACCGCGTTGATCACAAACAGCCATCCGGCCCCGGCAGGGCCGATAAGTAACGCTGCGATCGCCGGACCAAAGATTCTCGACCCCGTCATCGTCGCTGTGTTCAGCGCCAGCACATTGGAGATCTCCTCCTGATCGACGAGCTGCGTCAGAAAACCGCGGCGAGCCGGGTTATCGATCGCAGAGACCACGCCGAGGAGCAAGGTCAGCGCATAGATCATGCCGACACCGAGCACGCCAGCGGCGTACGCGATGGCGAAGAGCGCCGCTTGAACGGCGAGCAGCGTCTGGGTCCAGAGCACGATCCGACGTCGGTCGAAACGATCTGAGATCGACCCGGCCCAGGCCCCGAGCACGAGGAGCGGACCGAACTGCAACGCCGTGAGAATTCCTATCGCGGTGGTCGACTCAGTCAGCCGATCGAGCAACACAGCGACCGCTGTGAACTGGACCCATGCACCGATTTGCGAGATCGCAAGTCCGCTCAGGAACAATCGCGTGTTGCGGTGACGCAGAGATCGGAATGTGGATGCGCGTGTCATTCGTGTCAGTCGTCGAGTTTGAGGGCTGAGATGAACACGTCGCCGGGCACCTCGACCCGTCCGATCGCTTTCATCTTCTTCTTGCCCTCCTTCTGCTTCTCGAGCAGTTTGCGCTTCCGTGTGATGTCGCCGCCGTAGCACTTGGCGAGCACATCCTTCCGCTTTGCTTTCACCGTCTCGCGGGCGATGACCTTGCCACCGATCGCCGCTTGGATCGGAACGTCGAACATCTGGCGAGGAATCAGCTCGCGCAGTTTCTCGCACATGCGCCGACCGTACGACTCAGCGTTATCGCGATGGACGATTGTGGAGAACGCGTCCGCTGGAGTCCCGTTGAGCAGCAGATCGACTCGAACCAAATTCGACTGCTGGTAACCGGCCAACTCGTAGTCGAGGCTCGCGTAACCCTGGCTGCGGCTCTTCAACTGGTCGAAGAAGTCGACGACCACCTCGGCCAACGGGATTTCGTAGGAGAGTTCCACGCGCTCGGGTGACAGGTACTCCATTCGCTTCATCTCGCCCCGACGAGACTGACACAGTTCCATCAGCGCCCCGGTGTACGACGTGGGCGTGATGATCGAGACCTTGAACACCGGTTCTTCGACGAATGCGATCTGCTGGGGAGGTGGCAGATCAGATGGATTGTCAACGACATCGACCGTGCCGTCGGTGCGTGTCACCCGGTATTCCACCGACGGGGCGGTTGCGATGAGAGCCAGACCGAATTCGCGCTCTAGGCGTTCCTTCACGATCTCCATGTGCAACAAGCCCAAGAACCCGCAACGGAACCCGAAGCCGAGCGCCCCAGAAGACTCCGGCGTGTAGGTGATCGATGCGTCGTTCAGTTTCAACTTGGCGAGCGAGTCACGTAGGTCTTCGAAATCATCACCGTCGATCGGAAAGAGTCCGGAGAACACCATGGGCTTCGGGTCGCGGTAACCCGCCAACGCTGCGGTCGCTCCCCGAGTCACCGTCGTGACCGTCTCGCCCGAACGGGCATCACCCACGTCTTTGATACCAGCGATGAGATAGCCCACCTCGCCGGGCCCGAGTTCAGCGACCGGCGTCGTGACCGGTCGGCGCACACCGATCTCGAGCGCCTCATGGGTCGCTCCCGCCTGCATGAACTGGAGTTTCGAGCCAGAGGTGAGTCGGCCGTTCATCACCCGCACCGAGGAGACCACACCTCGATACTGATCGAACTGTGAATCGAAGATCAGCGCCTGGAGCGGCGCGTCAGCGTCGCCGCTCGGAGCTGGGATCCTCTCGGCGATGGCATCTAACAGGTCAGGCACGCCCTCTCCGGTCTTGGCCGAAATCCGCAAGATGTCCTCGGCAGGGATGCCGAGAATCGTTTCGATCTCCATCGCATATCGATCGGGGTCGGCTGCCGGAAGGTCGATCTTGTTGAGACAGGCGACGATCTCGAGATCGTTCTCGAGAGCGAGATAGCAGTTCGCCAACGTCTGCGCTTCGATTCCCTGCGCTGCGTCAACGACGAGCACCACGCCCTCACAAGCAGCAAGCGAGCGGGACACCTCGTACCCGAAGTCGACGTGGCCGGGGGTGTCGATGAGGTGGAACAGATGCCCCTTCCATTCGACACGGACGTTCTGAGCTTTGATCGTGATCCCACGCTCGCGCTCGAGATCCATCGAGTCGAGGTACTGCGCCCGCATGTCTCGGGCTTGGACCGCGCCGGTCACCTCGAGAATCCGATCGGACAGCGTCGACTTTCCGTGATCGATGTGGGCGATAATCGAGAAGTTTCGGATCCGGGAGAGTCCGGTGGGGGCGTCCATGGCTTCCCACACGCTACCGCTGGCGCGTTGGGACTGTCGGAGTGGCACCGATAGCCTCGCCGTGCTGCGAGTTCGGGACTCATATCCCCTCCTCGCCAACGTTCTACCCAGCCGGCGACGACCGCCGACCACCATCACCGAGGTTCACCGTGGCCAACATCAAGAGCCAGAAGAAGCGCAACATCACGAACGCAAAGCGCGCTGAGCGCAATCGCGCTGTCCGGAGCGAGATCAAGACTCGTGTCAAGTCAGCGTCGGCGGATGGCGCCGACGATGCGGCGTTGCGCGCTGCGGTCAGCCGCATTGACTCCGCGGCCGCCAAGGGCGTGATCCACAAGAACGCTGCGGCCCGCAAGAAGAGTCGCCTCATGAAGAAGGCGAACGCCGGAGCCTGATCGCTCCTCAACGAACGCTCGAGAGGGCCCGGATCCGAGAGGGTCCGGGCCCTCTCGCGTTCAGCGGCCCGAGGGAGCGAGACGCGACAGCCGAGCGACCAACACTTCCATCACCGTCACCTCATCAAGCCCGGTGGCACCTCGTAGATCGAGGTCGGCCGTTGCAAGCAGTCCAATCGCTCGGCGAAGACCATCGCTGCCCAGACGGCGCGAGCCGTCAAGCGCCTTCTTGGCCGGAAATCCACTCTTAATTCCGAGCACCGCCGCCGCCGAGTCCTGATCTCGGGCTCCCGAACCGTCGAGCATCGCCATCTTCGAGTAGTGGCCGTGCAATACCGCCATCACCTGAAGCGGGTGGCGCCCGCCTCCGTGGATCATCCGGTGGAGCAGGCTGAGCGCACGAGGCGAGTTGCCAGAGTCGACGGCATCAGTGAGGTCCCATGGCGGTACGCCACCGGCCTCTCCGAGCAATGGTTCGATGTCTTCGACCTTGACCTTGGCACGGCCCACGTGGCTAGAGGCGACTGTTTCGAGAATGCCGTCGAGCGCTCCCGAGCTCTCCCCAAGCCAGTCAGCGAGGCGGGCGACCGCACGGTCATCGAGGTCGACTCCCTTGACCGCAGCCCGAGTCCGGATCCACACGGCACGCTCTTTCGGTCGCGATGCCACGCTCGTGCTCTTCACCTCTCCGCCAGCCGACTTCACCGCATCGGTGATCGCCTTCGGAATGGCACCGCCGCCCCCGACGAGCACCAGTTCCGTCGTCGGCATCGGATCGGCGAGGTACTGCACGAGAGGCGGCGCATCGGCAGCGAGGAACCTGCCAATTCCTCGAGCTACGACAATTCGCCGATCGGTCAAGAACGCCGGTGTCTGCGCAGCGTCGACCACGTCAGAGAGAGCGAACTCGAGATCGTCGAACTCGTCGACCATCATCGAGCGGTCCCCGTCACCCACCAATTCGTGTACCAATTCGACCACCGCAGATCGCAGAATCGACTCATCGTCGCCGGTGAGGAGGTAGGTGCCCATCGCCCTCCGTGTCTAGCACCCACCGGCGACGGACATGACGCCAACCGGCGACCAACCCAGCCGCTGCCACGAACCCACCGTGTGCCCACCATCCGATCGCTACATCGCTCGGTTCAAGACGGTCAGCGAGCAGAGCCACGGAGTCGACCCAGCGAACACCGAGCCGCATCGGAAACATGAGCGCCGAGCGCAACGGCGGCGCCAACGCGGCCGCAAGGGACAGCGGGAGCCCGAGCAGCATGACTGCCCCTGCAACCGGGACCGCAAGAAGGTTCGCGCCGATTCCGGTCAACGGGAGACGTCCGAAGGTGATTGCGCTTGGGAGCAGCACGCCGATCTGAGCGCCGAGCGTCACACCTAACGGCGAGGCGAGCGGACCGAGGCGACGCAACCGTTCAGCGAGGTGAGGTCCGATGGTCACGACTCCAGCGGTGGCCCCAACCGACAGTTGAAAGCCCACCGATCCAGCGAGCATCGGGTCGATAGCAATCAACATGCAGACCGCTAGGGCCAACATTCGCAGTGGCGACCCCTCGCGTCCTCCAGCCCTCGCAACGACCGCCAGCGCCGCCATCACACCAGCCCTCAAAATCGACGGTTCGAGCCGTGTAATGATGACGAACCATGCAATCACCATCACGGTGATCGCCGACCGACTCCGCCCCGGAATGAGTGCCAGCGCCGGGGCCATGGCCATAAGAATGAGCGTCACGTTCTGACCCGACACCGCCGTCAGATGTGACAACCCAGTTCGCCGGAAACGATCCAGCATCTCTGGGGGTTGGTCTCGGTCATCGCCGATCACCAAGCCGGTGAACAGCGTGTCGTCGGGATGCGCGAGCGCGCTCGAAGCCGACGACACCAAATCACGCACCCGGTTCGATGCTCGAGACAGTGGCGAGCCCGGGACGCGGTCACCGAGCCATTCCGGCTCGAAAGCGCCAACGACGTGTTGCCAGGCGACGCGCTCATGCCGAAGCCCAGCGAGTTCGGTTCGTGTACCCGACACGGCGACCAGGTCCCCAGCCTCCCAACCCTCAACCCGCAATCGTGCCGCTCGTCCCCGTGCCCACATCTCATAACGCCGACCGTCGACTCCGAGAATCACCCGAGTCGCAGCACCGAACGGCTGCGGATCGTCCACTACGACCGCCCAGCCAGCGAAAGGACCAACATCCGGCCTCGCCGTCGAACGCTGCAGGCCAGCATGTACAGCCACACCAACGATGACAACGATCGCCACCAAGGTCCATGCCCACACTCGTCGTCCGGCTCGGCTTGCCAACACAGCGGAGCCAAGAACGGCGCTCGAGGCCGACACCATCCAAAGCGCAGCACCGACCGGCAGCGCAACCACCCAACAACCGATGGCAATGACCACCATGACGGCGTCAACGGGATCGGTCCTTCGGACATGCGGCTCACCGGCCGCAGCGAGGCCGTAGTGTTCGCTCATGCCACCCCTCGCAGCCGACACCGGTGAGAGTCCATCCACATCGACCGCCGGCGTCGTTGTCGGTGGCTCACGGTGGTACCGGGCACGACTTCTCGTCGCAGGACCGGCGATCGCGCTCGGACCACCGCTCGTGCTCGGTATCACGGCGCTGGTCGTGCTGAGAGTCGGCAGCGGACGGTTGAGCGCTGTCATCGGGTTGCTCAGCGGAGTCGTTGCTGCGCCCGGCCTTCTCGTAATCGGCGCACCAATCGCCGACGAGAACTCCTATCCGATGGCAATCGTCATCAGCGTCGGCTTCTGGGCACTGCTTGGTTTCATCGCAGCACGTCGTGCGGTCCGACGACCGTTTGCGACTTGGTATGACTTCTGGCTCCAATTCTCGTTTCTGGCTATCGCCGCAGCTGTCGGCGCGATCGTCGGTCTGGTCATTGCGGCGGCCCGAATCGGCGAGACCCTGTTGTGATCGACACCGCATCAGGTCGTCACCAGGGGACGTAGCCGTTCGACGGTTGCCGGTCCGATCCCAGCAACACGGTCGAGGTCGTCCACCGAGCGAAATGGGCCGTTGGCCACGCGATCGTCGATGATCGCCGTCGCCGTCGCCGGACCGATGCCTGGCAGCGACTCCAACAACATGGGGTCGGCGGAGTTGAGGTTGACTGGCCCCGACCCTGCGCCCGTTCCAGTGGAGACGTCTTGGACGGGCTCACCCTCGACCGGAACGTGGATGCGTTGTCCGTCGACGAGTATCGCTGCGAGGTTCAATGCGTCTGGCTGTGCGTCAGGCAGCACACCGCCGGCTGCCACGAGAGCATCGGCGACTCGATCGCCGTCGGCCAGCTCATGTACGCCCGGATCGCGAACAGCGCCGGCGACATGCACGATCACATCCGGCAAGGGAGGACTGAGACCTTCAGGAAGGGTGACGGGGCTCGCTTTCGGAACGGTTGCCAAGGTCGCCTCAACTGGCGGTGTCGGTGACCGAAGGAGCCAGATACCGGCGAGCACCACACCCAACGTGGCCGCGGCGATGGCGATGAGTCGGCTGGTCTCGATCGGCCTGACTCGATCGGCGACCATGTCTGACAGCCGCACCCGCGGTTGCGGACGATCAGGAACCTCACCTGGTCGGACAGCGCTTGACATCATCGGCCTCCTCGATATGCGAGGGGGCTCGGCAACCCGACTCTACGGCCCTCAGTCCCAGCGCGCCCGAGGGGTGCGCCTCAGAACAGTCGTGCGGTCAACTGTCTGCGATATGCCGCCGTCCTCGGATCAGCTGGACCCATCAGTTCAAGGATGTCGACGAATCGCTGTCGAGCTTCATCGTCACCTTTCACCCGGTCGAGCAGATCGGTCAACTCGGCGTCATAGTCGTCGTCGGGAGTGACGGTGCCGAGACGGGCCTCGGCCTTGACGCGGCGGACATCGTCGGTCTCAGGAACCCGCTCGAGGAGCGCAAGAGCCTCCGCTGTCTCGCCTCGCTCCACCAACATCTCAGCAAGGGTCACGATCACTCGCTCATTGCCCGGATCGGTCTCAAGAACTGCTCGCAGACCGAGTTCGTCCCGGGCCTCGATCAATCCGTTCACCAACTCCTGCTCGGCACTCGGACCGAGCCGATCGACGAAGGCCTGAACCTCCGCCCGTCCTTGCGCCCCGACGAACCCGTCGACCACCTGGCCACCGCTCACGGCATAGACGGCCGGGATCGACTGCACTTGAAATGCACGCGCAATCGCCGGGTTCTCGTCGACGTTCACCTTCGCTAGCACGACAGCTCCGCCGGTCGCCCCGATCACTTCTTCGAGCAGCGGACCGAGTGTCTTGCACGGCCCACACCATGGCGCCCAGAGATCGACGACCACGGCCTGAGTCTGCGATCGGTGCAGCACTTCGGTCTCGAAGTCAGCATCGGTGACGTCGATCACGAAAGCGGATGGAAGACCTTGATCACTCATGCCGATCACCATACCGACCGGCTCTCCGAGGCCCGCCGAAGGGACCGATGGCCCTATTGCGAGATGCCGAGCGTCCGTAGGGTCGTCGACAGGAGGCGTCATGACAAACCATCTCATCGCCCTGAGCGACGGATCCGACTTCTCGTGGAGAGCCGTTCGCCTCGCTGCTGAGCTCGCCAGTCAGATCGATCTCACCCTTGAGGTCGTCGAAGTGGCGTTACTCCCTGACGACGTGCCCCTCACTCGTCGTTCTATCGAGGAGCGACTGATCGACGAGCTCGGCGAAGACCGTGCCAAGACGACCACGACCACCGTGCTTGTCCAAGGCGATCGCATCGCTACGACAATCGCCGACCACATCACCGCTCTCGGCGATGGTTCGATCGTCGTCATGAGCTCAGCGGGTCGTGGACGTTCCGCAGCGCTGCTCGGCTCGGTTGCAGAGGACCTCCTCGGCCAACTCCACGGACCAGTCCTTCTCGTCGGCCCAGAGGTCGACATCGACTCATTTCATCTTGACGGGCGGATCTTGGTGCCCGTGGACGGCTCAGCCACCTCCGAATACGCGCTCGGACTCGCAGCGGCGTGGGGTATCGAACACGGCGGGGTTCCTTGGCTGGTCAATGTGGTCGACCCAGACGAACTCGCACGGATGGGCGACGGCATGGGGGGCGGAGACGTCGCCGAGTCGTCGTACGTTGCTCGAACGGCACAACAGCTGCGCGAACGGTCACACCACGGCACCAACTACGACGTCCTCCACGACAAACATCCCGACCATGCAATTGCCCGATACGCCGCATCCGGCGACGTATCCCTGATCATCGCCTCCACCCATGGCCGAACCGGTCTGGCGCGAGTTGCGGCTGGCTCCCAGGCCATGGGCATGGTGCATCGCTCTCCGGTGCCCGTGTTGCTCGTGCGACCTCCATCGGTCGAATCCTGAGGCCACGACTACGATCGGGCCGGTGACCACCACTCCCCCGATCGGTGACTCGTCCGTCCCGGAAGGAGTCGACGCACCGGCCGTTGGCGCCTGGCTCGAATCGAATATCGACGGCGCCACCGGACCGTTCGCCTACGAACTCATCGCCGGTGGTCACTCGAACCTCACCTTTGCTGTCACCGATGCGCTGAACAACCGATACGTCTTGCGTCGACCCCCGCTCAGCCATGGTCTGGCAAGCGCACACGACATGGCGCGCGAGCACCGGATCATCGCGGCGCTCGAATCGACCGAGGTACCGGTGCCCACGGCTCTCGGACTCTGTACCGATGAGGGGGTCAACGGTGCACCCTTCTACGTGATGCCGTTCATGACTGGACACGTCATCCGCAGTATCGATGACGCGGAACACGCGCTCAGCACGTCAGCCAGAACGCACTCCTCACGGTCTCTGACCGACACCCTCGCTGCACTCCACCGGGTGAACATCGCCGATGTCGGCCTTGCCGATCTTGCTCGCCACGAGAATTATCTCGCCCGCCAGCTTCGTCGTTGGAAAGGGCAGTGGGACCAACAGCACACCCGTGAACTCGCCCTCATCGACGAGGTTCACGATCAGTTGGTCGACGACCTTCCCGAACAAGGTCCCGCTCGACTCGTCCACGGCGACTACCGCCTCGACAACACCATGGTCGCCGCCGACGGCTCGGTCGTAGCAGTCCTCGACTGGGAGATCTGCACCCTGGGCGATCCCTTGGCCGACTTGGCGACGCTCTGCGTGTATTGGACTGGCCCCGACGACACGCCGAGTGCGTGGGAGTCAACGGCAACCGTCGCCGAGGGGTTCTGGAACCGCGAGCAGATCATCAACCGTTACGGCGAGATCACCGGCAGCGATCTCTCACGGTTCAACACCTATCTCGCCTTCGCCAACTGGCGACTCGCCTGCATTCTCGAAGGTGTCTACGCCAGGTACCTCGGTGGTGCACTCGGCCAACGCGACCGTGCCGAGCTCGAACCCTTCCGACGACAGGTCGACACAGCCGCACGGACCGCGGCGGAGTTGCTCTCATGACGACCAGCACCGTGACCTGGGACGGACCGCTGCCGTCGCTTGAGCGACCAGTCATGGTGGTGCACCTCAGTGGATGGATCGATGCTGGCGCCGCCGCCAAGGCAGCAATCGACGCGATCATCGACGAGACCGAAGCTCGCACCGTTGCCGTATTCGACGACGACACCTACCTCGACTTTCGCGCTCGGCGGCCCACGATGCAGTTGGTGGAGGGCCTCAACGCCGTGCTCGATTGGCAACGGATCGAGGTTTCGATCGGCGCTGATCGAACCGGACGCGATCTCATCGTCGTCCACGGACCAGAGCCAGATCTGGCGTGGAACCGTTTCGCCGACGATCTCACGGCCTTGGCTCTCGCCACCGGAACCGCAGCCGCCGTACATCTCGGCGCATACCCGTTCGCCACACCGCACACTCGAGCGTCAAGGCTGTCGGTGACCACCGCATCCGAAGACGTACTTGCGTCGGTGCCGTTTCTTCGCAGCACCCTCGATGTGCCTGCTGGCATCGCCGGCGTGCTCGAGCATCGGTTTCACAGTGTCGGTATTCCGACGCTCGGCATCTGGGCACAGGTCCCTCACTACGCAGCGACGATGGAATACCCATCTGCATCCGTCGCACTCATCGAAGGGATTCGCACCGCCGTCCACGTCGTCCTCGACGCCGTCGATCTTCGTTCCGATGCGATCGCGCGCCGGCGTCACCTCGACGAACTCGTCGCCGGCAACGATGAGCACGTGACCATGCTTCGACAACTCGAGGACCTCTACGACGCAGATGCCGACAGTGCACCCGTCGGTGGCGATGACGGCATTGAAGTCATCCCCGCTGACGAACTCGGTGCCGAGGTCGAACAGTTCCTCCGCGACCAAGAGTGACGCCGGATACGCCCCGGAGGCCCACGACGGCTACGGTCAGTGCATGAAGATCGACGCAACTTTGATGGGTGGGCTCGCCGAGGCCGCAGCTTCAGCCCGTGAACTCGAACAGGCTGGTTACGACGGCGCGTGGACGGCCGAGACCGCTCACGATCCATTCCTTCCCCTCGTCCAGGCGGCGGCGGACACTTCCAATATCGAACTCGGCACATCGATCGCCGTCGCGTTCGCCCGCAACCCGATGCTTCTCGCCAACCTCGGGTGGGATCTGCAGGCGTTCTCGAAAGGACGTTTCATCCTTGGGCTCGGCTCGCAGATCAAACCACATATCACCAAGCGGTTCTCGATGGACTGGAGCCACCCGGCGCCGCGGATGCGCGAGATGATCCTTGCGATTCGGGCCATCTGGGACTGCTGGCTCAACGACGCGAAGCTCGAGTTCCGCGGCGACTTCTACACGCACACACTCATGACCCCGTTCTTCACACCCGATAAAGCTGACCTGTCTGGATTCGGTGTCCCGAAGATCTATATCGCGGCTGTCGGATCGCTGATGACCGAGGTGGCTGGTGAAACGTGCGATGGGATGATCGTCCACGGATTCACCACCGAGAAGTACATGCGGGAAGTCACGATTCCTGCCATCGAGCGCGGCCGAGCCAAAGCAGGCCTCACGCTGGACGGATTCGAGATCTCGGGTCCCCTGTTCGTGGTCACGGGCAACACCGAAGAAGAGATGGCGAAGGCCGCACAGGCGACGAAGCAGCAGATCGCCTTCTACGGTTCGACGCCGGCGTACCGAGGCGTGCTCGACGTGCACGGTTGGGGCGACATGCAAGATGAACTGAACCACCTGTCGAAGTCGGGCGAATGGGTGAAGATGGGCGAGGTCATCGACGACGAGGTGCTCAACACCTTTGCCGTGGTCGGCGAGCCCGAGCAGATCGGTGGCGAGCTCAAGCGGCGCTATGGCGACATCGTCGACCGACTCAGTTTCTACGCCCCGTACAAGTCCGACCCGGGGCGTTGGGCGAAGGTTCTCGACGACCTCAGGGCCGCCTGAACCCAACGACAGCATCGATACCGCCCTGCGGTGCCGCTCGGAGTTCGGCCCAGCCGCCTGCCGCTTCGGCCAACTGACGAACAATCGAGAGCCCCAAGCCTGATCCTCCCGGCGCTGCGTGCTCGCCACGCCAGAAACGATCAAAGGCGCGATCGCGATCGTCTTCTGAGAGACCCGGACCCTCGTCAATGACGTGCACTTCGACATTGGCCCCAACGAGCAACGCTGAGATCCTGATCGTCGATTCTGCTGGCGCTACGTCGAGTGCATTGTCGACGAGATTGTCAATGATCTGCTCAAGTCCCCCGGGAACGGCGCGCACATCGACGGCGGGTGGCGCATCCCACGAGATGACAACCGACCGTTCCGCTGCCAGCGGCTCCCAATACGCCGCCCGATCCTCAACAATCGTGCTCAACACAACTGCCTCGGGCGCCACCGCTGCATCCTCGGCGCGACTGAGAAGGAGCAGACCCTCGATCATGCGACGCAGCCGGTCGGTCTCGGCAACTGCGGCCAGCACATCGCGCTCCTGAGGCGTTCCCTCAACCGACGATGCAAGCGACTCAAGTCGCAGCCTGAGCGCGGTGAGCGGCGTGCGGAGCTGATGAGATGCAGTCCCGGCGAAGGCCCGTTGGCGGGCTACGAGCTGCTCAAGCCGACTCGACATGTCATTAAATGACTTGGAGAGTGACCGGACTTCAGGAGGACCCTCAGCTTCATCGGCTCGCTCTCCGAGGTCGCCAGCAGCCAATCGTTGCGTTACCTCATCGAGCCGCTTCAACGGGCGCGTCACCGTCCATGCGAGTACGGCTGCCGCAGCGGCCGCGATCGCTACCGATATGAGCACCACCGCTCCAAGTCCGATGATGCGGTTTCTCACCTCGTCATCGATCGCAGCAGCGACCGTGGTGATTCGCACTGAACCAACTACGTCGTCGCCGGATAACACCGGAACCGCCACGAAGAACAGATCGGTGCCAAGGGTGACCGAATTGCGTTCGCCAGTGCTTGGACGACCTTCAAGGGCGGTGACCACCTCCGGTCGATTCATGAAGTCCTCGCCCAATTCAAAATCTGGCCCGAAGACAGCGGCACCGGACGAGTCGGTGACCACGACGCTCACGTTTTCGGAGTCCTCGTACCGTTCGATGATCCCGACGATGGCGGGGTCGGGAGCCTCGCCCCCCGCCTGCAGCACCTCCTCAACCCGGCCAGCAATGATGAACGCATCACGTTCCAATTTGGTGACCAATCGATCTCGTTCGACGGTCTGCAGGTGGTTGACGAGTGGCACGTCCTGAACGAGCAACACCAACAGCACGATGCCGACGAGAACGGCGGTAATCCGGAGCCTCATCCCGACGGCATCTCCAGCCGGAATCCGACGCCACGCACCGACTCGATCCATGCCGGGTCTCCGAGCTTGCGGCGGATACCAGCGACGTGGGCGTCGACGGTCTTGGTCGGCCCGAACCAATTCGCGTCCCAGACGTGCTCGACGATGTCGGTCCGCGTTCGGACCGCACCGGCATCCTCAGCGAGAAAGACCAGCAACTCAAACTCCTTCGGGGTGAACGAGATCTCTTCACCACCGAGGTGGACTCGATGGGTCCGTCGGTCGATCACCAAGGGGCCAACCTCAAGTCGGTCCTGCTCGTCAACGGCTGACGCCCCGGCGACACCGTCTCGGGTCCGCCGCAAGACAGCGCGGATTCGAGCCACCAACTCGCGTGCCCCGAGCGGCTTGACCATGTAGTCGTCGGCACCGAGTTCGAGACCCAGCACCCGGTCGAACTCGTCGCTACGAGCGGTGACCACGATGATAGGTACCGACGACGTCGCCCGAAGGGTGCGACACACGTCATAGCCGTCCATATCCGGCAGGCCGAGGTCGAGGAGCACGATGTCTGGCGACGGTCCCGACGACATGTGGTCGATTCCATCTGCCCCATTTGCTGCGCGGCGGACGGCAAAGCCTGCGTTCGTGAGCGGCCCCATGAGTGACTCGGCAATTGCGTCATCGTCTTCGATCAACAACAGGTCCACAGACCGATTGTCTCATCCGGTGATGGCTGATCCGGGGGAACTGCCGATCTGACACCAGTTCTTGGATGTCCCTTGGATATCCACGGGGCCCCCTCTGGCATCGCGCCCTTACCGTGGAAGTCACTTCGTCGAGCGAAAGGACTCCCCATGAAGACGACAACTGCAACCGCACTCGCTCTCATCGGTGTTATCGCTGCCGGATCAGCAGCCGCCATGGTGAACACCACCATCTTCGACTCGGCGCCGAGCGAGGCAGCTGCCTCAGCCGTCATCCTTCCGGAGAGCCAGATGATCGATCTCACGATCCCGCAACCCTTGGCCACTGTGCCTCATCAGACCGAGACACCTGCATCTGATGCTTCGGCCACGACCGACGGCGTGACCGCCATGGTGGCTTCGGCTTCGGCGACCGAGCAGGTTGCTGACACGACAACAACGGTCGTGCCGACCCCGACCACGACGACTCCGTCGACGACGACCCCAAGCATCACCGCTCCATCCACGACGACCCCAAGCATCACGGCTACATCCACGACGGCCCCAACGGCCACCTCGACCACTCTTCGTCCCCCGGCCACAAGTACCACCGCTTCGCCGACGACCACGGTTGCGGAGCCCCCGATGAGCCCCACCACCTACAACCTGGACCAGGCCGGAAGCGTGACCCTTGACGTGATCAACGGACGCCTTCTCATCGTCGACACCAACGCACTCCCCGGATGGATGGTCACGAAGGCATCTCACGATTCGGTCACCGGTGCGGTCGAAGTCACATTCGAGTCGGCCGCGCTCGAGGTGACGTTCGAGGCAGCTCTCGTCAATGGCCAGATCGTCCCTGAGGTGTCCTCGGACTACATCGCGCCGGTCGACGATCACGATGACGACGACCACGACGACGATGACGACGATCGGGACGACGATGACGACGACGATGACGACGACGACGACGATGACGATGACGATGACGATGACGACGACGATGACGACCACGACCACGACCACGACGATGACGACGATCGGGACGACGACTGATCGAGCCCGACCGACTGCAGGAAGACGACGACGTGTCCCCTCAGAACGACCGAGCTGCGCGGATCGCAGCGCTCAAGGCCCAACGCGCTGCTCAACAATCCGCCGACGATGCAACGCCGGACGACAGCACCACCACTGCGCCTGCGCACCCGGGGCAGACCCAGATTGACCCCCCTCGAAAACAGCCCACAGCTCGGGCCGCACGACTGATCACCATCGGAGCGAGTTCAACCGCGGCGCTCGGGCTGATGACCGCCATCGGAATCGCCGAGCAGCACGTCGGGGCTTCGATCGAGAGCGCCCCAGCGAGCCCACCAGATCAAGCATCGGTATCGCAAGCACCAGGAACCGTACGGGTCAGCGCCGATGCGTCGGTGGTCATGGTTGTCGTCGACGACACGGGTAGGCCGATCGACCTGCGCCAGATGTCGTCGGTCAGCGAGTTGCAGCAGTTTCTCGCAACTGCTCAGCCGATCGTTGACCTGAGCTCCTTCACTGAGTCGGCTCCGCAAGCGACGAGCGACTCCTCCACGATCACCACTTCGCCGGCTGCCGAGACTGCAAGACAGCCCGGCGCAATAGCGCCCACCGTGGCCAGTGGCGAGCCACGTCCAACGCTTGCCACGGATGCTCCTGTGGAGGCGACACAACCAGCGAGCCCCGCTCCCACCGACACCACGCCAGCGCCGGCCGCCTCACCGGTGGTTGAGACAACTCAAACAATCCCAGCGCCTCCAGAACCCGCGACAACTGCTCCGCCAGCGACCGTTCCGGCGGCAACCTCCCCGCCGGCAACAACGACTTCGACGACAACGGTGCCAGTCGCACAGCCAGCTCCGATCGTGATCACTCTTCCATCACCGACTCCTCCTCCTGCCCAAGGGAACACCGGTGGCAGTTGACCTGACAGCCCCTCCGCGCCTCGTGGCCGAAGGGCCGGTCATGGGCTCAACCGCCGCTATTGCGGCCCCCGATTCGATCGCCCGTCAGGCCTTCGTTCGTCTGAGAGAGTTGGAGGCCCGCTGGTCGCGATTTCTCCCGACCAGTGACATCTCGATGCTGAACCAAGCTGGCGGCAGACCAGTCCACATTTCATCGGACAGCATCACGCTTCTCGAATCAGCAGCACGAGCCTGGCTCGTCACCGATGGCGCATTCGACCCGACGATGCTCGGAACACTTGCGTCGCTCGGATACGACCGGAGTCGGGACGAACCAAGACGACAATCCGAAATACCTGCCGACGCCACATCGCGCTCCGACCCGACCAAGATCCTGGTCGATCGCGAAACGTCCCGCGCTGCACTGCCACCGGGAACCGTCATCGACCCCGGCGGTATTGGCAAGGGACTCGCAGCCGATCTCATCGCAGAGGAGTTCTGCGATGAGGCGAGATCAATCCTCGTCGAAATCGGCGGCGACCTCCGTGTCGCCGGTGAGCCCCCAGCGGGCGGATGGCAGGTCGACGTCTGGAATCCCGACCGCATTGAGCCGATCCATCGGATTGCGATCGAGTCCGGGGGCGTGGCGAGTTCGTCAACCCTGCTTCGGCGCTGGACTCGCGCCGAAGGAGATTCGGCTCACCACATCATCGACCCGCGAACACTCATTCCCTCGGCGACGGGAGTCGTCGCCTGCACGGTGATTGCCGGCACCGCGGCATGGGCCGAAGCGTTCACCAAAGTGCCGTTCTCGCGTCCGATCAGAACTGCTCTCGATCAATACGAGCATCACGGTCTCGCCGCACTGATCATCAGCGACGACGGAGCCCAACACACCACCTCCTCCTGGAAGGACTTCCTGCGATGAACGAACACATCTGGTGGTACCTCTCGCGATCGACAGGCATTGTCGCTCTCGTCCTCCTTGTGCTCTCTCTCGTGTGGGGTGTCCTGCTCTCGACACGGGCGCTGCGAGGCGTCGACCGTCCTGCATGGCTGTTGGCAACACACACGTGGCTGAGCGGCACCGCAATCGCCATGACCGCAGCCCATCTCCTCGGTCTCGTGCTCGACGGGTGGGTGTCGTTCGGAGTGGCCGACCTCTTGGTACCCGGAGCGGCCACCTGGCAGGGCGCGACCCGCACCGCCGAAATCGGAACGGCAGTCGGTGTCGTGTCGATGTACCTGCTCGTCGTCATCCAGGTCACATCGCTCCTACGCCGCAGGCTGTCCCGTCGGTTCTGGCTGATCGTTCACCGGATCAGTTTCCCGCTCGTGCTTGCCGCCCTCGTCCACGCAGGCTGGACGGGCACCGACACCTCAAACCGGGTCTATCAGGCCGGCGCCATCACGCTGGCGATGGCGGCGGCGGTCGCCACCGTCATCAGGGTCATCACCCCGTCACGAGCCAGGCGCGCCGCCAACGCCTGAGAGCGCGCCCGACAGCCAGCGACGGGTGTTCTCCCCAAGGTCGTCGGTTGCGTATCCGCCCTCTTGGAGAATCACCAACGGCAAGCCCGCCGATGCCACCAACTCACCACATCGCTCGAGGCCATCGGCGGTGAGACCGAGATCGCTGATCGGGTCGAGGTGATAGGTGTCGAGTCCGAGGCTGACGACCACCATCGCTGCCCCTGACGACGTCACCCACTCGAGCGCGTCTCCGAGCACTGCGAGGTATCGGTCATCCTCGGTTCCCGCCGGCAAGGGCAGGTTCAACGTGGCACCAGCACCGGCGCCAACGCCGGTCTCATCGACATGACCAGCCACGTAGGGATACGCCCGCTTCGGGTCGCCGTGCAGCGACACAAACGGAACGTCCTCACGTTCATAGAAGATCTGTTGGGTCCCGTTTCCATGGTGATAGTCGACATCGAGGACCGCGACCTTTGACCCTGTGACCGCCGACAAATGCGCCGCAGTGATCGCCGCGTTGTTGAAGAAGCAGTATCCCCCATACACCGAACGAGTGGCGTGGTGCCCCGGAGGACGACACAGCCCGTATGCCACCCGATCACCCCCGAGCACCATCGACCCAGCGGTCAAGGCAACGTCAACCGACGAACGGGCCGCGTCATAGGTGCCGTGCGTGAGCGGCGTGGTCGTCTCGAAGCACCAGTACCCGAGCTCGGCGCCAATGGTCGTCGGCGCAGGCGCCTCACCCATGCCGTCACGCAGGCGTCCGTGAGCGAAAACATCGGGCACCACATCGTGCGTCGGCCCGAACGTCTCTTGGTATCGGGACCACGCCGTTTCCAGAAAATCGATGAGTCCTCGATCGTGGACCGCCTCAATCGGTGCTCGTCCATGGTCATCGGGGGCCACGAACTCAAAGCGACTGTCGGTTGCGAGCGACGCACGGATGGCCTCGGCCCGACCTGGGTGTTCGTGCGGTTCGTGAAGCCGAGACTCCTCGAATTCCTGCTCGGGGTGGTGCGCCCGGTGCCTGAACGAGTAAACCACCTTCACGATCGACAGTGTCGCACGGCTGTCAACGATGAACCCAAGGAGCTCCCGAAATGACCCGACTCGGCTATCAAATCCCGTCGTTCACCTATCCAGGTGTCGGGCCGGACCGGCTCTTCAACGAAGTCGCACGCCAGGCCCGTGAAGCCGAGGCCGGAGGCTTCGACACCGTCATGGTGATGGACCACTTCTACCAACTGCCGATGATCGGCCCGCCCGAGATGAACATGCTCGAGTGCTACACGGTCCTGGCGGCCCTTGCCCGTGAAACCTCAACGGTCAGGCTGTCATCGCTGGTAACCGGGAACACCTACCGGAACCCGGCCGTGCTGGCCAAGATCATCACCACCCTCGACATCGTCTCCGGTGGTCGCGCCCAACTCGGCATCGGCGCTGGATGGTTCGAGCTCGAGCACTCAGCCTTCGGCATCGAGTTCGGAACCTTCACGGACCGTTTCGAGAAACTCGATGAGGCATTGCAGATCATCATCCCCATGCTCTCCGGTGAGCGGCCGAGCCTCGACGGCAAGTGGTACTCGGTGCATGAGGCCATGAACGAACCGCCGCCCGTCGGTCGTATCCCGGTGATGATCGGTGGCGGCGGTGAACGCAAGACTCTGCGGTTCGTCGCCCGCTATGCCGATGACTCCAACCTGATCTGCCCGGTCAGCGACATCAGTCGCAAGCTCGCTGTGCTCGATGAGCACTGCGGCACCGAAAAGCGTGATCGAGCATCGATCACCGTGACCCGTCAGCAGTCGGTGTGCATCGCCCCCACTCACGACGAGGCAGTCGCCGAGCTCGACGCAATGCTCATGGGCCGAGGCTTGACCGGATCCGACCTCGAGTTGGGCCGCGCAAATGTGGTGCACGGCTCTCCCGATGAGGTCGCAGAACAGATGGCCACACAAATTGCAATGGGACTCGACGGCTTCACCGTTAACGCAGTCGCCAACTGCCACATCCCAGGAAGGGTTCAACTTCTCGGTGAGACCCTCACGCCGCTGATCGCCGGCTGAACAGCCCGTCAGCGGCTCAAACGAGAGGCAGCGCTTCCGCCAGGTACATCTCGCGGCACTTGGCGCGCTGCAGCTTGCCCGAAGAGGTCTTCGGCAGTGTGCCGGCGTGCACCAACATCACATCTCGGGGCGGAAGGCCGCACACCTCGAGCGTTCGGTGGTGGATCGCCTCCCGGACCACATCGGGGTCATCGGTTCGCACCTCGGCCACGACCACCACGGTCTCTTTGCCTTTGTACCCCTCGACCCCGAAGGCGATCACATTGCCGGCTCGCACACCGTCGAGGGTTCCGACGGCACGCTCGATGTCCTCAGGAAACACGTTGCGCCCGCCCACGATGATCACATCCTTGATGCGACCACACAGCACGAGCTCACCATCGAGCAGATAGGCGAGGTCACCCGTGCACAGCCAGCCGTCATGGAACAGTGCCGCCGTGGCGTCCTCGCGCTTGTAGTACCCCGGGGTGACCGACGTGCCCCGCAACAGCAACTCTCCGACGTGCCGCTCGGGGACATCCTCCCTCGTGTCGGGGTCCACAACGCGCATCTCGAGACC